>PNBE01000044.1 GCA_003135895.1 Candidatus Dormiibacterota bacterium
TCGGCGCGTCGAGGTTCGAGACCACGACCGCCATCACCCGCGGAGAGCCTCCGCCACCTGCCGATGTGGCGGCATCACCGACACGGACGACGCCGGGTGGCTTGCCGACGTCGGCCATGCCCCACGGCGGCGGCGGCGCGAGCGGTGTTCCGCGGGGTGTGATGTGCACCTGTTCGTCCTGACGGCGCAGCTTCTCTTCGTAGAGGATGCCGACGATCAGGAAGGTGCCGAGACCGCCTGTCGCCAGGCCCATGGCGATCAGGATGATGCCGAGCGCGGTATTCAGATAGTCGTTGTAGACGTGGCCCCCGAGCAGGTCGAGGATGCCCCCAACGATCAGCGCGACCGCCACCAGGCCGAAGCCAATGGTCTTGCCGGCAATCTCTCGGATTGGCATGTCGCGAGTATACCGGCGCGCTGAGTTGGCTTCGCGGCCGGCGACGGCATACCCGCACGAACCTAAGATTGGCGGTCGCGCCCGCATCGTCTAGCGGTTAGGACACCACCCTTTCAAGGTGGTAACCGGGGTTCGACTCCCCGTGCGGGTACGTCGACGAGTGCGGCGGTGGTCAGCCGACCTCGATCGGCGTCAGCGGGAAGACGCGCACATCGATGAGCTCCATCTCGTCTCGGTCCGGCTCCGGCGGCAGGGTTGCCCCGGCGGCGCTGAACGCGGCCTGCAGGATGGGGTGCACGCGCTCCTGGAGGAACCGATCGCAGGCTTGCCTGGACTCCCAGATATCGATGTAGCGCAAGCCCCCATCGATGCGCGCCACAGCGTGCACGATGCAGCCTGCGGGCGGGGCAGTACCAACTCCTTCCATGATCCGCGCGTAGACGTCGGTCGTGATCGGCAGGTCCTGTGTGAATGCATACATCGATGGCTCCTCCGCGGGTGAGATCTGATCCTAGTCAAACTAGGATGAATAAAGCGATGCTAGGATAAACCTGTGGCATCTGTCAAGGGCCGCCGTCCATATCGGTCTCGGCTCCGCACGGAACAGGCGGCGCAGACGCGGCTCCGCATCCTGCAGGCGTCGGGATCGCTGTTCGCGGAGCGTGGGTACGTCGCCACCACGATCGATGCCGTGGCCGCGCAGGCGGACGTCGCCGCCGACACTGTTTACGCCATTTTTGGCACTAAGAAAGCGCTGCTGTCAGCTCTCATCGACCTCCTGGTCACCGGCAGCAGCGATGGATCTGACGTGCTCGCGGGCGAGGGTCCCCGTGCGCTCCGTTTGGTGTCGACTCAGCCGGAGATGATCGCCGGCTTTGCTGCCGACATCGCCCCGCGGGTCGAACGTGTCCGTCCGATCGACGACGTCCTGCGAAGTGCCGCGGTCATCGATCCGGACATCGCCGATCTGCGGGCTCGCATGCAGGAGAACCGATTCAGCAAGCTGAAAGCCTTCGCTGAGTGGCTCGCTGCGAGCGGCCCGCTGCGCGATGACATGGACATCGACGAGGCGACGGCGATCGTCTGGACGCTGACCAGCCCAGAGGTCAACCGGATGTTGCGCGACGTGCGCGGCTGGTCAGCACCACAATACGAACAATGGCTTGCGACGACTCTGCTCCGCGTGCTGCTGCCGTGACCGGCGGGTCGGCGGTTTCAGTCGGTCGCGGCGTCCGCGCCTGAGCGCAGCGGCGGCGCGTCGACGGCGGTACGGAACCCGCCGCCCTCGGTTGCTCGCAGGGGCGCCCCCTGTCGCGGGCCGTTGCGGATGGTGGCGGCGGCGAGCAGACCACCCGCCGCGCAGATGATCGCGGCGATGAACGCCGCGTGCTGAAACCCGGTCTCGAACACAGGAGGGTGCAGGTAGCTGTCGCCGGTGATTCCGGCGACCGCGGGCAGGAGCGCAACCGCGAGCAGGCTTCCGGTACGCGCCACCGTGTTGTTGACCGCTGATGCCAGTCCGCTGCGCTCCGCAGGCGCCGAGGACATCGCGGTCGCGGTGAGTGGCGCGACGGTGATCGCAAGGCCGAGGCCGAACACCACCACGGCCGGCAGCACTTCCAGGAGATAGTTTCCCCCCGCGTTGATCCGCGCGAAGAGCGCGAGCCCCGCGGCGACCACCAGCGGGCCAACCGACATCTGCAGGCGCGGGCCGATGCGCGCCGAAAGCGCGCCTGAACGCGACGAGAGTGCGAACAGGATGAATGTGATGGGCAGCAGGGATGCGCCTGCCGCGGTCGGACTGTAGTGCGAGACCTGCTGCAGTTCGATGGGAAGCAGGAAGAACATCCCACCGAGCATTCCGTAGATCAGCAGCGTGACCCCATTGGTCGCGCTGAACTGGCGGGACTTGAAGATGTCGAGCGGAACGATCGGTGCACGCACGCGCAGCTCGACGATGATGAACGCAACCATCGCGACACATCCGATCAGGAGGGCACCGAGCACCGGCGCAGACGTCCAGTCTCCGCTCGACCCTTGAATGAGCCCGTAGGAGATGCCCACGAGCGCGGTCACGGTGAGAGCGCTGCCGGCGATGTCGATGTACCCGGACGCGTTGGGGTCGCGCGATTCCGGGACGTGGCGAGCGGAGATGAAGATCACCGCGGCGGCGATCGGCAGATTGATGAGGAAGATCAAGCGCCACGACACGGCCGAGATCAGGAACCCGCCGACGAACGGTCCCAATGCGGTCGCGACACCGCCGAGACCGGACCAGGCGCCGATGGCGCGGCCGCGCTCTCCAGGGGCGAATGACGCCTCGAGGATGGCAAGGCTTCCGGGAGTGAGCAGCGCGCCGCCGACGCCTTGCAGGCCTCGAGCGGCAATCAGCAGGCCGATATTGGGTGCGATCGCACAGATCAGCGATGCGACCGCGAACCATGCCACACCGATCACGAAGATCTTCCGGCGCCCGAAGCGGTCGCAGAGCGCGCCGGAGAGCAGGATGAGCCCGGCGACGGTGAGCAGGTATCCGGCCGAAACCCACTGCAGGCCTGCGATCTGAGCGTGGAACTCCTTGCCGATGGCCGGCTGTGCAATGCCGACGACGGTGGCGTCGAGCTGAGCCATGGCGCTGCCCAGCACGGTCGCCGTGAGTACCCACCGCCCGCGAGCCGTGGCCAGGTGCAGGCCACCGGCCTCCCCAGCGGTGCTTGCTCCAGCTGAAGACCCCGCTTCAGTCACCCCACTCGACGTCACCGTAGAAGCCGGCGGGCTTGGGGTGGCGCTCGTACGCAGCGACCCCGGCGCGACTGGCGGCGATCGTCGTGGTTGTGCCGTGCCCTGGGAGCACGATGGTTTCCTCCGGCAATGGCAGCAACTTCGCGGTGATGCTCGCCATGACGGTTTCGAGGTCGCCCCGAGCGCTCGTCTTGCCAGGGCCTCCGTTGAACAGCGTGTCGCCGGTGATCACCGCCTTGCCGATGCGCAGGGAGATGCTGCCCGGTGTGTGCCCGGGCGTGTGGATCACGCCGATGCGTGCGCTGCCCACCGGCACTTCCGCCCCATCATCGAGGCGGCCGTCGATGCGTTCCTTTGGAATCTTGATCTCGCTGCTGCCGACCAGAACGGGCGCACCCGTGGCGGCGCGGACGGCGTCATACGTCATCCAGTGATCGGGGTGCCAGTGGGTGGCGATCACCGTCTGGACACCGCCTTCGGCCGCGATCGCGGCGAGCAGCGGCTCCTCATCTAGGGGCATGTCGACGAGCACCGCCACGCGGGCCGCCACGTCGCGCACCACGTACGCGTTGTTCCCGTACGGGCCCATCGGACCGACCTTGACGATACGGACACCGCCGTCCTCGAAGACAGTGATCTCAGCGCCGGCCACGCGCCACCGTCTTTGCGGACCGCTTCTTCGTCGCAGGCGGCTTTCCGGCTCCATCCTTGGCCGCGGCCTCAGCGCGGAGCGCGGCTTTGAACGCACGCTTCTGCGCCTGGTACTGCTCGCGTTCCGCGACCGTCTTGACGTCCGCCAGGGTCGGCCAGTCGGGGGCGATGGTCTCCCACCCCGGGAGACGGACGCCCAGGTGCTTGGCGACCACGCCGACCATGATCCGCGCCTTGGCGGCACCGAAACCGGGCAGGGCGGCGAAGCGCCGCTGCAGCTCCTTCGCGTCCTTGGCCTCGGTCCAGATCCTGGTTGTGTCGCCTCCATATTCGGTGGTGATGACCTTGCAGAGCGCATAGACGCGCTGCGCCATGCTGACCGGGAAGCGGTGGAGCGCGGGCGGCGTCTGGAACGCCTTCTCGACCCTGTCCGGGTCCATGTTCGCGACCTCGACCGGGTCAACGGTGCCCAGGCGCTCGCGCATGCGCAGCGGACCCTGGAATGCCCACTCGATCGGCACCTGCTGATCGAGGCAGAAGCCGATCAGCAACGCGGTGGGATCTTTGCTGATGAGTCGATCCGCTTCAGGGTCGCCGGTCCACTGGAGGTGCAGCGTCGTCGCCGCGGGCTTGGCCACGGCGTGTACGGTACCGCGCCGCGCCTCGGACCTGAGGGAGAAGCCCGCGACTGCGTACACTCGGCGCATGTCGTGGCTCGGGCGTCTTTTCGGGTCGAAGCCACCGGCTGCGCCGCTGAATAGCGTGGTCGTCGCGAGCGATCTCGTCCAACCCCTGACCGCGGGCGGTGCCGACCTCGCAGTCGCGGTTGACGCCGCGCTGCGTGCCTTCCTCGACGCGAGGGCGAAAGCGCTGGCAGCGGGTGAGCCGGAGCGCATTCCCTTCTGGCTTCGACGCGACGTGGAACACCCGGGTGACCTCGAGGACGAGCTTCGCGATCGTGTCATCCAGCGTCGCGCGGCCGAGGAAGAGGCGCACTGACAAGCGCTCGGCACCGACGCTGACGATGCGGGCGCTGGTCTTCAAGGACTTCGGTGTGGTCGAGCTGGTCGACGTCCCCAAACCCGGCATCGATGAGCCCGGCGACGCGCTGGTGCGAGTGACCAGAACCGCGATCTGCGGGAGCGACCTGCACGTCGTGCACGGCCGCATCCCAGGCATGAGCCCGGGTGGTGTGCTCGGGCACGAGTTTGTCGGCGTCGTCGAGGCGGTTGACGGCGACGTGCGCCGCTTCGCCGTGGGGGATCGTGTGGTCGGCTCGTTCACGATCCCGTGCGGCGAGTGCTGGTACTGCGAGCGGCGGCTCTTCAGCCGGTGTCCGGATCAGCGCGTCTTCGGCTACGGCTCGTTCTTCGGCGACGTCGCCGGCGCCCAGGCGGAATACGTGCGCGTCCCCAATGCGGACCTCGTGCTCCACGCCATCGACGCCTCGATGAGCGACGAGCAGGCGCTCTTCGTCGGTGACATCTTCACCACGGGCTACGACTGCGCGAGCGAGGCACGAATCGAGAAAGGTGACGTGGTGACCGTTGTCGGCTGCGGCCCTGTCGGCCTCATGGCCATCCTCGGATCGCGCCGTTTCGAGCCATCGACGATCTATGCCGTCGACACGGTGTCGCAGCGGCTCGAGATGGCCCGGAGCCTCGGCGCGATACCGGTGGACGCCAACGACGTGCACGTCCCGAGCTTTGTGCAGGATCGAACCGGCGGCCGCGGCGCCGACGCCGTGCTCGAGTGCGTCGGGCTCGCCTCCGCATTGCTGGATTGCATCGACATCGCCCGCGCCGGCGGACGGATCAGCGTCATCGGTGTGCACAGCGATCAGGAGCTCGAGCTGCCCCTCAACACCACGTTCATCAAGGCCATTGACCTCAAGTTCTGCGGCACGGCGAACATCATCGGGCGGTGGGATGAGTCGCTCGCCATGGTGTCGAGCGGCGTGGTGCACCCGGAGGCGATCATCTCGCACCGCATGCGGCTGGACGAGGGGGTCCGGGGCTACGAGCTGTTCGAGCGGCGCGAGGCCCTGAAGGTAGTGCTCGCGCCATGAAGGATGACCAGGAGCAGCACGGCATCACGCCGAGACGCGTCCGCCGGTGAGGTCGATGGTCACGCCGGTGATCCACGATGACTGCCGTGTGGCGAGAAACAGCGCGGTGTCGGCGACGTCGTCGACGGTGCCGATCCTGCGCAAGGGAAACGACTGCCCGAGTTGCTCCCGGGCGGGGGCCGGCATGAGCTCGATGAGGCGTTCGGTCTCGATCGCCGAAGGGGTGCAGTTGATGCGCACACCGTGCGGCGCGAGGTCGACGGCGAGATGCCGCGTCAGCATCACCACACCGCTTTCGCGGCGGCGTACGCGACCGACGCGCCGCCGGGCTGCCGCCCCGCGGTCGACGACATGGTGACGATCGATCCTCGGCCGCGTTC
Source organism: Candidatus Dormiibacterota bacterium (assembly GCA_003135895.1). Lineage (GTDB taxonomy): Bacteria > Chloroflexota > Dormibacteria > Aeolococcales > Aeolococcaceae > Palsa-851. The sequence continues at coordinate 6,239 of PNBE01000044.1, forward strand.
GATCATGCCGAGCGCAAAGGTCCGGACGGTGATGTAGGTCGCGGTGAGGTTGGTGTCGATCACCGCGCGCCAGCGGGTGGCGTTAAGCTGGGCCGTAGGCTCCGGGCGGCCATCACCGCCCGCAAACGCCAGGAGCATGGTTGCCGGACCGAAAGCCGCCTCGGTCCCCGCGAGGAGTGAGTACCAACTCGGGCGGCGTGCGACGGCAATGGACGAGCGCCGCACGCGGATCGTCGCGGCTGCACGCGAGGAACTCCTGAGTGAGCGCCGCTTCACGCTCGAAGGCGTGGCCGGGCGCGCACAGGTGTCTCGGGTGACTGTCTACGCCCAGTTCGGCGATCGTGACACCTTGCTGGAAGCGGTCTACGACGACCTTGCAGCGAGTGGCGGCCTGCTACGCATCCCCGAGGCGTTCGCGGCCGCCGATCCCGCGGCTGCGCTCGAAACCCTCGTGCAGATCTTCTGCCACTTCTACACGGTGCATCGCCTGGTGATTCAGCGGCTTCGCGCGCTGGCCGTCATGAGCACCGGGGAGCTCTCCGGGCACGGTGCTCGCAACGCGCGCCGGCGCCACATCATCGGGGTGCTGCTCCAACGTTCGGGGGCTGACGACGATCGGCTGTTGAACACGCTCCAAGCGTTGACCAGCTTTGCATTTGTCGATGAGCTCGCCGGTCAGGATCGCAGCCCGGACGAAGTCGCCGGCCAGGTCGCGGCCCTGGTCGCAGTTGCAGTTGCAGGCGTACGCCCCGGTGATCACGACGGCGGAGCCGATCCCCTCAATAGCGCCAGGCGACGCCTCTGAGCCAATTTGGCTCAGCATTGCTTGACATGGCACCATCGCTGGTGCCATAGTGGCGCCATGGACCTACTCCCTTACGTCGAGACCATCCATCAGCAGCTTGCGGACGCGGCGGAAGCCGGAGGCGAAGAGGCGCGAGCCCTTGCCGAACGCCTTGCCGCACCGCTCGATGCTGCAATTCGCCTGGCATTGCAGGACGCACTCGGTGCGGCCGCGGATGAGATCACCCGTGAGCTCGCGCCGGGATCGGTCGAACTGCGCATCCGAGGGCGCAATCCTGAGTTCGTCGTGACGCCTCCGCCGGTTGAGCCGGGGGGTGACGACTTCTCCGATGCGAGCTACGACAGTGCGCCCGACTTCGGGCCGCGGAGCTTCGGTGAAGCCGATGACGGGGGGACGTCGCGCATCAACCTGCGCATGCCTGACCAGCTCAAGACGAGGGTGGAGCAGGCCGCGAGCAGCGAGGGCCTTTCCGTCAATACATGGCTCGTCCGCGCGGCGAACTTCGCACTGGATCGTACCGACCCCGGGCGCCGCCCGGGCCGCGCCTCATCCGGTCCCGGCCGCTACACGGGCTGGGCTCGCTAGCCCGCCACCCACTGGAGAAAGAACAACCATGCCTACTTTCGAGACACCCGACCCGATCCTCGTCACCCTGGAGCTCGGCGTCGGCGACGTCCGGATCAAGGCGAGCGATCGCCGCGACACCGTCGTCGAGATACGTCCCACCGACCCCGCCAAGAAGACCGACGTCGCCGCCGCGGAGCAGACGCGCGTCGAATTTGCCGACGGCCGTCTGCTCATCAAGGCGCCGAAGGGATGGCGGCGCTATTCGCCGCGCGGCGGCGGCGAGTCGATCGACGTGGAGATCGATCTTCCTTCCGGCTCGCAGATTCGGGGCGATGCAGGAATCGCCGCCCTGCAGTGCTCCGGACCGCTCGGCGAGTGCCACTACAACACCGGCGTCGGCAACATCCAGGTCGACCAGGCCGGCCCGGCGCACTTCAACACCGGGGTCGGAGACATCGCGCTCGCTCGCGCGTCCGGCCATGCGCAGATCAACACGGGATCCGGCACGGTGCGCATCGGCTCCGTGGACGGCACCGCGGTGATCAAGGGCGCAAACGGCGACACCTGGATCGGCGACGTCTCACGAGACCTCCGGGTGATCGCAGCCAACGGCTCGATCTCGGTCGACCATTCCCACGCCACCGTGGTCGCCAAAACCGCGAACGGCGATGTGCGCCTCGGCGAGGTGGCAGGGGGAACCGTCGTCGCTCAGACGTCGCTCGGCAAGGTGGACATCGGGATTCGCGACGGTGTCGCAGCCTGGCTGGACCTCAACACGAAATTCGGCAAGGTGTACAACGAGCTCGACTCCGCCGGCCGGCCAGGTCCCGGCGAAGCGGCCGTCGAAGTTCGCGCCCGCAGCGCATTCGGCGACATCACCATCCACCGCTCGGTCGCGAGTAAGACCGCGGCGGGTGCTGTGTGAACCCCGTGACCACGCGGCCGGCGGTCCGGGTCACCGGGCTGCGCAAAGCATTCGGCGACAAGGTCGTCCTCGACGGCATCGACCTCGAGATCGCCGAGGGCACGGTGTTCGCGCTGCTCGGCCCCAACGGAGCCGGCAAGACCACCACCGTGCAGATTCTCTCGACACTCATCCGCGCCGACGCCGGCGACATTCACGTCGCCGGCTTCGATGTCAACCGCGAGCCCCAGGCGGTTCGCGACGCGATCGGGTTCACCGGGCAGTTCTCCGCGGTGGACTTCCTGCTCAGCGGCAGGGAGAACCTGCTCCTGATGGCCGATCTCCATCACCTGGACCGGCGGACGGGCCGGCGTCGTGTCGATGAACTGCTGGAGCGATTCGACCTCGTCGACGCGGCGGGCCAGATGGTCCTCAAGTACTCGGGGGGCATGCGACGCCGTCTCGACCTCGCGATGACCCTCATCGGCGACCCGCAAATCATCTTCCTCGACGAGCCCACCACTGGTCTCGATCCGCGCAGCCGCCACACCATGTGGCAGATCACCCGCGAGCTCGTCGCCGGCGGGGTCACCGTCCTGCTCACCACCCAGAACCTCGATGAGGCGGACGACCTTGCCGGCCGCATCGGGGTCCTCGACCAGGGCCGTCTGGTCGCCACCGGGACGCCGGACGAGCTCAAGCGCCGCATCCCCGGGAGCCGCGTGCGGCTGCACTTCGGCGAACCCGGCGCGCTCAGCGCAGCGGCGCGCGTCCTCGGCCATGACTCGGTGCACCAGGACTCACCCAGTCACGACTCACTCGTCCTCGACGTCCCCACCGACGGCACTCCTCAATCGCTCAAACGCCTGCTTGACCGGCTGGACGAACAGGCCCTCAACGTCGAGAGCGTCACCGTCCAGACGCCGGACCTCGACGACGTGTTCTTCGCCCTGACCGGCACCCCGCATGCAGCACCGGGGGTATCGGCATGAGCACATCAGCGTATGCATTGCGCGACTCGGCGACCATGATGCGACGCGACATCAGGCACTCACTTCGCTACCCAATACTGAGCGTCAGCGGCCTGATGGTGCCGGTGTTCCTGCTGCTGCTGTTTGTCGGGGTGTTCGGGAACACACTGCGCGCAGGTCTCGGGACGGCCACGCCGGCGGGTGGCCACTACATCGACTATCTGGCTCCGGGCATCCTTGTCATGACCGCCGGTGCCAGTGCCGCCGCAACGGCGGTGAACGTGTGCATCGACATGAATGAAGGCATCATCGCCCGGTTTCGCACCATGGCCATCACGCGCACCTCGGTGCTGACCGGCCAGGTCCTCGGCAGCCTCACCCGCACACTGATCAGCGGCGCGTTGGTCGTCGCCGTCGCACTCGGGCTTGGATTCCGGCCGACCGCGACACCGCTGCAATGGGTTGCGGCTGTCGGTGTGTTCGCCCTGCTGACCCTCGCACTCACCTGGCTCACCATCGCGATCGGCCTGCAGGCCAAGACTCCGGCCGGCGCGAACGGCCTGTCACTGATCCCGCAGTTCCTGCCCTTCATCAGCAGCGCCTTCGTGCCGACCGCGTCGATGCCCGCGGGCGTTCGGTGGGTTGCGGAGAATCAGCCGTTCACCCCGATCATCAACACGTTGCGTGGCCTGTTGACCGGAACACCGATCGGGAACTCTGCAATCCTCGCGGTCGCGTGGTGCGTGGGGTTGATGGCTGTCGGCTATGTGTGGTCCCGTTTTCGGTACAACCGTTACGTGATCCGCTCGGCTTAGCCAGCGAACGCCATCGCTTCGCTCAGGATGGTGTTCACCGTGTCGACCGCCTCCAGGTTCACCATGTGTCCCGCGTCAGGAACCGTGATCGCGTATGCACGAGGAATGCGTCGTGACAGGACATCGGCATGGCGCGAAAGCAGGGCACATCGAGCGCACCGACAACGACTGTCGCAGGCACGGTGATCTGTTCGAGCTGCGCGTGCGGGCTCGGGTTCAAGGGCTCGCGTGGATCGTCGTGCGTGAAGTGAAAGCATGAGTACGGCTTCACCAGTTCGGTGAGTCGCGCCCCCAGCCGCGGGTCGCGCCGGGCGGGGGTGAGGCGGGTGACCCTGACGCTCCGGTGACGCGTCACCGGAGGTCAGGTGTGGTCTCCGTAACCGCATCTTTCGGGATCCTGTTTTCCACTCCATGAACGGTCACGCCATCCAGGGACAGGCAATCGGTGGCGTGATGATCCTGGCAGGCTGCGGTTCGAGCACCACGACTTCCTCGGCGACGCCAACCGCAACGCCAACGCCAACCGCCACGCTGACTCCAATTCCGACAGCCACGCCGGCTCCGACTCCGACGTCGACAACGGCGCCAACCCCGGTTCCCACGCCCTTTCCCGTGGCCGGCCACATCGTCGTGACCTCGCTGGGAGTCAACGTTGCGTTCACCGCGTCATGCGGCGATGAATCGAGCTACGTCCCCACCGGAAACGCGATCTGCTACTGGAACTTGACGGGTCCGGGCGGCACCGGTTGGTATGCGTTTGCGGGGAGCAGTACGAGTCCCCTCGCTGCATTGAGCCGCGCGCACTCAGGCGCCATCGTCACATGGACCATCGGCGGAACAACCCACATGCGAGGACTCTCCGGGGGTGGCCAGATATTTCCACGCGATCCCGCGACTGGGCAGTTCGGAGGAGGCGACGTACCTCCGGGGCAGCACGCCTTTCTCTACGTCCGCAACGGCACGCAAGAGGTTCAATACGACGGCGGACCCTAGGGGGCTTGGTGGTCCCAGGGGATGGAGTCGAACCATCGGTACACGGTTTTACAGACCGCTGCCTTGACCACTTGGCTACCCTGGGTCGTCGTAACACAACCGCACGTATCCGCGGCAACGGGTAAGGATACGGGCGCGCTCTCCCCTCAGCGGTGTGTGACCGGGAGCATGGCACGCAGGCCCGGGTCCGCCAGGTAGCGGGTGACCACCGCGAGCGCCTCGTCGGGTCCCCCGGCGAGCGAGTCGGCGAACCATCCCCCGTCGTAGGGCGCGTCGACAGCCCGGAGCATGTCCGCCGCGGGCTGGTGCCGGGGTGGCGGGACATCGGGGACGAGCTTGTACGCGAGGATCACGCGGTTCCCCGCCCTGGCGATGCCGACTTCCGCGATCACATCCCAGCGGGTGAGGCTGCTGTAGGGGTACTGGCGCTGGACCAGGCCGTCTCGGGTCAGCTCCAGGGCCGGGCGGAGGACCACGGCCGTGGTCGCCAGGCCGATCACCGGGGCGGCGATGATGAACCACCCGATGGTGGCGCCGATGAGCAGGCAGATGACGCCGGCGATCTCGGTGACCGCCAGCAGGGGGAGCACGAGCGCGACCGGCCTCCGAGCCCGGAACACGATCCTTCCGCGCCGGACTGTGAGCGAGGCGGGAAGCTCAGCGGCGCTGGGCAACTCGGTCATGGGATCGATCGTAGCTGTGCCTGCCATCCTTCTCGGATGCTCCTCGACATCTGGTCTGTACTCGGCGGCATCGGGCTCGCCGCTGTCGCATTCATCGTGGTGATCCTCGTCTGCGTGGTGATCCTCCGGCTGCTCGCGGCCATCCTGCCGTCGTACGAGGATCGCGAGGCTCCCGCGGTGGGTGCCGGTGAGGGCGTCCCCGAGGAGCTGGCCGCGCCGGCCGGAGAGGCGCCGGTGCCGGGCGTGGACCCTCAGGCGATCGCGCCCGGCGCCGACGAGGCAGCGCCGGGCTTCGAGCGGGACCAGGAGGTGCCTGACTGACCTGCCAGGGCTTGCGCTCAGAGCCCCGAGCCGTCTAACATTCATAAGCGATCCTTTATGAAAGATTCCTTTATGAGTTCTGACGCCGCCGCGCGGCCGCCGCGCCGGGCACTGCCCGGGAGCATCGCCATCGGAGCCAGCGACCTGTCGGTCCATTTCGAAGGGCTCGCCAACCCGACCAGGCTGCTCATCGTGGAGCGCCTCGCGACGACCTCCGAGATGCGTGTCTCCGAGCTTGCCGATTTCTGTCAGGTGAGCCAGCCGCGCATGAGCTGGCATCTGCGCATCCTCCGCAAGGCGGAGGTCATCCGGACCCGGCGCGAGGGGCGAGAGGTGTTCTGCCGACTCGACCGTGACGCCATCGCCACGCACTTCAAGAGCTTCGCTCGACTCATCTCTTCAGCAGGGATGCCCGCCGAGATCACATCACCAACACCGATACACGAGGGCGCGTCGTGAGCAAGAAAGTCAGAGTCGCGATCATCGGCGTGGGCAACTGCGCCTCGTCGTTCATCCAGGGACTCGAGTACTACAAGAACGCAGATCCGAATGACGCCGTGCCGGGGCTCATGCACGTCGCCCTCGGCGGCTACCACATCTCCGACATCGAGATCTCCGCGGCGTTCGATATCGACAAGGAGAAGGTCGGCAAGGACGTCTCCGAGGCGATCTTCAGCGGGCTGAACAACACAGTGAAGTTCAGCGACGTCCCGAAGCTGAACGTCCCTGTCCTGCGCGGGATGACCCACGACGGGCTCGGCAAGTATCTGTCCGAGGTGATCACCAAGGCTCCCGGGTCGACGGTCGACATCGCCCAGGTGCTCAAGGACACCGGCACCGACGTGGTGGTCAACTACCTGCCGGTCGGCAGCGAGGCCGCAACCCGTTGGTACACCGAGCAGATCCTGGAGGCGCCGTGCGCGATGGTGAACTGCATGCCCGTGTTCATCGCTCGCGAGGACTACTGGCAGGCGCGCTTCCGCAAGGCCGGCGTTCCGATCATCGGTGACGACATCAAGTCGCAGGTCGGCGCCACGATCGTCCACCGCGTGCTCACGCACCTGTTCCGTGAACGCGGCGTCGAGCTCGAGAACACCTATCAGCTCAACTTCGGTGGCAATACCGACTTCCTCAACATGCTCGAGCGCGAGCGTTTGATGAGCAAGAAGATCAGCAAGACCAACAGCGTGCAGTCGCAGCTCGCGACGCCGATGGCGAAGGATCACATCCACATCGGGCCGTCGGACTACGTGCCGTGGCTCAACGACCGCAAGTGGGCGTTCATCCGCCTCGAAGGCAAGTCCTTCGGTGACGTGCCGCTCAACGTCGAGCTGAAGCTCGAGGTGCACGACTCGCCGAACAGCGCGGGCATCGTCATCGACGCAGTGCGCTGCTGCAAGCTCGGGCTCGACCGTGGCCTGAGCGGCACGCTCGAAGGCCCGGCGTCGTACTTCATGAAGTCACCGCCTCGTCAGGTTTCCGACGACGAGGCTCACCGCGCGACCGAGGAGTTCATCGCCGGGGTCGAGATCACCGGAGGGCGGCAGAACGGTCATGTGGCCGACGTCCTGCCCGCAGCAGCGGAGGCGGAACCCGCCACACCCGCGACGAATTAACCGCCGAGCAATCGGAAGCCGACAGCGTTGACGCAAGCCCGCGACGTGGCGGTGACACCGAGCGCACCCGAGCGTGCCGCGCGGGATCCGATGCTGCCGTACTACGCGTACCGCGGGGCCGAGGCCCTGGTCGGTACGCTCCCGCAGTCGGTCTCGTACTGGCTCGGTGACCGCGCCGCCGACGCGCTCCTGGCCACGGTGCCGAGCAGGTTCGACGGTCTGCGCGACAACCTGCGCCACGTCATTCCCACCATCGGCGACCGCTCACTCAGGCATCTGGTGCGGCGCAACGTTCGCAACCTCACCCACTGCTGGGTCGATGTCATGGAGATGTCATCGCGACGGACCGATCTACCGTCGCGAATCGATATGAAGGACCTGTATCACTTCGAGGATGCGATCGCGAGGGGCAATGGCGTGGTCGTCGCCTCGATGCACTTCGGGTCCTGGGAGGTGGGCCTGGCGGGCTGGAACAAGATGGGCGGCCGGATGGCCTTGCTCGCCGAAGTGCTCCGACCTCAGCAACTCTTCGACCGTGTGGTGGGGGCACGCCGCGCCCAGGGCGTCCACATCATTCCCATCGACACCCAGGCGATGCGCGAAGGCGACCCTCAGGTCGCTCGCCGCCTCGGTGCCGCGTCCATGCGCGAGGTGTTCAAGGTGCTCCGCTCCGGCGGCGTCGTGGCGATGGCGCTCGACCGCGACCTCATCGGCAACGGCGAGCCCCTCGAGTTCTTCGGCACGCCGGCGCCGATCCCGATCGGCTCGGTGGAGATCGCCATCCGCGCCGGCGCCGCGATCGTTCCGATCCTGCTCGTCCGCAACCGATACCGGGTCAACGCGGTGGTGCACCCGGAGATCCGCTATTCCCCGGATGCGCCCAGGGATGCCGAGGTGCGCAAGACTGCGCAGATGTTGCTGCGCATCTTCGAGGAGGCGATTCGCGAGCACCCCGAGCAATGGCACGTCCTCGACCCCATCTGGCCGGCGACCGGGACGCGATGAAGATCTGCCTCGTCTCCCCGTACGACTTCATGCACCCCGGGGGAGTCACCGAGCACGTCCGCCATCTCTCTGCAAAGCTGCGGGCCCGCGGCCACGACGTGACCGTGCTCGCGCCGTCGAGCCGNNTCGGTGGCCCGCATCGCGCTGTCGTTCCACCTGGTGCGGCGGGTGCGAGCGCTGCTCGACGAGAACCATTTCGACGTCGTGCACTATCACGAGCCGCTCGTGCCGTCGCTGCCGATCACCGTGCTGCGCTTCCACAGCGGTGCCAACGTCGGGACCTTCCATGCGATGGCTCGCCGCAACCTCGGGTATTACTACGGCCGGCCATTTCTCAAGCGCTACTTCAACCGCCTCCACGTCCACGTCGCGGTGAGCGTGCCCGCGCGCGACTTCATTGCGCGGTACTTCGAAGGTGAGTATCGGGTCGTTCCGAACGGCATCGACTGCTCGCGATTCAATCCCAACCATCCCCAGCTCGACGAGCTGCGGACACCCGGCAAGGCGACGATTCTCTTCGTCGGCCGGCTCGAGTCACGCAAGGGACTGCCGACATTGCTCGAGGCCTATGGCCAGCTGCGACGCCTTCGCGATGACGCGCGCCTCGTGGTCGTCGGGGACGGCCCGATGCGCTGGGGCTACGAGAGCCAGGTTGCTGCCATGGGTATTCCGGATGTCGAGTTCGCCGGCCGGGTTTCCTCGGAGCTGCTGCCGAGGTATTACGCCTCCGCCGACATCTTCTGCGCGCCCGCGACGGGGGGGGAGAGCTTCGGCATCGTGCTGCTGGAGGCCATGGCCAGCGGCGTGCCGGTGATCGCTTCGTCGATCCCCGGCTTCAGCAGCGTGATCCTGCACGACTACGATGGGGTGCTCGTTCCCCCGCGTCATCCCAAGGAGTGGGCTGCGGCGCTCGGCGCGCTACTCGATGACCCGGCACGACGGAAGGGCATGAGCGAGCGCGGACTCGTCAAAGCGCAGCTGTATGACTGGGAACACGTTGTCGACGAGGTTCTGGACGTGTATCGCGTGGCACGCGAACGTGCCGGTGCGAGCACGGAGGTATCGAGTGTTCACGTCCAGGCTCCAGGACTGGGTTAGGTCCGGCGCGCGTCGCGTCGTTCCTGCGCTCCGTGCATTGCATCTGACGCCGAACATCCTGACCATGCTCGGGCTGTGCATCTGCGCCGGCTCCGCGGTTCTGATTGCACTGGGATTCCTCCTGCCCGGTGGCCTGTTGTTGCTGATCGCGAGTGGATTCGACATCCTTGATGGAGCGCTCGCCCGGGTCAGCGGTCGCGAGCAACGTTACGGGGCGTTCCTCGACTCCACAGTGGATCGCTACGCAGAGGCGATGACATCGATCGCGCTCCTGTACTACTTCATCTTCCACGGCCATCACACGCTGGAGCCGATGCTCGTGGTGTTCGCGTTGACCGGATCGTTGCTCGTCTCCTATGTCCGGGCGCGCGCACAGTCGCTCGGGTTCAACGGCGACGGTGGACTGCTGGCGCGTCCAGAGCGTGTCGTGATCACGGTCATCGGTCTTGTCGTCGCGCCGCTGCTGATCTGGGCGTTGTGGATTCTTGCCATCCTCACCAACGTCACCGCCGTGCAGCGGATATGGGTTGTCTGGCAGCAGGCGCGACGCATGGCGGCGGAGAGTCGCAGCGCGTCGGGTGTGACCACGGGGTAGGGGATTCACGGCAGCGCGAGGTCCAGCCGTGGATCCTCGGCGATCCCATCACGCCGGATCTCGAAATGCAGGTGGGGTCCGGTCGCGTTCCCGGTAGATCCCACGGTTCCGATGATCTGGGCCGCCAGCACTTCACCGCCGCTCGCGACCAGCACCGTGTCGAGATGGCCGTAGAGGCTGCTCAGACCGTTGGCATGACTGATGACAACGTGCAACCCGTATCCCGTTGCCGACATGATGACCGTGACGATGCCCGGGAGAGTCGCCATCACAGGCGTGCCGCGCGTGGCTGCCAGGTCGATGCCCGAGTGCCAGTGTCCACCGGGACACGCCAGGTCCACGGGTTCGAAGGCGAAGAGCGTGCATCCGAAGCCCTGGGACATCCATGAGTGGGTCAGCGGCTTCACGAAGGCAGTGCCCGTCTCGGTGCCGCTCACCACGGCGCTCGCGAGCGCTGTGCCGCCGCACAGACCGACCGTGATCAGCGCGGTAACTGCCGCGAAGGCACGAATCACAGCGCGGTCCGGTGGCGCACGACGCGGTGCGCCGGCGCCAACGCCTTGTGCATCGAGCGCCGGACATGTCGCACGGCGGTGTGCCCACCCGTCTCGATATGGGTCGCCGCATGGAGCGTTCCCGGAACCTTGAGGACGATCCACAGGATCGCGAGCGCGAACAGGCTTTCCGCGACGCCGCTTCCGGCGCCGAATCCGACTGCTGTCGCAACCCGAAGGATGATCAACTGCACAGCCTGCATGAACACCGCGACCATGAACAGCCGGAGCCAGGTGGACGCATAGCGGCGCGTGTCCGGGAGCACCGAACACAGCGCCGCAAGCGGTGCAAGCACGACGAGGATGTCCAGCATCGCCGTGCGGATGACATACGAGAGGACGAGAATCACCACCGCCACGACCACGCCGAGCGCGAACATCGCGTGGAACAGGTCCTGCGAGCCCTGGATGATCGAAACCGTCGCTGCGCTCATCGACGCCGACCAGGGAAGCGTCGCGCTCGTCAACGGACCGCCGAGCGACTGGGCCACGCCACCGATCGCGTTGTTGAGATCGATCGCCATCTGGATGAAGTAGATCGAGCCGTGCACCATCACGATCGCCGCCAAGACGCGTGGAATCACCAGGTGCAGGGCGTAGCGCGCACGGATTGAGTGCTCGAAGATGCTCCGGAGCGATGCATAGAGCAGGACGGCACCGACCAGCACGTCCGCGACCAGCGCGAGCGATCCATTCAGGTGCGCGATCGCCGGATTCGCAGTCAATGCGCGGATACCCGATGCTGTCGGGTCGGCGGTGGTGAAGAGATAGCGACTCAACTCCGAGTCGAGGTCGGCGCGAGCGGTCGTGATGAAGTGGGAGAGCACTCCGGTCAGCAGTTGGAGGACCGTGCCGAGGGGATCGCGAATCCCCTGCACGATTCCTGGCAGCGACTGCACCAGCGCGGCTCAGTGAATTGTCGCGGGGACGCTGGCGATCAGCGCGTGGGTCAGCGTGCCCGCAACTTCGACCCCGATGGTGCCGAAGACGATGCGGCCGATCCACTTCTTCGCCTGGGCGACGTTCGCGGGGTCGACGGCCACGATCTTGTACATGAACGCGATCAGGAAGGCGAGCGCGCCGACGCTCGCCAGCAGGCCTTGCGCGATGAGGATCCAGTTGTCGATCAGCGCCTTGAGTTGAGTCATTGAGGGCGACCTCCGATGTGCGTGTTCGGTGTCGGTCGCCCCTCCGGCCGTTCCGGGTGAGCACCCGGACAATCAGCAGACTATACGGATTTG
>PNBE01000149.1:0-2348 GCA_003135895.1 Candidatus Dormiibacterota bacterium
TTCATCTGGTGGGTGGCGTTGCGCGCCTCGATATCCGGGCCGAGTGCCCATCCCTTGACGGTCTTGGCCAGGATCACCGTTGGGGTTCCGCGATGCTCGACGGCTGCCCGATAGGCTGCGTATACCTTGATCGGATCGTGACCGCCGCGGCGCAACCGCCGCAGTTCATCGTCGGTCAGATGGGCGACGAGCTGGCGGAGCCGGGGATCAGGACCGAAAAAGTGCTCTTGAATGTAGCCGCCCGTCTCGACTCGCAACTTCTGGTATTGGCCGTCGAGAGTCCCGTTCATCTTTTCGACGAGAACGCCGTCGCTGTCGGCGGCAAGCAGTGGGTCCCACTCTCCTCCCCAGACGACCTTGATCACATTCCATCCGGAGCCTCGGAACACCCCTTCGAGCTCTTGGATCACCTTGGCGTTCCCTCGAACTGGCCCATCAAGACGCTGCAGGTTGCAGTTCACGACGAAGACGAGGTTGTCGAGGTGTTCCCGGCCGGCAAGCGCCACGGCGGCCAGGCTCTCGGGCTCGTCCATCTCACCGTCGCCGGCAAAGCACCACACCTTGGCATCAGAGGTGTCGCGGATGCCGCGATCGGCGAGGTAGCGGTTGAAGCGTGCCTGATAAGCAGCGTTGATCAGCCCGAGCCCCATCGACACGGTCGGGAACTCCCAGAAGTCGGTGCGCCGCGGATGGGGGTACGAGGGCAGGCCGCCACCACCGACCTCTCGGCGGAACCCATCCAGCTGTTCTTCGCCGAGCCGACCCTCCAGAAATGCTCGCGCATAGAAACCCGGTGCGGCATGCCCTTGGAAGAACACCTGGTCTCCGAAGCTCGTCTCGGTCTTGCCTCGAAAGAAATGGTTGAACCCCACCTCGTAAAGCGTCGCCGCCGAGGCGTAGGTGGCGAGATGCCCACCGATCCCGTCTGTCCGGTGATTGGCGCGGGCTACCATCACGGCCGCGTTCCAGCGCACGTAGTGGCGAATGCGAGCCTCCAGCAGTTCGTCCCCGGGGAAATGCGGCTCAGACTCGGGGCCGATTGTGTTGCGGTAATCGGTCGTGAGATCGTCGCCGGGCTGGACCCCATGGGACCTGGCGCGGGCGAGGACGCGCCCGAGCAGCTGGCTGGCTCGATGACGGCCCTCGGTGGCGATCAAATCGTCCACCGAGTCGAGCCACTCCTGCGTCTCGTCAGGATCGGGGTCGGGGAATGCCATGGCCGCTCACCTCTCGATTTGGCTCGGTCTTCTGCCCTCGCATGAGTACCTGCCGGCAGGTCAAGTCTCGGCGATTGCGCACCGGAACGCCCTTGGCTGACAGACCCGTACGATGTCACCGGCTTGCGTCGGAATGCGCGTGTGAAATGGGTCACGTAATGGCCGTCCCTGAGGGCCAGACCCGTAATGGCACGTCCGTAAGGGCGGGGGTGCGAGGGCGTGACCGCGACGCGGAGGTCGCACCGGCGCTCCAGCGTGCCGCACGCGGAGCGCCCAGGAGGCTGTATACATTGCAGACCACTGGCTGCACCACGTCAGCGAGTGCGTCGAGTCAGCGTTAGCTGCGGATGACGAAATCGATCAGCTCGTCTGTCACTCGGGCGCCTCCAAACCGTCGACCCGGTCTCTCCCGTTCCGGTGACTTCGACATCGAATGGCTTCGCCATGATCTCTCCTTTGACCGGCCAGGTTCTGGTCGTAGTCGATGCACTCGCTCAGCCGCAGAAGACCACGACTGATCGGCGGGGTCGGTGCTCGCATCCCGCGGCTCGGGGTGGGCGAAGCACCTATCGGTCTTTCGCAGGGACGACCAGTACAGGGCATGGCGCGATCTGTAGCAAGCGGTGAGCAACGCTCCCGAGCAGCAACCCCTTCAGGGGTCCGCTGCCCACGCTGCCGAGAACGATCAGGTCAGCTGTGGCCGCAGTCGCGGCGTCAGCGATCGCGTGAGCGGGGCCGCTGAATGTGACGCGATGGACCTCGAAGTCGACGTTGAGACCGTCTGCTTTCAACGCGGCAACCTGCTCGGCAATCCGCGTCTTGATCTCTGGCTCGAGCGCCTGAACGTGCTGCGCACCGCCATGACCAGGCACCAGTTCATCTACGTGGACCACCAGCAGACGAGCCTTCTGATCGACAGCTAGCTCTGTTGCGTAAACCAGGGCGAGATCGCCTGCCTTAGAACCGTCGGTCGCGCTCAGGATAGCATTGAACATGTCACCACCTCATTGAGCAAACCGAGTCGCCGTCATGCGTTCACGGAAACGACGGGGTCGACGTACCGGCTGCCGCTCATGAGACCGTGATCTCGCCTTTCATGTTAGGGGCGTGGACGGTGCACAGGTAGTTGTA
>PNBE01000149.1:2383-3272 GCA_003135895.1 Candidatus Dormiibacterota bacterium
GTGTGTGCGGTTGCGGCGGCTGGGACAAAGACCAGGCCATCGGTCGCATTGATGGTGACAGTGACGCTTCCAAGCCCACTCACCGCGGCCGTGCCAGGGCACGTGCCCGAGCCACCACCGGAGCTGGTCACCGGGGTGTTGCCGGTGCCACATCCCACCAGCGCAATCAGAGCTGCCGCGCCCGCGCTCAACGCCAATACCTGTAGCTTCATGGTTCGAACATCCTCTTAAACTTGGATCTATTGTTTTTATTATAGAACCTAGTGTAAAACTCCGGCGGTACAGGGTTGAAGCCGACTGGTCGCCGAGCGTTCCGCCGCTCGGTCGCGAGGCCGATCGGCTACTCGGGCAGTCCGAGGAGGGCTTACCCCTTGTGGCGATCCGTCTGGAAGGGCACTGCTGGCGACGAACTCGCCGGCCGACTTGGATGGCTCCTCAACAGGGTGCGGGCTCACCGCAGCGTCCTTCCCGGCGGCGCCTGATCGACATTCGGTCGACTCCGATGGCCGGGCATGGCCCGGGCGGCGCATCGCGCTTTCACCGCCACAGAACTGGTCACCGATGACGGGCATTTGGGCGCTGATCGGCGGCCGGCACGCAGTCTGACGACCTCGCTTCAAGACCTCGAGACAGGTCGAGTCGGCAACCTCAGCACGCCACACCGGGGCTGATCGCCTTGTACGGGACTTCTTGACCACCTCGGGTTTGCCGCTCAACCCAATGGCGAGGCACCCTGATCGATCGCAGGCAGAGAACTGGTGGCGCCTGGACACCCAGGGCTCCCCATTCAGGTCTGCGCGTGGCATCGATTCCGCACTCACCCGGGTTGCACAGCGCAACTACTCGAGGTACTCACGCAACCGCCCGGTGCGGGATGGGTGACGGAGTT
>PNBE01000128.1 GCA_003135895.1 Candidatus Dormiibacterota bacterium
TGCGACTCGGGCCAACAGGACCGGATGGTTACTCGGTGACGACCACTTCGCGGCCGCGATAGTGGCCGCAATTCGGGCAGACGCGGTGTGGGATTCGCGGCTGGCGGCAGCGCGGGCATGGCGAGAGCGTCGGCATTTCGAGGGCATGATGAGAGCGCCGAAAGTCGCGGCGGCGCTTTGAGATCTTTTGCTTGGGAAGCGGCATGCTCGGTTTCTCCGGGGACGGCGCGCTCACAACGGCGGCGCGGCCAGTGGGTGCGGTCAGTATAGCGGTGCGTCCTCTGCCGGCGAGCCGAGACGCTATTCACGCTCCCGGCGTTTGCGACGCGATCCACCCTCGGTCGGAAGTGCGTCGATGCCCTTGCGGACGGTGGTGGCCGCTCGCATCAACTGGTCCTCGAGACGGAGCATCACCTCACGGGCGTAGGCGTCGGCCTCACTGCAGGTCTTTGCCGCCCGCTCCTCGGCCTCGGCGAGCACGGTGGCGGCGTGCCCCCGGGCCTGCTCGGCGATGGCGTGGTCGCCGACCATCACCGCGACACGGGCCTCCGCCTCAGCCACGATGCGCGCTGCTTCGGTCTCGGCGCGCGAGAGGATTCGCTCGGACTCCTGCTCGGCTTCCACCACGACTCGGCGCTGGTCCTCGAGGAGATGGCGGGCCTGCATCAGCTCGTCGGGAAGCCCGAGCCTGGTGCGGTCGATGAGCTCCAGCACCTCGTCCTCGTTGATGACAACGCCGGCGGTGAACGGCACCCGCCGGCCGGTGCTCACCAGCTCCTCGAGCTGATCAACCAGGTCGATCACGGTGGGATCGGTGCTTTCGGGATGGTCGGTCACGTCGATCGCGCCTCGCGCTCGCGCTGCTCCGCGAAGCGTCGCAGCATCGCCTCCACGCTCACCGGTGGGGCCATCTCGTTGACGTTGCCTCCGAGATGGCACACCTCCTTGATCAGGGAGGACGAGATGAACACGTTGGAGAACGAGGTCATGAGAAAGACCGTGTTCACCGCGGGATTGAGCCGGCGGTTCATCAGAGCCATCTGGAACTCCGACTCGAAGTCGCTGATCACGCGCAGGCCACGCACGATCGCAATCGCACCAGTCGCCGCTGCGAAGTCGACGGTGAGCCCATCGAACGTGGTCACCTCGATCCGCGGCCTCGACTCGAGGCAGGCACGGATCATCTCGACCCGCTCGCCGGCGGTGAAGAGCGGCGTTTTCCCCGGGTTCTCGAGCACCCCGACGACCACCTGGTCGAAGATTGCGGCGGCACGGTCCAGGATGTCGAGGTGTCCGAAGGTCACCGGATCGAAGCTGCCGGGGTACACCGCGATGCGCTCGCTCACGCTNNTTCCATCCGATGGTGCAGCGTTTCGCTGCAGGAAGCTGATGGTGGTCAGGCCGTAACGCGCCTCGCGGAACCGAGTGAGGTTGCCGATCGTCTCGGGGATTTCGCGGGCTCGGTGATGTTCGCACACGACAAGACGCGGTGGAGCGGCCCCGAGCAATTCGAGCACGCTCTCGAGCTCGGGATCCTGGTACGGCGCGTCGACGTAGCAGATGTCCGCCTCCACGGTCTGCGCCGCGGCACCGCGGAGCCAGCGCCGGACGTCCGCGCCGACGATGCTGCACCGGTTGCGGCAGCCGAACCGTTCGGCGGTCTTGGCGATCATCGCAAGCGCCTCGCGGTGACGCTCGACGAATGTGACCGTGGCCGCACCCCGGGACAGCGCCTCAAAGCCAACCGTCCCGGCGCCGGCGTAGAGGTCGAGGATGCGGGCGCCGACCACCCGGTTCCCAAGGATGTCGAAGACCGACTGGCGGACCATCGCGCGGGTCGGCCGCACCTCGCGGCCGGACGGGGTGCTGATAACTCGCCCCCGCCATTGGCCGGCGGTGATGCGGGTTTGCGCCACGTGCTGTGGTCCGGTCTTCAGGCGCGGGGGCATTGGGCCGTGCGTGGGCGCACCCTAGTCGATGTCGAAGACAGCGCGGTAGCCGTTCATCGCGTCCGACAGCGGCTTCCACGCCGAAAGGTCGGGGTCGCTGTCCAGCCATGCGAGCGCCGCTTGCTTGGTACGGCGCCCGAGCGCCACGTCCAGGAGATCCGCCGCGAGCATCTCGGGGAGCCCATGCTGG
Organism: Candidatus Dormiibacterota bacterium; assembly: GCA_003135895.1. GTDB lineage: Bacteria > Chloroflexota > Dormibacteria > Aeolococcales > Aeolococcaceae > Palsa-851. Next base: position 2,140 of record PNBE01000128.1, read on the forward strand.
CGCAGGCCGACGAGCTGTCCGGGCCCGCGAAGCTGGAGGTCGCGCTCGGCAAGCTCGAAGCCACTGTCGGTTGCAGCAACCGCGGCGAGGCGCTGCGAGCCCTCCTCGTCAATTCCGCCCTCGAAGAGCAGGCAGTACGACTGGTGTTGGTCGCGCCCAACTCGTCCCCGGAATTGATGCAGCTGGGCGAGCCCGAATCGCTCGGCTCCCTCGATGACCATGGTGGTCGCGTTGGGGACGTCCACGCCAACCTCGACCACACTCGTGGCCACGAGCACGTCGGCGTCACCGCGAACAAACCGTTCCATGCGCTCGGTTTTCTCGCGCGCGGGCATGCGCCCGTGGAGCAACTCGACACGCAGATCGGGGAAGACCGTGGTGCTGAGACGCTCGAACTCGGCGGTCGCGCTGCGTGCGCCGAGCTTGTCCGACTCCTCGATGAGCGGGCAGATGACGAATGCCTGGCGCCCCTTGCGAACCTCGGCCCTGACGAACTCGTACGCGCTGTCGCGGGCCTCCGGGGGGATCACGCGCGTCTCGACGGGGTGACGTCCGGGCGGCATCTCACGCAGCTCGCTGAGGTCCACATCGCCGTAGAGCGTGTTCGACAGTGAGCGAGGGATCGGCGTCGCGGTCATCGCCAGGTAGTTGGGCATCGCTCCGGACGTCTGACGCAGGCGCCGCCGTTGCGCGACGCCGAAACGGTGTTGCTCGTCGACCACCACGAGGCCGAGGTTGATCATCGCGACGTCATCCTCGATGAGCGCGTGGGTGCCGACGATGAGCGAGTCGTGGCCGCCGGCGAGACCGGCGAGGATCTCGCGCCGCGCGGCGGCTGACGTGCTGCCGACGAGCAGTCGCGGAGGAAGGCCGTGCTGGGTCAGGAGCTTGTCCAGCGTCGCGTGATGCTGCCGCGCGAGGATCTCGGTCGGCGCCATCACGGCGGTCTGGAAGCCCGCATGGTGGGTCATGAGGGCCGCGAGCGCCGCGACCACAGTCTTGCCGCTGCCGACATCACCCTGGAGCAGGCGATTCATGGGACCGGGCGCGGCGAGGTCGGTGAGGATCTCGTGCCCCGCGACTCGCTGCCCGTCAGTGAGCTTGAAGGGAAGCGTCGCCACGAACCGTCGCGCCAGCTCGATGTCGTAGCCGACGATGACCCCGGGTTCGCTCATGCGCCGCCGTCGCGCGCGCTCGGCGGCCACCTGGAGGAGAAAGAGCTCCTCGAAGGCGATGCGCTCGCGGGCCCGAGCCGCCGTGGCGAGGTCGTCCGGCACATGCACCTGGTAGAGCGCTTCTGCGATCGGCATCAAGCCTTCCGCCTCGCGAATCGACGGGGGCAGACGGTCGGGCACCTGGGTGGCGAGACCGAGCAGCGGCTCGATGCGGGTGCGCAGGAAGCGCGACGTGATGCCCTGGGTCTCGGGATAGATCGGCGCGAGCGTCCCGACATGGTGCTGGTCTCGCCCCGTGCGCTCGAAGACCGGGCTGCGAAAGGTCATACCAGTCCTCGACATCTCGACCTTGCCGCTGACCATCAACTCCATGCCCGGCTGCAGCTGGCGCGCGAGAAACGGCTGGTTGAACCACACCGCGGTCGCCACCGCGCCGTCGTCCTCGAGGGTTGCCTCAACCAGCACCATCTTCTTGTATGGGCTTCGCCGCGAGCTCACGTTGCGAACCCGAACGTGCGCGGTCTGCACGATCCCCGGCTGCAGGGCGCGGAGCGGCACCGTTTCGCGAGTGTCCTCGTAGCGCCGCGGCAGGTGGAAGAGCAGATCCCTGACGGTGCTGAGGCCGAGCTTCTCGAGCTTCTGTGCCTGTCGCGGGCCGATGCCGGTGATGCGCTGGAGCGGCAGGTCGAGGTCGAGCGGAACATGCGCCGGCGTCACGAGCGAGACGAGTTGCGAACTCACGGCTCCATCGTGGCAGGCAAGCCCGATTAGTCCGCGCCCAGGCAGGCGACTCCGAGACCACCCGGGCCGCTGTAGGCGCCGACCACAGGACCGATCCGTCCCAGGACGGCGGTCACGTTCGAGACCGCCGCACCCAGCCGCCCCTCGAGGTCAGCCATGGACTCGGCCGCTGCCGCGTGAAATTCGGCAAGGCCCCGCAGTGGCGCGCAGGCACGGACCTGCTCGACCATCATCTCGATGCCCTTCGACCGGCTGCGCGGCCTGGCGAGCGGCACGACCTCACCGTCGCGAACGGCGATCAGCGGCTTGACGTTGAGGAGGCTGCCCACAAAGGCCTGCGCGCGGCCGATGCGACCACCACGGTGGAGGTAGGTCAGGGTGTCAAGCAACACCAGGATCGTGACCTTGCTCCGACGCCGGGTCGCCTTCTCCGCAACGGCGGCCGCGGTGTCGCCGGCCTGGATGTCCTCGAGCGCGGCGCGCACGAGGAGCTGGAGACCACCGCTCACACTCTCGGTGTCGACGAGGTGGATGCGACCGGGGTCGAAGTCCTTGGCCGCGAGCATCGCCGACTGCAGCGTGCCGCTCAGCTTGGTCGAGATGTGCAGTCCGACCACCTGGTCCCGCGGGTCCGACAGCAGCGTCTTGTACAGCGTCGAGAAAACGTCGGGCGATGGTTGCGACGTGGTGGGATGCACATCGGTGCGCGCGAGTTTCGCGTAGAACTGATCGGCGTCGATATCCACGCCATCGCGGTATTGCTCGTCGCCGAAACGGACGATCAGCGGCACGACGTGGACCCCCAGGCTCTCCGCGTCCGACGGGGAGATGTCGGACGTGCTGTCGGTGACGAGATGGATCACCTCACTCGAGCGAGAGCACGTACGGGTAGTGCTCCTGTCCTCCCGCCTGGAGCTCGAACTCGATGTCCGGATGAGACGTTTGCAGGCTGCCGATCAGTGCCTCGGCGTCGTCCGCGCTCACCTCCTGGCCGCGGTACACCGTGACCAACTCCGGCTTTGCCGTCTGTGCGCGCAGCACCGCGTCGATGACCGCGAGGTAATCGCTCCCGACCTCGGTGATCTCGTCGTCGACGACCGCGATCACATCGCCGAGCTTGATGTCGTGGCCGTTCACGCTCGTGTCGCGGACCGCGTGCGTGACCTCGACCGATCGCACCGTTGCGATCGCCGCCAGCATGCGCTCGCAGTTCTCATCCAGGCTCGCGGACGGGTCGAATGCGAGCAGTGCGCTGATTCCCTGGGGGAGATTCCGCGTCGGCACGACGCGCACTTCGCAGCCTTCTGCAAGTGGATTGACCTGCTCGGCGGTGAGAATCACATTGCCGTTGTTGGGCAGCAGGATCACCCGCTCCGCGTTCACCGCCCGTACGCCGTTGAGGAGATCCTCGATCGACGGGTTCATGGTCTGACCACCGCTGACGATGCTGTCCGCACCGAGGCTCCCCATGATTTCGCGGAATCCGTCACCGGGAGCCACGCACGTCACGCCGATCGGCTTCGGCGGGGCCTGGGGGCGCTCCTGGGTCGCCGTCCCGGCCGCCTCGGTCTCAGCCTCCCGAGCGTCGGCGCGTTCGAGCACGTCGTGGTGCTGCGCGGACATGTCGTCGACCTTGAGCTTGCTCATCCGCCCACGCGATGACGCCGCCGCGATGACGCCAGCCGGGTCACCGGTGTGGATGTGCACGCGCACCAGTTCCGGGTCGCCGACCACGAGCGCGGATTCCCCGAGCGCGGAGAGCTCGGTGCGGATCGCNNCGTGGCAAGGCCGATCCGGTCGCCTCCATGTCTCCCGGCTTGGGAGGGAGCCGCAGCGCCGGTTCGCCCGACCGGCGGAGCAGTGCCGGGGCATGCGCGGTGGGCTGAGTGTCGCCGACTGCCCGAGCAAAGCCTTCGAGAATCACCGCCAGGCCGAACCCGCCGGCGTCGACGACGTTGGCTTCGCGAAGCACCTGGAGCTGGTCGGTGGTGCGCTCGACCGCGGCGTGTGCCTCGGTGACCACCCTGTCGAGCACAACCCTGATGTCGTCCGTGGTCGACGCCGCGCCCGCAGCGGCTGAGGCAGCGTCGCGGATGACCGTGAGGATGGTGCCCTCAGTCGGCTTCATCACCGCGCGGTAGGCGACTGCGGACGCCTCGGTGATGGCCAGGGCTACACCGCCGGCGTCGAGGTGGTGACGCTGCGCCGCTCCCTGGGCGAAGCCGCGGAGGATCTGCGAGAGGATGACGCCGCTGTTCCCGCGGGCGCCCATCAGGGAGCCGTGCGCGGCGGCGGCAAGGACAGAGTCGGCCGCCCCCGGCGTCGGGGCGTCGCGCGCCTCCTCCACCGCCGAGCGCAGCGTCAGGTACATGTTCGAGCCCGTGTCACCGTCCGGGACCGGGAACACGTTGAGGTCGTTGATCTCCTGCTGGTTGGCCTCCAGCCACGAGAGCGCGGCGGTGAGGCCGGCAAGCACCTGCTCGCCGGCGATCTCGCGAAGCGGTTCGCGGAGCACCGACAGCTCCGGGGCGGGCTTAGTGGCGGACACCGTCGTTCTCCGCGTGAATGCCCTGGACGTTCACGTTCACCGCAACCACGGGGAGCCCCAGCGTCTTCTCGACGGAGTAGCTCACCGCGCTCATGAGGTTGTGGGCCACCTCGCTGATCCGGGTCCCGTATTCGACGATCACGTAGAGCTCGATCACGAGGCCGTCCGGGGTGACCTGGATCTCGACGCCGCGATGGACGTTCTCCCGGTTCAGCCGCTCGGCGATGCCGTCACGCAGGCCGCGCGCGGCCATCCCCACGATGCCGTAGCACTC
>PNBE01000041.1:0-26028 GCA_003135895.1 Candidatus Dormiibacterota bacterium
CCGACTGCTGCCCCTGCAGGTACTGGATCGCCCTGGATGCGGGGTCCACCTGCGTGGCTGCGCTGCTGGTTCCAATGGCGAAGGCGAGCAGCGCTGCGCCCGTTGCTCCAGTGGTCGCCAGTGCGGCGACCCTCCTGGTCCTGCCCATGTCGGCACCCCACGCGGCGACGGGGACTCCACCCTTGCCGGAGTTGTCCTCGCCGCATGAGGCTTCCTCCCGTCGTGCGCGGGGGTGGAGGTCGACGCCTCGGGTCGGTCTCCTGGCTTGCGGATCAACGCCGATACGGCCGCCTTCCCGGGGGCCATTCCCCCGGTGGCACGATGGCCGCCGGCTCCCCGCTCACAGTTGCGCGACAGCGCCGGATTCTCACCGGCTTCCCGTCACCCGGAGCGTTATTCAGATGTGGTGGGTGAGTATGCGCCGGGTCCCGGCGGATTCGCCAGGGGGCCGGTGGGTACACTTGAGGCCATGCCCCAAACCGGCCCGCGGGCGGTCGCCGTCATCTCTGTGCACGCGTCGCCGCTGTCGGATCTGGGCAGCGGCGAGAACGGCGGCATGAACCTCGCCATTCGCAGATTGTGCGAGGGACTCTCCCTCAGAGGCATACCGACCGACGTGTTCGTGCGCCGCGACGGACCCGGTCCCGACGAGGAGCTGATCGCGCCGCTGAGCAGGCTGGTGCGGCTCCCGGTGGGTCCGCAGGAGCCACTCCGCAAGGAGGGAGTGCGGACGCTGCTCGACGACTTCACCGACGCGACCCTCCGGCATGCCTCCTCGGAGCGCCGCTCGTATCGCGCCATCCACGGGCATTACTGGCACGGCGGTCTGGTCGGCCGCCAGCTGCGCCAGGCCTGGGACGTCGCCTGGGTGCAGTCGTTTCACACCCTGGCACTCACCAAGGCGCGTGCCGGTCTGCCGCTGGACGCGCTCCGTGCCCAAGCCGAAGGTGAGCTCGCAGCCCAGGCCGACCGGCTGGTCGCCGCGAGCGCTGCCGAGGCCAAGGACCTCATCCGCCTGTATCACGCGTCCAGGGACCGCATCTGCGTGGCCCAGCCCGGTGTCGACCCGCGCCTCCTCGCGGAGCACGACGGCTCCGGGCTGCGCCGGAGCCTCGGTCTCGAAGAGGCGAGAGTCGCGCTGTTCGCCGGGCGGCTTGAACCGTTGAAGGGCGCCCAGATCCTGCTCGACGCGGCGGCCCGGCTCAGGTCCCGGAGCGACTTCTCGGACCTGGCCGTCGTCATCGCCGGCGACGACAGCGGTGACGGAGCCGACCACGATCGCGGTGGCGAACGGAGCCGGCTCGAACGCCACGCGAGGCGCATCGGGCTGGGCGATCACGTCCGCTTCGTTGGCGCCGTGCCACACGAGCAACTCGCGATGTATTACGCGATGGCCGACGTCTGCGTGGTCCCCTCGCTGACGGAGAGCTTCGGCCTCGTGGCCCTCGAGGCCCAGGCGCTCGGCACCCCCGTGGTCGCCGCTTCCGTGGGCGGGTTGCGCGAGGTGGTGGAGGACGGTGTGACCGGTTTCCTGGTCGATGGCCACGACCCCGAGGACTACGCCCGCGCGATCGCCGACGTGCTCGACGATCCTGCTCGCAAGGCGGAGATGGGCGAGGAGGCTCGCCGTCGCGCCGGACGGTTCACGTGGATTCGCGCCGTCGACCGGCTCGCCGCCATCTACGACCGCATCAGCGTCGAAGGGCAGCCGTCGGGCAGCCCGTGCGGCTACGAGGACGACGAGGCGGTGGCGCTGATGAGCAGCGCGGCCAGCTAGGCCCCGGCCGCTCGGTCCACTTCGCGGGCACGCTGGGCCCGCAATGAGCTGTCGCGGCCCTCGCGCAGGATCCGCACCGCGGGACCGGGCAGCTCGCCGCCCTCGAGGGCGAGATCGATGGCCGCGATCACCTGGTCATCGACGAGATGGCTCGGGTAGAGACACTCGGTGAAAGCCTCGGCCTCGTCGATGGTGCGCTCAGCCCACATCGCGGGAAGCGCGTCGAGGTAGCGCTGGACGTACGGCCGGAGCAGTTCCGGGTTCGGTCCGTGGGCCATCATCCCGCCGACGCCGACCGAACCGATGTAGAAGCCACGCAGGATCGCCGCCATCGAGGCGACTGAGAGCTCGCCGTCGGTCGAGCCCTTCCATGCCGCCGGCATCGGTGCGCCCGCGTCGGTGACGCGCTTCCAGGCTTCCTCTTTGGCGGCCGAGGTCGGCCTGGCTGCCAGACACGCGGTGCCCCGGCGCCGTCCGATGTCGCTCGGATCAGCCGCCATCGTGGCCTGGATCAAGGCGACATCGGCGTGCCCCTCCTCCGAAAGCTGACCGAGGATCAGCCAGCGGAGATCGGTGTCGACATCGATGCCGGGAATGCTCTCGGTGCCCTCAAGCATGGCGGCAACCCTTGCGAGCGACTTCTCTGATGCAGCTGTGGCAACCAGAATGCGCGCCCAGATGAGGCGCATCTCGAGGGCCACGGACTCGGTGGCGACCTGCGTGACCGCGACCTGGTGCAGACGCTCTCGTGCAATGCTGCGATTTGCCTGGTCACCGTAGAGGTCGATCGCTGAACGCGCCTGGCTGGTGACCCTTTCGACGAGCAGGCAGTCCTTCTCGGCGGGCGCGTGACGGGCAACCAGCTCGACGAACTCACGAGCGGGCATCTCCCCATCGCGGGTGAGGTCCCAGACCGCAGCCCAGCACAGGGCACGTGCCAGCGGGTCCGCCAGGTTGGACAGGTCCGTCTTGAGCGTCTGCAGCGATCGCTCGTCGAAGCGAAGCTTGGCGAAGGTGAGATCGCCGTCGTTGAGGAGCACGAAATCGCAGACGCGCTCTCCGATCAGCTCGGTGATGGGGGTGATCGCACCGCTCAGGTCTGTCTCGACGCGCCGGCGGAGGCGCAGGATGCCTTTCGCATCGCGGTCGTAGAGGCCGACGCCGGCGCGATGGGCGCGCAACGTCGGATGCGCCGGGATGGCGGTCTGCTCGACGGAGAAAGCCGTGTATCTGCCGTTCTGCTCAGCGAGGTGGGCATGGAAGGTGTTCAACCCCGTGGTCTGGAGCCAGTCCTGGCCCCAGCGCGTGAGGTCGCGCCCGGACGCGCGCCGCAGGCAGTCCAGGAATTCCTGCAGGTCCGCGTTGCCCCATCGGTAGCGTTTGAAATAGTCCTGCACGCCGCGCATGAAGGCGTCGTCGCCGACCCAGGCAACCAGCTGACGCATCACTGAAGCGCCCTTGTGGTACGTGATCCCGTCGAAGTTCTGGCGCACGGAGACCGTGTCCGGCACGTGGTCGGCGATCCGATGGGTGGTGACCAGCTGGTCCTGTCGCGCGGCGATCGACTTGACGCTGTTCGCAAAGTCGACCCAGGCGTTGGTGAAACGGGTCGACTTCTCCATCGCGAGGTTGGCCATGTAGGTCGCGAAGGTCTCGTTGAGCCACAGATCACCCCACCAGCGCATGGTGGTGACGTCGCCGAACCCGTGGACGTGCGCCATCTCGTGGAGGATCGTCTCGGCTCGCCGCTGCAACTGCGCCTCGCTCGCCTGGCCGCGGTGGATGTACGCCTCGTTGAAGGTGACGCAGCCCGGGTTCTCCATGGCGCCCATGTTGAATTCGGGTACGAAGAGCTGGTTGTACTCGTCGAACGGGTACGTGAGCCCGAAATACTTCTCGAAGAAGTCCAGACCGGCGCCGGTGATCTCGAAGATCTCATCGGCCTGGGCGTCGACCCACATGGCCAGGGATTCCCGGCACCAGAGGGCCATCGGGATGTCGCGGTGTTTGCGCTCGACCGTGTGGTACTTACCGGCGACCACGGCAATGAGGTAGGGCGGCAGCGGGGGCGTGGTGTTGAAGTGCCACCTCTTCACGGCTCCGCGTGGCTCGGTGCGGAGGACGCGTCCGTTCCCGCAGACCCGCCAGGCGCTCGGCGCGGTCACGCTCACGGTCACGGCGGCCTTCAGGTCCGGCTGATCGAAGCAGGCGAGGACCTTGTGCGCGTCGAATGGCTCGAAGTGCGTGTACACGTAAACCTCGCCGTCGACCGGGTCACGAAGCCGGTGCAGCCCGACGCCGGTGTGCTGGTATTCGCACTGCGCGATCACCGTCAGCCGGTTGGATCCCGCGCGCAGGCCGCGAAGCCACAGCACATTGCCGTTGAACCCGTGCTGCGCCTCGGTGAGGCGCTTGCCGTTCAGGGTGCATTCGTCGATCGATCGCGCGGCAATGTTGATGAAGGTTTCCGATCCCTCGTGCGCGGCGTCGAAGACGATCGTCGTCGCGCTCTGGAAGGTTTCGGCGCGGGGGTCATCGGTGAGGACCAGCGAGACCTCGTAGGAGAGATTGGACAGCAGTGCCGCGCGGGTCTGGGCGTCCGACTCGGTGAGGTTGTCCTGGAGTGGGGGCCTGTCGAGAGCAGTCAGTGTCACGAGCCGAAGCCTACTAAACTCGTCCCTGGATCATGACAGTTGCCCTGTAACGGGCCTGAGCGAGCTGATCGAGGCGATCGACGCGCCTCGCCACGACTGTCGCATGGTGGCCACACCGGCCGACCGCCGGGGCGGGCGTATTCGAGAGCACTACCTCGTCAGTCGAGGATCGTTTGTTACGATCGGCCGCGATGCTGTCGGGCTACGCGCCGATCCTCTTCTTTTTCGGCATCTGCGCGGCGTTTGCTGTCTTCGCACAGCTGCTCAACGCGGTGCTCGGTCCGAAGCGTCCCTCGCCAACCAAGGACCTTCCTTATGAGTCGGGGATGGTGCCGAGGGAGAGCGCCCGACGCCGCTTTTCGGTGAGCTTCTACGTCACCGCGATGCTCTTCATCATCTTCGACGTCGAATCGATCTTTCTCTTTCCGTGGGCGACGATCGTCCGCGAGCTCAAGATCTTCGGCATCGTCGAGATGGGCATCTTCATCGCGACGCTGCTGGTCGGATTGCTCTATGTCTGGCGCAAGGGGGCGCTGCGATGGGACTGAACAACGAGCTGATCGTTCCCAACGCCGGTGGCAGGAGCATCCTGCTCGCGGACGCCGATGCCGGAACCATCGCCCTCCCTCGTACCGGGGCGGCGGAACGGACCGCGTTGCAAAGCGGGTTCGTCACCACCACGCTGGGCAAGGTCATCCAGTGGGGCCGCTACAGCTCGCTCTGGCCGGCGCTCTTCGGGCTCGCCTGCTGCGCGATCGAGATGATGGCCACCGGAGCGGCGCGCTATGACATGTCCCGCTTCGGCTGCGAGGTCTTCCGGGCGTCACCCCGCCAGTCCGATGTGATGATCGTCGCGGGGCGGGTCTCGCAGAAGATGGCGCCGGTGCTTCGCCACATCTACGACCAGATGCCGGAGCCCAAATGGGTGATCAGCATGGGCGCCTGTGCCTCCAGCGGCGGGATGTTCAACAACTACGCGATCGTCCAGGGCGTCGACAAGGTGGTTCCGGTCGACGTCTACATCCCGGGCTGCCCGCCCCGCCCGGAGGGACTGCTGGACGCGGTCATGAAGCTGCAGAAGAAGATCGCCGGGGAACTCCCCGGCTCGCTGCTCGGGTAGGCGATGACCGCCGTGGGGTCGCCCATGAGCGGCGCGCGCGCAGCGGACCTCCTCGAGCGGGAGCTTCCCACCGCAGTGCGCCGTCGCGAATCCGGATTCGGCGAGGTCACGGTGTGGGTCGATCGTGCCGACCTTGTGGCCGTCTGCACCTTGCTGCGCGACCATCCGGACGCCGCCTACACGACACCGGTGTTCGTCACCGCCGTGGACTGGCCCGATCGGGAGCCCGCCGAACCGCGCTTCGACGTGGTCTACATGCTGAGATCGCTGCAGTACAACGACGTCTGCCGGCTGATCGTGCAGGTCACCGAGGACGATCCCAACCTGCCGACCCTCGAAGAGGTCTTCGCCGGCATGGACTGGCACGAGCGCGAGTGCTTCGACCTCCTCGGCATCACCTTCACCGGCCATCACGCCCTCCAGCGGATCCTCCTGCCGACGGACTGGGATGGCCACCCGCTGCGCAAGGACTACGCGTCCTTCGGCGAGCCGATCGCCTTCACGCACAACCTCGAATGGGCGCTCCCCGCACAGGAGCGTCCGCGGGACATGCCGGGAGGGTCGCGATGACCGCTCTTCCCCCGATCGGCAGTCCGACGGCCGACCTCGATCCGCTCAGCGAGCAGTACGAAGCCGGCCGCCAGCGTCTCGGCATCGAGCCCGGCCTCGACTCGATCGACCTCGTCGAGATCGGCGACAGCACCATGGAATTGAACATGGGGCCGATGCATCCCTCGACGCACGGGGTGCTTCGCCTGGTGCTCAACCTCGACGGTGAGGTGGTGCGCGAATGTCGTCCCGACATCGGATACCTGCACACCGGGTTCGAGAAGGATTTCGAGCGACACACCTATCAGCAGTGCATCCCGTATACGGACCGGATGGACTACCTGTCTCCGCTCTTCAACAACCTCGGCTTCTCGCTGGCCGTCGAGCGATTGCTCGGCATCGAGGTGCCGCTGCGCGGGCAGTACCTGCGCGTGATCATGTGCGAGCTCTGCCGGCTCGCCAGCCACCTCCTCTGGTACGGCACCAGCGCGCTCGACCTCGGTGCCACCACCGCGTTCGTGTACGCCTGGCGCGACCGCGAGAAGCTCCTCGACATCAATGAGCTGGTGAGCGGTGTGCGCATGCACACGTCGTTCATTCGCGTCGGCGGTCTGCTCGCCGACGTCCCCGATCCGTTCTACGAGATGGTCGGCGCGGTCATCAAGACCTTCCCCAAGCTGATCGACGAGCACGAGCTGCTGATCACCAAGAACCCGATCTGGCGGCAGCGGACTGTGGGGCTGGGCACGCTGACCCCCGAGGATGCGATGGCGTATGGCGCCACGGGGCCCGTGCTGCGCGGCAGTGGGGTCCCGTACGACCTGCGCAAAGCACAGCCGTACAGCTCGTACGACCACTTCGACTTCGATGTCCCGATCGGGCGCACCGGCGACGTGTACGACCGCTACCTGGTGCGCATGCAGGAGATGCGCGAGTCATTGAAGATCATCACCCAGGCCTTCGAGAACCTCCCCGATGGGCCGGTGAACACCACTGATCGGCGCGTCGCGCTGCCGCCGCGCAACGAGCTCAACACCAGCATGGAGTCGCTCATCCATCATTTCAAGCTGGTGACCGAGGGGATGCGCGTCCCCGCGGGTCAGGTCTACCAGGCCGTCGAATCGCCGCGTGGTGAGCTGGGGTTCTACCTGGTGAGCGACGGGACCAACCGTCCATACCGCTGCAAGGTGCGCGCCCCATCCTTCAGCAACCTCAGCGCGCTGCCGCACATGGTCAGGGGCGAGCTGATCGCCGACGTCGTGGCCGTGATCGGCTCGATCGACATCGTCCTCGGGGACGTCGACAGATGACATTGCAGGTGGAGACGCGGACCGCGATCGAGCGTGCCCGCGACCGCTATCCGGTCGCGCGCAGCGCGATCCTGCCGGCCCTGTGGGCGGTTCAGCACGAGCAGGGTCTGATCACCCCGGATGCGATGAGCGAGATCGCAGGCATCCTGCAGGTGACGCCCAGCGAGGTCGAGGCGGTCTCCACCTTCTACTCGATGTACTTCCAGCACCCCCACGGGCGCCACGAAGTGATCGTCTGCATCAACGTCTCCTGCGCGCTTCGCGGCGCCGAAGGCATCGTCGACCACCTTGAACGCACCCTGGGCTGCGCCTCCGGCGAAACCACCGCCGACGGCGCATTCACCTGGTCGAGCACGGTCGAATGCCTCGGGGGCTGCGGCGGCGCCCCCACCATGCAAGTCGACCACCACTTCCAGGAGAACCTGACCCCCGATCGGGTCGACCAGATCCTCGGAGCCCTGCGGTCCGCAGGCAGCGAGGGAGAGGCACCCGCTTCGCTGTCTGCTGCTGCGTCCGGGCAGGATTCCGATGAGTCTCCAGCTCAGGGTTCGGCAGGCGAAACGCCGCTAACCACGCCCAAAGAGCCTGCGCCGACAGCCACGAGTGCACCGGTTGTCAAGAAGCGGCCGCGACGCCCCGGCAAAGCGGCTCAGTAGGATGCAGCGGCCAATGGGAAGTCAAGCACCCGCAGAGATCGAGCGCTGATGGCTGAGTACAAGCTGCTCACCAAGGATTTCGGCGCGGTGGGACTCCAGACGCTCAAGGGGTACGAGCGCGTCGGCGGTTACCAGGGGCTCCGCGACGCGTTCGCGAAGTTCACCCCGGAGGCGCTGGTCGCCGAGGTGAAGACGAGCAACATCCGCGGTCGGGGTGGAGCGGGATTCCCCACGGGAATGAAGTGGTCGTTCCTTCCCAAGGACGTGTTCCCGCGCTATCTGTGTTGCAACGCCGACGAGTCCGAGCCGGGGTGCTTCAAGGATCGGTATCTCATCGATGAGAGCCCTCACCAGCTCATCGAGGGGTTGCTGATCGCGTCCTATGCGCTCCAGGTGAACATCTCGTTCATCTACATCCGCGGCGAGTACCACGACCAGCGTCTCCTGCTCGAGCGGGCCGTCGAGGAGGCGCGGGCGGCGGGATACATTGGCAGGAACATCCTCGGCAGCGGCTTCGATTGCGATGTCATCGTCCACGGCGGCGCGGGCGCGTATATCTGCGGTGAGGAGACGGCGCTCATCGAATCGCTGGAAGGCCTTCGGGGCCAGCCGCGCCTCAAGCCGCCCTTCCCCGCGGTGAAGGGCCTCTATGGGCAGCCGACGGTGGTGAACAACGTCGAGACGTTGTGCAACATGCCCCACATCGTGCAGCGTGGCGGTGCATGGTTCAAGGCACTCGGCACCGAAAAGAGTGCGGGGACCAGGGTCTTCTGCTGCAGCGGGCACATCAAGCGCCCCGGCAACTACGAGATGCAACTCGGAACGCCGATTCGCGAACTCCTCGAAGAGGAGTGCGGCGGTATCTGGCAGGGTCGTTCGCTCAAGGCCTTCCAGCCGGGCGGCGGGTCGATGCAGGTGCTGCTCCCGCAGCATCTCGATCTCCCGCTCGACATGAATGCGGTCCAGGAGGCGGGATCGTCACTCGGGGCGGGCGCGATGATCTTCATGGACGAGACCACCTGCCTCGTCGATGTGTCGATGCGACTGGTCGACTTCTATCGCCACGAGTCGTGCGGCAAGTGCGTTCCCTGCCGCGAGGGGACGTACTTCGAATCCGAGCTGATGCACCGGCTCGAAGCGGGTCTCGCGACCCGAGCCGAGCTCGCCAGCCTCGCCGACATCTGCTCGAACATGGACGGTCGCTGCTTCTGCCCCCTGGGTGATACCGCGACCTGGTTCGTGATGTCGGCCTACAAGGCTTTCGGCGACGAGTTCGAGGCCCACTGCGGTGCCGGCCGCTGCCCGGTGAGAGCGCAGGCAACGGCACTGGTGGCGTGACCGCGGTGGCGGAGACGGGAACGCCGCCCGAGCAGCCGGACGACGGCCGCGTCGGCATCAGCATCGACGGACGCGAACTCCGTGTTCCCAAAGGAACATTGGTGCTCGACGCGGCGACCGAGGCTGGCATCCACATCCCGATCTATTGCGCCCATCCGAAGATGGACCCGGTGGCTGTCTGCCGGATGTGCCTGGTCAACATCGAGAAGTTCCCGAAGCCGCAGCCTGCATGCGCGACGGTCGCGGGCGACGGGATGGTCGTGCGCACCGACCTTCCAGAGGTCACCAAGCTTCGCGAAGGGATGCTCGAGTTCCTGCTCCTCAATCACCCCCTCGACTGTCCGGTGTGTGACCGGGGAGGGGAGTGCGACCTGCAGGACTTCACCTTCCGCTACGGCCCTGGGATCTCGCGATTTCCGATCACCGAGAAGGTTCATTTCAAGAAGGCGTTGCCCCTGTCCGAGCACATCGAGCTCGACCAGGAGCGATGCATCCTCTGCTGGCGCTGCGTTCGCTACTACGACGAGATCACCGGTGAGAAGGAGATCGTGCTTCAGCAGCGCGGCGTGGACACGCTGGTTGCCACCTTCGACGACCGCCAGTTGGAGTCGAAGTTCCAGGGCAACCTTCCCGAGGTCTGCCCGGTGGGAGCGCTCACGCACCGGAAATATCGCTTCGTCTCGCGTCCATGGGATCTGCAGCGGACCGCGAGTGTGTGTCCCGAGTGCTCGTACGGATGCAACATCAACGTCGACAGTCGCGATTTCGAGGTCCGCCGCTTCGCGTCGCGCGACAACCCGCTTGTCGACGACATGTGGCTCTGCGACCGCGGCCGGTACAGCTTCGACCGCTGGAACAGCTCGGAGCGCGTCCGGCGTCCGGTGGTGCGCAGTGACGACGAGTCACGCGACGTGTCGGTCGCCGAGGCGATCACCCAGGCGGCGCGACGCCTGCGTGAGATCGCCGACGAATACGGGGCCGCTTCGATCGGGGTGCTCGGTTCGAGCACCAGCACCAACGAGGAGCTGTTCCTGCTCGAGCGCATCGCGCGCCAGGTGATCGGCACACCACACGTCGACCATCAGCTCGAGCCGTTCGAGGAGCTCTCCGCCGCGGAACACGAGCTCGGCATCGCCGAGATCGAGGACTGCGATGCGCTGGTCGTGCTCGGCGCAGAGCCCGAGGAGCAGGCACCCGTGCTCACGCTGCGGTTGTACAAGGCCGAGCGCAAGAAGGGTGCGCAGGTGATCCGGATGAGCGGTGATGTCGCGGTCGCAGAGGCGGTCGCCGCCGCCTCGGGCTCGACCCGGATCGGCCTCATCGCAGATGAGACCAATCGCGCGCATGCCGCCGAGGTTGCGGCAGCGCTCGGTGCGGTCGGCTCGGTTCGGCGCCTCACCATCACGCGCGGGATCAACGGACGCGGCGCCAAGGACCTGGGGTTGCTCCCCAATGTCGGCCCGGCGTACGCCTCCGTGTCCGAGCGGGGCAAGAACGGCCGCCAGATCCTCGAGGGTCTCGCCGCGGGAGAGATGCGCGGGCTGCTCATGCTCGGCCCCAACCCGGCACTGGAAGCCGCCGGCGACCTGCTCGAGCGTGCCGTCCGCAAGGCCGCCTGCGTCGTGGCTTTCGACACCCGCCCAGGTGTCGTGTCCCGATACGCGACAGTGCTCTTTCCCGGACACGCGGTCTTCGAGAAGACGGGCAGCGTCACCAACGTCGAAGGGCGTGTGCAGCGCATCCGCGCCGGCCTCCCGCCGGCGAGCGCAACCCCGGTGGAGACGCGCGTGTTAACCAGGCTTGCGGGTGAGCTGGGAGCTGTCGGATGGGGGTCGGGTGACCCGCTGGCCGTCAACCGCCTGCTCCGCGATGAGTTTCCCGCCTACGGGCGCGCGGGCAACGGTGGACGCGCGGTGTTCACCGCCGAGGCAGTCGCGTGATCGGACCCGACGATCTGTGGTGGGTCCTGCTGATCAAGTGCGGCGTGCTCGTCGTCTTCCTGCTGACCGCGTTCGCGTACCTCACCCTGGCTGAGCGCAAGATCTCGGCTCGCATCCAGCTTCGCTATGGCCCTAACCGAGTCGGTCCATTCGGGATGCTCCAGCCTGCTGCCGACGGGCTGAAGCTCTTCTTCAAGGAAAACGTCGCACCCGCGCAACGCGACAAGATCCTCTATCTGGTGGGCCCGAGCCTTGCGGGCGGTGCCGCGCTCTTCGCCTACGCCGTGATTCCCTGGGGCACCAACAACTGGTTCGGTCACGTCTTCCATTGGGACATCGCCCACGTCAACGTCGGGCTGCTCTTCATCCTGGGGATCACCTCTCTCGGCGTCTACTCGCTGTTCCTCGGTGGGTTCGCCTCCAACAGCAAGTACTCGCTGCTCGGCGGCCTGCGCTCGTCTGCGCAGCTCATCTCCTACGAGATGGCGGTGTCCTTCGCACTCATCGGTGTGGTCATCCTCTCGGGGTCGCTCGACCTGGAGAAGATCGTCGGCTCGCAGCAGGGCCTGTGGTTCGTCGTGTTGCAGCCGCTCGCCTTCATCCTGTATTTCACCGCGGCGTTCGCTGAGACCAACCGGCTGCCGTTCGACCTTCCCGAAGCGGAGACAGAGCTCATCGCCGGGTACCACACTGAATATTCGGCGATGCGATTCGGGCTGTACTTCCTCGGGGAGTACATCAACATGGTCACTGTCTGTTCGATCGCCACAGCACTGTTCCTCGGGGGCTGGCTGCCGCTCCTGCCGTTCCACCCCTTCGACTGGATCCCGGGCCCGATCTGGTTCCTCGGCAAGGTGCTGGTGCTCCTCTTCGTGATGATCTGGGTGCGCTGGACACTGCCGCGGCTGCGCTACGACCGGTTGATGAATATCGGCTGGAAGGTGCTGCTGCCGCTCGGCTTGATCAACATCGTCATCACCGGCGCGGTCGTCGCGCTGCGGGCATAGCGGTGGTGAGGGTGAGACGGTGATCAAAGAGATTGCGAAGGGCCTCGCGTTCACGCTGAAAAAGATGGGGGCGCACCCCATCACGGTGCAGTACCCGGAGGAGCAGAAGCCGGTATCGCCCCGGCATCGCGGTCGCCACATCCTGCACCGCTACGACAACGGGCTCGAGCGGTGCATCGGTTGCGAACTCTGCGCGGCCGCCTGTCCGGTGGGGTGTATCTACGTGCTCGCCGCCGAGAACGACCCGAAGGCGCCGATCTCTCCTGGCGAGCGATACGCCGAGCGTTACGAGATCAACCTGATGCGCTGCATCTACTGCGGGTACTGCGCCGAGGCATGCCCGACCGAGGCGATCACGCTCGGCCCTCGCTTCGAGCTGGCGGACTACCGGCGTGAGCGAACCGTCGTCACCAAGGCTGAGCTGCTCGAGTCGTGGCCCGGCTTCGCGCAGGCGCAAGGCCCCCCGAGCCCGGTGGGCGCCGGTGCCGACCAGACCGGCCGTGAAGAGCTCGACCCGGGTGTGCGACCGCGCGCCGCGTGGGCTGCGCAGGAGAACATGCTCGACAGCGAGTCCGCG
The DNA here is from genome assembly GCA_003135895.1 of Candidatus Dormiibacterota bacterium. Taxonomy (GTDB): domain Bacteria; phylum Chloroflexota; class Dormibacteria; order Aeolococcales; family Aeolococcaceae; genus Palsa-851. Next base: position 12,929 of record PNBE01000041.1, read on the forward strand.
CCGCATCCAGGCGAGCTCGGCGTTCCTGTCGACGTGCCGACGGTGATCGAGCCGCGAACGGGGAAGAAGTGACGGTCCTCTTCGCCGTGGTGATCGCGCTGGCCGCCGTCAGCTCGCTGGGAGTCGTCCTCTCGCGACAGACCATCTACTCGGCGCTGAGCCTGGTGCTCACCGTCTCGATGCTGGCGGTGCTGTTCCTGCTCCTCAACGCGCAATTCCTTTTCGCAGTGCAGCTGATCATCTACGCAGGGGCGGTGATGGTTCTGTTCGTGTTCATCGTCGCTCTCCTGAGTCCGGATTCCGAGGACCGCCCAACCCTCGACCTGCGTGCCGTCATCGGCATCCTCGGGATCGTGGTGGTCACGAGCCTCGTGTTCGTCGCGGCTCGCAACGGGATCACATACAACACCAACGGATTTCATGGCGTCGCGGTGGGCAGCGCGAACAACCCGTACCACGCCTTCAGCTTTCCGCAGGACGCGGTGAACAACGCCGGTAACGTGCAGACGGTTGCCGGGCAGCTGTTCACCAACTACCTGCTGCCATTCGAGATCACCTCGATGCTGCTGCTGATCGCGGCCATCGGCGCCGTCTACCTGACCAGGCGATCGAGTCAGTGACGGGGCTTCGCGGATGCTGAACCCGAATCTGTTTCCGTACTTGCTCGCGCTGTCGGCGTTCCTCTTCACGGTCGGCGCTACCGGCGTTTTGATCCGGCGCAACCCGATCGTGGTGTTCATGTGCATCGAGTTGATGCTCAACGCCGCCAACGTCGCCCTGGTTGCCTACGGCCGGTTCCTCAACAGTGAGGAGGGACAGATCTTCGCCTTCATGGTGATCGTGGTCGCGGCCGCAGAGGTGGTGGTGGGACTCGCCTTGATCACGCAGATCTTCCGGCTCGGCCGCGAGCTGGACGTCGATGACCTGAGCGAGATGAAGGAGTGAACGTCAGCATCGCGTCGACGCTGGTTTCCCTGGTTCTGCTCTTTCCCCTGATCGGCGCGGCTCTGAACGGGTTCCTCGGGCCGGTGCTCGGCCGTCGCTTCGTCAACCTCACCGGGACGGTTTCGATCTTCGCGTCCTTCGTGGTTGCGTGTCTCATCCTCGCCAACGTCGTGGGCGCACCGTCGGGGCAAGGGGCGATCACGATCCGTCTCTGGGACTGGATCAACCTCGGCGGCGGCACCAATCTCTCGGTCGGCATGGACTTCACGCTCGATGCGTTGAGCGCGCTGATGCTCATGGTCATCACCGGTGTCGGGTTCCTCATCCACGTCTACAGCGTCGGCTACATGGAGCACGATCCCGGGTTCGCTCGTTTCTTCAGCTACATGAACTTCTTCATCTTCTCGATGTTGACGCTCGTGCTGGCGGCGGACCTGGTCATCCTCATCATCGGATGGGCGCTGGTGGCGCTGAGCAGCTACCTGCTCATCGGTTTCTGGCACGACCGCCCGTCCGCGGTTGCGGCGGCTCGAAAGGCCTTCATCACGCAGGTGATCGGTGACGTCGCACTGGTCATCGCGGCGTTTCTCATCGTGCTGAACACGCACACCCTGAGCCTGCCGAACATCTTCGCGCGCACGCAGGCCTTCCCCGCAGGGGGCGCTCTGGTCACTGGGGTCTGCGTGCTGCTGGCGATCGGGGCGTTCGCGAAGAGTGCTCAGTTCCCGCTGCACACATGGTTGCCCGACGCCATGGAGGGTCCGACCCCGGTCTCAGCGCTGATCCATGCCGCGACCATGGTCACCGCAGGCGTGTACCTGATCGCCCGGTTCCACGTGCTCTTCAACCTCGCCCCGGTCGCCGAGGGCCTCGTCGCCTGCGTCGGCATGGGGACGGCGGTGATGGCGGGCATCATCGCGCTCTCACAGGTCGATATCAAACGTGTGATCGCCTACTCGACGATGTCGCAGATCGGGCTGATGATCTACGCGGTCGGCATCGGTGCGTACTCGGCGGGCATGTTCCACTTCGCGATGCACGCCGTCTTCAAGGCCCTGCTCTTCATGGCGGCCGGCAACGTGATCCACGCCCTCCACGACGAGCAGGACATCCGCCTCATGGGCGGTCTGCACTCGCGTATGAGATGGACTCACCTGGCGTTCGGCGCCGGGTCGCTCGCGCTTGCCGGCTTCTTCCTCTTCTCGGGCTGGTTCAGCAAGGAGGATCTGCTCGGATTCGGCACGGTGTCCGGTCCGGGGCCGGCGCCGTGGATCCTCTATGCCGTCGGAGCCGGCGTCAACGTGCTCACCGGCCTCTACGCATTCCGGCTGTACTTCACCGTGTTCCACGGCGAGCCGCAGACCGCCCGTGGCTTCGGAGTCAAAGAGGCGGGCTACCCGATGCTCATCCCGGTCGTCATCCTCGGGGGGCTCTCGGTCATCGTCGCGTGGCCGCTCCAGTTCCCGCTTCCCAACACCCTCCACGTGTTCAGCGACTTCCTGAGCCCGGTGTTCGCCGGGTCGCAATCGCCGTTGCTCCACGACCCGTCCTTCAGCCTCGCGCTCGTGGCACTGGTCATCGGCACAGCGGCGAGCTTGATCGGCGTTGGACTGGCCATGCGGTTGTGGTATGAGCACCGTCCCGACCCGCAACTTGTTCTCGCCAGGTTGCCACGGGTGATCCCACTGCTCTCCTACAACAAGTTCTACTTCGACGAGATCTACGACCGCGCTCTCGTGCAGCCCGTGAAAGCGGTGGCGCGCACGGCGAGGCGCGTGGTCGAGCCCGACGTGATGGATGGCTGGGTGCAGGGCATCGGGGAGTTGCTGCGTGGCTTCAGCCTCGACCTGCGCACCGTGCAGACCGGGCTGATCCGTGACTACGCGTCGATATTCACGGTGTTCGCCGTGGTCCTCGTCGTCGTGTGGGTGTTCATCGCGCGATGAACCACATCCCCTGGCTGACCCTGCTGATCGTCATCCCCGCCGGTGCGGCGATCCTGCTCCAGTTCGTCCCCCGACGTCTGACCGCCGTGGTGAAGGGCGTCACCATCTTCGCGACCCTGGCCGGCGCGGTCATCGTCACCTTGCTCCTGCTCTGGTTGCCGGGAAACAAGGCGACCAGCGGGCCGCTGCCGCTGCACTTCCAGGAGTCCCACGCGTGGCTGCCGGCGATCAACGCCACGTATCACCTCGGTATTGACGGCATCTCGGCCTGGCTGCTCGCACTCAACGCCGGCGTGTTCCTGCTCGGAGCCCTCGCCATCTCGCGCAAGACGACCGACCGTCTGCGCTTCTACTGCACGCTGGTGCTGCTGACCCAGGCCGCGACCACGGGTGTGCTCCTGTCGATCGATCTGCTGCTCTTCTACATGTTCTGGGAAGGGATGCTCGTTCCCCTCTACGTCCTGCTCAGCAACTGGGGGGGCGACAAGCGCGGCCCGGCAACTGTCAAGTTCATCGTGTACACGGTCGCGGGCAGCCTGCTGATGCTGGTGGCGATCATCTACCTCTACGTACAGTCCCCATCCGGCTCCTTCGACCTCGAGAGCATCCTTGCGCAACCGATCACGTCGGGGACGCCGTACGTCATACCGCTCATCCACCTCACGACGTTCACGCCCAAGGAGCTGGCGTTCATCTGCTTCGCGCTCGCCTTCGCGATCAAGATCCCGATCGTCCCCCTGCACACCTGGCTACCCGATCTCTACGAGGCGTGCCCCCCCGCGGTCCTGGTGTTCTTCGCCGGCATCGTCAGCAAGCTCGGCGCATACGGCTTCATCCGTTTCGCGCTGACGCTGTTCCCGGGCGAGATGGAGAAGTACAGGTTCGTGCTGGCCGGGTTCGCCGTCCTGAGCATCATCTACGGAGCGTTGATGGCGCTGTCCGAACGCGACCTGAAACGCATCGTCGCGTACGCGAGCATCAGCCACCTTGGCTTCATCGCGCTCGGAATCTTCTCGCTGACCAATAACGGGATCAACGGCGCGGTGATCCAGATCATCAACCACGGCATCATCATCAGCGCGCTCTTCCTGATCGTCGGTTTCGTCGAGGCGCGCACCGGCACACGCGATCTCGGCGAGCTATCGGGGCTCGAACGTCGAATGCCCTGGCTGTACTTCTTCTTCCTGGTGGCGACACTCGCCGGCCTGGGAATGCCGGGGATGAACAGCTTCGTCGGTGAGTTCACGATCATGCTGGGAGCCTTCCAGCTCAACTGGGTGTATGCGGTCCTCGCCGGCGGCGGGGTGATCCTTGCCGCCTGGTACATGCTTCGTCTCCACCAGGGGCTGATGCACGAGCCACCCAAGCCGCGAACCGAGGGAGTGCACGACCTGCATATCGGTGAGGCGCTGCTGCTGGCGCCGCTGGTCGCACTGATGATCTTCATCGGGCTGTATCCCAAGCCCATCACCGACATCTCCACCGGGTCGGTGAGCACCACTGTTACGCTGATCCAGCCCGCCGCGTCGAACCCGGGAACGCAGTGATGCTGATCGCCGCATCGCTGGTGCCGTTGTCCTTTCCCGGTGGACGGGACCTGGCCGGCATTCTTCCCGAGCTGGTCCTCGGCGGCGCCTTCCTGCTGCTGATGGTCCTGGATCTGGTGATCCCGCCCTCGAAGCGCACGTGGCTTGCGGGCTTCGCGCTGCTTGGTATCGCGGCCGCGCTCGGAGTCACCGTCTGGGCGTGGTTCGACGCGAATCCGGGACGCCTGGTGTACGCGGGGTCGTTCGCTTACGACCGCTTCGCACTGTTCATCGACGCCATCCTGCTGGTGAGCGCCGCGCTCGTGGTCATGATCAGCCCGAACTATCTGAACCGGCGCGGCCTGCACTACGGCGAGTACTACGCTCTGATCCTCGCGGCCACGCTCGGCATGATGCTGCTCGCCGGAGCGACCAGCCTCATGGTCATCTTCCTGGCCATCGAGGTGCTCTCGCTCGCGCTCTACGTGCTCAGTGGCTTCTCGCGACACGAGGAACGCTCGCAGGAAGCAGCCCTGAAGTACCTGTTGCTGGGCGGTTTTGCTTCAGGTTTCCTGCTCTTCGGCATGGCTCTCATCTACGGGGAAACCGGGCATACGCAACTCGCCCAGATCGCCGCGGCCATCCAGAGTCAGACCACCATCGCCGTCGATCCGCTCCTGCTCGCAGGCGTCCTGCTGCTCTTCATCGGCTTCGCGTTCAAGGTGTCGGCGGCGCCATTTCACTCATGGACCCCCGACGTGTACCAGGGCGCGCCGACGTCGGTCACGACATTCATGAGCGTCACCACCAAGGTCGCCGCCTTCGCGGCCCTCGTCCGCGTGTTCACGTACACCTTCGACGGTGGTGGCACCCACTTCTACCAGCACTGGGAACCCGTGGTCGCGCTGGTGGCGATCACCTCGATGGTCGTCGGCAACATCGCGGCGCTGACCCAGACGAGCGTGAAGCGCATGCTCGCCTACTCGGGCATCGCGCAGGCCGGGTACATCCTCATCGGCGTGGCGGTCGGGCCGGTGCTGCTGCCCTCGGGACAGTCGAGCTCGTTCGGGACGATCGGGGTGCTGTACTACCTCGCCGCGTACGCGGTCACCAATATCGGCGCCTTCGCGGTGATCACCATCATGGCGGGGCGCGGGGAAGACCTCGACAGCTACGACGGCTTGCGTGGTCTGGCCTATCGCCGCCCGTTCGTGGCCGCCAGCATGGCGCTCTTCCTGTTCTCGCTCGGCGGGTTTCCGCCCACGGCCGGCTTCTTCGGCAAATTCCTCGTCTTCACCGCCGCGATCAACGCCGGTCAGGTCCCACTCGCGCTGTGGGGCATTGCGACGAGTGTGGTTGCAGCCTTCTACTACCTGCGGGTCGGATTGCTCATGTACCAGCGTCCTGCCCCCGGTGCCGAGGAGTACCGGTGGTCGCGCACCGGGTTCGCGGGCAGTGCGGTGCTGGTCGTCACGACAGCCGGGACCCTCATCCTCGGGGTCCTGGTCGTGCTCGTCTACACGGCGGCGACCTCGTCGCTCAAAGGGTTGATCGTGTGAACGACGAGTTGCTCAAACGATTTGTCGAGGTGGTCGGTGCTGATAGCGTGACCGGCGACGTCGTGAGCCCCGCTGACGCGGCATCGCTCGTGGATGTCGCCAACGTGTGCAACCAGCAGGGCGTCCCGATCAGCGTGACCAGCGGCGCCCTGGCATCGCCCGGAGGCGCTCCGGAGCGCGGCGGCATCATTCTCAGCGTGCACCGCCTTGCCGGCATCCAGCTTGCCGCGCCCGGTCTCACCGTCCGCGTCGAAGCCGGCGCGACAGTCGCTCGCGTCCGCGCCTCCGTCGCCGAGGCGAAGCTTGCGGTCGTCGGCTTCGGAGCCGAGACGGGCTCGGCGCATGTCGGAACGCTGGTGGCTCGCGGCGAGGTGCCACGGCGCTCGCTGGCCGGCGTCGAGGCGGTCCTTTCCACCGGAGAAGCGGTCAAGGCGGGCGGCTCCGCACTCAAGGATGTCGTCGGCTACGACCTGATCGCCGCGCTCCTGGGGAGCGCCGGTCGCCTCGCCATCATCGCAGCCGTCACCTTCCGGCTGGAGCCGGCCGCCGCTCGCACCGCGACCGCCAAACCGCCCGGCGCGCGAACGTGGCATCCGGGACTGGCCGGTGCTTTCGATCCGAAAGGTCTGCTGCGCTCTGGCGCAATGCGGTGAGAGGCACTTTCAGGGAGGCCGCCGGGAGGTACTGGCACGAGTACACGCGGATGCGGACCGCGATCTTCCTCCTGCTCGGCATCCTCATCATCGTTCTCATCGGCTCGTTCGTCCCCCAGCAGAACACCTCGGACCCAGGCAAGGTCGCGGCGTTCATCACAGCGTGGCCGAACCTGAACGTGCTGTTCGCCGACCTCCAGTTGCCACTCACGCAGGTCTTCGTCTCGCCGGTGTTCTACGTATTGCTCGGTCTGCTCTACGTGTCGTTGGGGTGGTGTGTGATCCGGCGCGCTCGCGCGCTCATCATGCGCACCGCACGCGGATACAAACGCACGCCGCAGTACTGGGGTGAGTGGGGATCGTGGTTGTTCCACAGCTCATTCTTCCTGCTGCTCGTCGCGGTCGTCTGGGGGAAGGCGACGGGGTACCAGGGACTGGTGACGCTCACCCAGGGGCAGAGCTTCACGAACACGCCCGCTGCTTACGACACGCTGCAGCAGGGGCTCCTCTTCCATGGGAATTACGCGCCCTTCACCCTGCGTCTCAACAGCTTCGAGGCGACCTATGCGTCCAACGGCGAAGCCAGCAACTACGTCAGCAACGTCACCGTGCTCGACCACGGCAGGAAGGTGGAGACCAAGGACATCCTGGTCAACGACTTCCTCAGCGTCAACGGTGTCAACGTCTACCAGCAGGATTACGGGTGGGCGCCGACCATCATCGTCAAGAATCCCGCAGGGCAGACCGTCTACGACGGTTCGATCCAGTTCTTCGATGACGCGGGCAACATCGGCAACAAAGCTCTGGCCGACGGGGTGCTCAAGGTCCCGGACTTCGGCTACACCATCGCGGGCGCATCGCAGGCGGTGCAGATCGGCGCCAAGATGTCGTTCTTCCCCGATGCGAAGGTGGTCCCGTCGATCGGCACCAATGGATCCATCGACACGACCAACATCCTCTACGGACCGGGCGGTGTCGCGCCGCGCAACCCGGTGATCGAGATGCAGCTGTACGTCGGCAACCTCGGGCTCGACAGTGGCGCACCGCAGAACGTGAATCAGCTCAACACGTCCGGGATGACACCGTATTTCTCGAACGGGCAGGTGATCCCGATCACACTCGGCCAGACGTTACCGCTCCCGATCGAGACCAAGAACGGCAAGAATGTCGACTTCACGATCTCCTTCCCGTCGGTGACCCAGTACTCGTTGTTCCAGGTCAACGACGATCAGGGGGTGCTGCTCGTCTACACCTCCTTCATCCTGATCATGACCGGGCTGCTCACCAAGCTCTACCTGCGTCCCTTTCTCGAGCGCCGCCAGCGCAAGCGCCGGCAGCCGATCACCCTCGACCGTCGCTGGTCGTCGGATTCGAGCGGTGAGCCTCAGACGCCCGAGCGAGAACCTGCCTCGGTTTGATCGGGTCCACCGGCAAGCTCCGCGATCTGGGCGGGGGGGAGATAGGTGAGACGGCGCAGGGTCTCACCCTCGTAATCGAGCTCGAGGAGTCCGCCCTTGGCGCACTGCAGCCGGTGCAGCGCGTAGCGGGGACGGCCCTGCGAGGCCACCCAGAACCCCTGGATGGGATCTCCGTGGCTGACGCAGATGCCGCCCTCCCCGGGGTGGTCGGCGAGCAGGCGCAAGAGCGGGCGCCGGACGCGTCCGGCCAGTTCGGCGACGCTCTCGTCGTTGGCGAGCAATCCCGGCCACACCATGTGGATCAACCAGAGCGGCCGGCGCCACGGCACCTGCTTGGGCGGGACTCCCTGGAGATACAGACCGAAACGCGTCTCGATCAGGTCGTCGGTATAGGTGATCGGCACCGAGTCGAGATACGACGCGATGATCTCCGCGGTCTGCCGCGCACGCTCGAGCGGACTCGAGTAGACCTGGCGAGCTTTGGTGCGGGCGAAGTAGCGGCCGAGTGCGTGGGCCTGCTTCACCCCCTTCTCGCTCAGCGGAAAGTCGGGGAGGTGGCCGTAGAGGACGCCGTCGGGATTGCGGACATCGCAGTGGCGAACCAGGTGGAGGCGGGTCGAGACCGGGGCTTCGCTCACTCAGGGCGATGCTACGGGATGGCACTTCATCGGGGCATGCGAGCCCTGCCCCGGCACGGCATCAGGCGCGATTGCTGCGTCGCGCCATCTTTTCTTCACAATAGGGAGTCGTGGCGCGCCGGGTGCGCGGACGCAACAGCGCGCAGGACCAGTACCACATGTCCGAGATCCCGGCACGTATGAAGCGCAACCTGCATATCATCCTGCCGGTTGCGCTCTATTTGCTGCTGCGCATCCCGTCTCTCATTGAACCGCAGTGGTACCAGGACGAGGCCGGCTATGCCTCCACCGCGTGGCTCACCCACCTCGGCTACGGGCTCTACGTCGGCGCCTGGAACAACAAACCGCCGCTGCTCATCGGTATCTACGGACTGAGTCAGCTGCTCTTCGGGACCAGCGAGGCTGGTCTCCATGCGCTCGGGATGCTGAGCGGCCTGGCTGCGATCGCCGCCGCCTCGTGGGGCCTGTACCGGCTGTTCTCGTCACGCGCCGCGCTCTGGGGAGGTCTGGCGATCGCTGTGATCATCGGCTCGCCGATGCTCGACGGCAACCTCGCACTCCCCGAGAGCCTCTTGATCGGTCCCGTGACGGTCGCGGTGGTCTGGTTCCTCTGCTCGTGCGCGGGCCCTGCGGCGCGAAGACCGCGAACGATCACGCTGGTATCGATCGGTGTGCTGCTCGCGTGCGGCTTCCTGATCCAGCAGACAGCCTTCGCCGACGTCTCCTCAATCCTGCTCTGGTGCCTGGTGCGCCGCAACTGGCGCACGATGCTGATCGTGGGCGGGACCTTCGTGGTCACCGTCGCGGCGGTGGTCGTTCCGTTCGTGGTGAGTGCCGGGGCACCCAACGTCTGGTTCGCGCTGGTGACGTCGTACGTCGACTACCTCAACGATGCGCTCGGCGATCGTTTGCCGGCGTACCTGGTTCGCATCGGGATGCTCCTCGCCATGGTCGCGGTCGCCTGGCTCTATCGAAACGCGAAGGACGATCGCTTCGAGCTGGTGCGCATCTGGGCGACCGCGTTGCTCTTCACCGCGATCGCCGCGGGATACTCGTACGAGCACTTTCTCCTGCCGGTGATGATCCCGCTGGTGATGCTGGTCACAGGCCTGATGTCGCGCCACCACGATCGCCTGCTGCAGCGCATCCGGCAGCCCCGCGTGCTTGTCGCCACCGCCGTTTTCGCGACCATCGCGTCCACGGGGTGGTCGCTCTTCGCGGCCGGGTACCGGTCGACCGTGTGGAGTGCCGGGTATTACGCCAACGCGGTCGGCTACATGTCGGGCTCGATATCCGACCTCGAGTACGACACGTACTTCGGCGCGCTCAACTACGGCGAGCACGAGGCCGAGCAATGGATCAGCAGTCACAATCTCGTCGGCGCGACCGCGATGTTGTGGACGAATCTCGCCTGGCCGCTCGTCGACGAGGAGCTCGTCCCGCCCACGCGCAGCGGCCCGCTCTATGTGACCCTCGCGCTCGAGAACGGGACCGCCGGCATCCTGTCGAGGATGAACGCTGCGCCACCGGAGTTGATCCTGGTCACGCCGGAAAACATCGAGAACCTGAACGATGTGCGTGCCTTCATCAGCGCCCACGACTATGCACAGGTGATGGACGCCGACGGCGTCGAGCTGTACATACGATCACAGCCCTGAGCGGCCACCACGATCGCGCTGGTGCGATGCGGCCGGGGTGATTCGCGATGCGTGCGAGCGCTCGACGTAGATGGTGTCCGGACCGGTGTGGAACACGGCGACATACCACTGCTCGAGCACCGGGAGGATGCTCGGCCGGAGCGCAACGCTGAGCTCATTGGTGACGATGATCAGGGGGCGGTGGCGGGCGACGTAGGGACCGATCTTGGAGCGGTCTCCGAGGAGCACGTCATCGTTGAAGAGGCCGACGGTCGGCAGCACCGTGGTGAGCGGCGTCGTCAAGTAGACCCATTCATCCGCGCCATTCCAGACCACCGCGAGTGAGTGGGCGTAATGGTGCGCAACGAGCCAATTGGTGACGGCCTCGTCGGAGACGATGTTGCCCGAGAAGGTGTCCCGCCACCGGGTCCGCTCCGAACTGCTCACCAGGCTCGCGTACCCAGAGGCGTAGTACGAGGGGAGACTGCGCCCGTTGATCCAGAACGAGCCGGCATATGAACCCTGCGCGGCAGCCAGCAGCACGCCCGCCGCCAGGACCGCTGAACCGAACCACAGCTGTTGCCGGCGCCAATCGGACACCAGGACGCTCCACCGCTGCCACGGCGTCGCGGCCAGCGCCGCGCAGACCCAGGGGATCGATGGCAGGAGCAGGTGTGGATACGGGAAGTGGGCGGAGCCGGCGACCACGAGGTCGATGCCCGCGAGCACCCACAGCATCCAGAAGGTGTTGCGGGTTCGGCGTGCGACCAGTGCGGACCCGACCACAATCGCGATGACACCCGCTGCGATGCCGGCGAAGTGAAGCACGCGCGCGAGCACGCTCGGTGGCAGAGAGTTGTGTGCGTAGATCCCGTAGAACGCCACGGTCGCGAACCACGTCGCGCCGATACCTGAGGCGATGATCGTCGGCCCCAACCAGAGGAGGGTGACGACGAGACCGGTCCCGAGGAAGCGAAGCAGGTCGACCCACCGGCTCGGTGAGGCGATCACCAGGATGATCCCGATGGCGACGACGTCCGCGATCACCGTCTGCTGCATGCCGAGGGCGAGGGACGCCAGGAAACCGGCTGCGTAGGGTGCCCAGCGGTGCCGGGCCGCCCACCGCGGCGAGGCGATGTGGACGAGCATGAGCATGCCAGCCCAGGTCATCGGGCCGATCAGCGCCCCTTCCGGGAGGAACAGCTCGGAATCGAAGATCGGTGGACCGATGATCAGCGCCGCAAGGATGCAGGCGATTCCCGCCCGCCGCCTCGACCCGGTCAGCCTGGCGACGCCCCAGCCGACCGCGATCACCGCGGCGACCGCGCTCGCGAACGGGACGAGGTGGATCGCGGCCTCCGAGTAGCCGAGAAAGTGAGTCAGGATCCCGTAGATCCAGTACTGCACCGGCGGTTTGTTGTCCCAGGCGCCAGGCGACGTGTAGAGATCACCGCCGCCGAAAATGGTGCGCCCGACATATGCGTAGATGCTCTCGTCGGAGTACCAGTGCGGCTCGAGAAACGCGGGGATACGCAACGCCACGAGCATCGCCACAGCGGCGGCGATCGCAGCCCACGGCGCCGGTGTTGCCGCTCTGTCGGGTCCGTCGCCCCCGGAGGTGGTCATCCGAAGATCTTCCTTCCTAGTTGCCGCATCCCGAGCGATGGCGCCCCCGGTAGGAGTCGAACCCACGACCGTCGAGTTAGAAGCTCGCTGCTCTATCCGCTGAGCTACGGGNNCGGCAGGACTCGAACCTGCGCCACCGGCTCCGGAGGCCGGTGCTCTATCCGCTGAGCTACGGGGGCGCGCGGCGAGTCTACCCGCGGCGATTGGCCCGGACCGCCGACCACCGCGCCATATAATCGCCGAGCCTCCTCTGCGGAGTTTCATGGTGGCCATAGCTCAGCTGGTTAGAGTGCCAGGTTGTGGCCCTGGAGGTCGCGGGTTCGAATCCCGCTGGCCACCCCACCTGCCCGCTACAGTCGCCGGCGATGCCATCGAGCGAGACCGGCGACCATGTCCTGCGCAACCGTTCCGCCTGGAACAGGTCGGCGGCCGAGTACGCCGCACCGGGTCGGCGGAACTGGGCGGCATCCGAGCCCTCGTGGGGCATCTGGAGCATTCCGGAGAGCGAGGCGCACCTTCTCCCCGATGTCGACGGCCTCGATGTCATAGAACTGGGGTGTGGCACGGGGTACGTGTCGGCCTGGCTCGCCCGGCGCGGGGCAAGGCCGGTCGGGATCGACATCTCAGAGAACCAGCTGGCGACGGCGCGTGCTCTCCAGGATGAGCACGACCTGCACTTCCCACTCCTGCAGGGCAGCGCCGAGGCGGTGCCACTCGCTGACGCAACCTTCGACCTGGCGATCAGCGAGTACGGCGCGGCGATCTGGTGTGACCCGTATTGCTGGATCCCAGAAGCTGCCCGGCTGCTTCGGCCGGGCGGACGGCTGATCTTCCTCGGCAACGGTGCGCTGCTGATGCTCACGATGACCGACTCCGACGCAGAGGGACCGGCCGGGACGGCGCTGCGGCGCGACTACTTCGGCATGCATCGATTCGAATGGCCGGACGACGAGAGCGTCGAATTCCATCTCAACCACGGCGACTGGATCCGTCTGCTTCGCAGCTCGGGCTTCGAGGTCGAGAACCTGGTCGAGCTTCGCCCTTCGGGTGACGCGACCACCAGCTATCCCTTCGTCACCCTGGACTGGGCGAAGCGTTGGCCCGCCGAGGAGGTCTGGGTGGCTCGACGGAGGTCTCCAGACAGTGGCCCCG
>PNBE01000041.1:26073-27035 GCA_003135895.1 Candidatus Dormiibacterota bacterium
GGCACCCTCGGCGGATACAGCGCCATCTGGATGGGTCGCGCCCTGCCCGACGATGGGCGCCTCATCAGCCTCGAGCTCGATGAGCACAATGCCGAGGTGGCGCGAGCCAACATCGCGCGTGCGGGACTGGACGGCAGAGTGGAGGTCCGCGTCGGCGCGGCGCTCGACAGTCTCGCGAAGCTCCAAGCCGAGCACGGCGAGCTGTTCGATCTCGTCTTCATCGACGCCGACAAGCGCAACACGCCCGCATACTTCAGCGCCGCCGTCGAGCTCTCGCATCTCGGCAGTCTCATCGTCGTGGACAACGTGGTGCGCGAGGGGAGGGTGATCGACACCGAGGCGGACGATCCCGACACCGCCGGTATTCGCAGCCTGCTCGCGCAGATGGGCGCGGACCACCGGATCATTCCGGCGGCGATCCAGACGGTGGGGGTCAAGGGCTGGGACGGGATCGCCTTCGCCCTGGTCGTGGGTNNTCCGCATACGGCAGCCACGAGGCGTCATCGGCGAAGTCGGAGAGCGCAGGCTCGCCGCCCAGCCGGCAGAGGTAGCGCGCGGCCATCCAGCCGAGCCGGCCGCTGCCGGTGTCGGTGGCGAACTGGTTGGCCTGCTCCGCGAGCCGCGCGCCGATCGCCAGCGTGGCCATGCGGCGTGCGATGCGACGCAGTGGTAGCTGCCTCGCGTCCGCGTCGTCGATGCCGCTCAATCCCTGTATCTGGAACTGGACGCGTTGCAGTGCGTCGATGAGGACTCCGCCCAGCGGGGCCGCGACCCCCGCGCTTGACACCGTCTCGGCCCGGCGTTCGGTGTCACCAAGGTAACCGGGGAGCGCACCGTGCTCGATGGCACGCTGCACATCGAGGGCGATGACGTTGCCCGATCCCTCCCAGATCGCGTGCACGTAGACATCGCGCAGCAGCCGAGCATCCGGCCAGTCCTCGATGAACCCGTTGCCACCGCGG
>PNBE01000041.1:27069-59519 GCA_003135895.1 Candidatus Dormiibacterota bacterium
GTGAGTCCTGCGATCGAGTCCACCACCAGTTCCGCGAGCGTGTCGCGCATCAAGGGATGCAGGTCGAGACGGCGCCCGAAGGTGCTTCGCCCGTGTGCGTGGGTCAGCGCCTCGAACGCGCTCCGGCGCATCGCGCCTGCTGTCGCGGTGGCGATACCGATCCGGGTGGCGTTGACCATGTCCATCATCTGTGGCAGACCACGTTCGAGGTCGCCCACCTGCCAGGCGAAGGCGTCGTGCAGGCCGACCTCGGCAGACGCCATCGCGTGGGTGCCGAACTTCTCCTTGAGCCGATGGATGACGAACGTGTTGCGCGTGCCGTCGTCAAGTACGCGTGGCATCAGGAAGAGGCCGAGCCCCCGCGGGCCGGGCGGCGCGCCGAAGGGTCGCGCAAGCACGAGGATCAGGTCGCTGTGCGCGCAGCTCGCGAACCACTTCTCGCCGGAGAGGCGCCAGGTGCCGTCGCCGGCACGGGTGGCGACGCTCTCAGTGGCGCCGACGTCCGATCCGCCCGCCTTCTCGGTGAGAAACATGGCGACGGTGAGGTGCTTGCCGGTGTCGTCGATGATGCCGGGAACAAAGCGTGCTGCCAGCGCCGGGTCGTTGCGCTCGAGGCATCGAGCCGCTGCGTCCATCATCCCGATGGGACAGCCGGTGACCGCCTGGTCGGATTCGAGCAGCAAGGAGAGCATCGCGGTCACGAGGGTGCGCGGTGCACGTTCGGGGAGTCCGCGCCACCCCGGTGCGTAGGCGGCGCGCACCGCGCCGAAACCGAGCACCGTCGACTCCAACTCCCTGTACGCCGGATGGAAGTCGATCTCGTCGATGCGCCCGCCGCGCTCGTTGTACGAGCGCAATACCGGCGGATGCCGGTCGGCGGTCCGGGCGAGCGGCTCGATGACCTGCGGCACCAGCGTGCCGAGCTCGCGGAGCGCGCCATCCGCGACCGGCCATATGGCATCGCCGACCGTGCGACGGGTCAGCCAGCGGAGGTGTTCGTCCGGCAGGTACCAGTCGGTGGCATCGGCGGCCGGGATGTACCGCACCCCGGGATCAGAGGGCAGCATCGAGACCACGATAGCGCGCTCCGGCGTTCACCACAGACCATGCGCCTCGAAGACACGCTTCAGGAGCCGCGGCCGGTCGGTCATGATCCCGTCGACCCCGAGCGCCAGGAGTAACTCCATCTCCGTCTCGTCGTCGATCGTCCAGACGTGCACCTGCAGCCCGGCGCGATGGGCAGCCTTGACGAACCGCCTGTCGATGCGAAGCCTGCCCCAACGCTGCGGCACCTGGAGGCAGTCGGCATGAAATCGAGGCATCCGGCCCGTCCTCGACGCGGCATAGGCCATTGCGGACGCCGCCTGACCCATGGATGAGCAGATGCGTCCCCCGGCAAGCGCCCGGATGCGCGCGACCCGGCGGTCGGAGAACGACCCGATGCACACGCGGCCGAAGGCGTTGAGGCGGCTGACCAGCGCGACCAGCGGCGCCACTGTGTCATCCGCCTTGGCGTCGATGTTGAGGTACACGTCGTCCCAGCGCGTCAGCAGCTCCTCCAGCGTCGGGACACCCACCCCGGTGCCGCGAAAGGGAAAGGTGAGGCCGCCATCCGGGCTGAAGGCGTAGCCGGCATCTGCCTCCCGAACTTCGGCGAGGGAGAGCTGGCCGATCCTCCCGACCCGGTCGGTGAGGCGGTCGAGGCTGCTGTCGTGAAAGGCGAGCAGCACGCCGTCGCCGGTCAGGTGGACATCAGTTTCCAGGTAGTGGTAACCCATCGCGACGGCGGCCTCGAAGGCGGGCAGGGTGTTCTCGGGGGCCTCGCCGCCGCCCCCACGATGGGCGAAGGCGATCGTGGTCGATCTCTCGAGAAAAGAGCGCTGCACCATGGACGTGGCGGTCAGGGTAGCCGGACGGGTCCCTAACGCACCCAGGTTCCCGAGCCGGACAGTGCGTTGAACAGCGGGCGCTGCGCGCGGCCGTCCGCGACGCACACGGCCCCGACGCCACGGAGCCGAGCCTCGGTACTGGCGCGCAGCTTGACCCGAGCCCTGCCGCCGATCGCCGGGATGAGGTGCTCCGCCTCCGCGGTCGAGAGCCGTCCGATGAGGGTCGTCTCGTCGGCAGGGTCACGGAGCAGCCCCGGCGTGTCGGCAAAGATGATCAGAAGGGTTGCTCCCAGCGCGACTGCGATCTCGGCAGCGAGGCGGTCGCCGTCGACGTTGATCGCGGTCCCGTCCTCGGCGGCGATCGGCGGGCAGACCACCGGGGTCACCCCGGCGGCGAGCAGCCGGCCGAGTAACACCGCATCGACGGAGTCGATGCTGCCCACGTGGTTGTCGTGGAGCACCTTGGTCCGGCCGTTCTCACGAATGCGAAGGTTTGATCGGCGGGTCCCGCGGACCACACCGCCGTCCAGACCGCAGAGCCCGAATGCGTTGACGCCAAACTGCCGGAGCCGTTCGACGATCCGCTTGTTCGCTCTTCCGGCGTAGGCCATGAGGAAGTGGTCCATGGTGGTGGCGTCGGTGAACCTGCTGACGTCGCCGCGCTCGGACTCGACCATGCGTGGCGGGCTGCCCAGACGGGTGGACAGGTCGTCGAGGGCGCGGCTGGCTCCGTGCACCACGACGGTCTGCTCCGTTGTGGTCGCGATGTCCTCGAGCAGCGGGTCGAGGTGGCGGACACTGCCGCCGATCTTCACGACGATCATCAGATCGGGTAAAGACCGCCGAATTCGAGGCCGAGCGTCTCGGGGATTCGGTGGCGGACATTGCAGGCCTGCACCGCCTGGCCCGCCGATCCCTTGACGAGATTGTCGAGGGCGGCGGTCACCACGACGCGGCGAGAATGCGGGTCGCGCTCGAAGCTCACGTCGCAGTAGTTGGTTCCGGTGAGCAGCTTCGGTGAGGGGGAGCGGTGCAGTCCGGTCCGCGACTTGACGATGCGCACGAACGGTTCGGCGCCGTAGCGCGATCGGTAGACCTGCCACAGTGCGCGATCGTCGAGGTCAGCATTGAGGTACGCGTGGGCGGTGACCAGCACACCGCGCACCGCCTCGACGGCGGTCGCCGAGAAGGCCACCTCGTGCTTCGGCACTCCGAGGTGGAGTTCCTGGAGGATCTCCGCTGTGTGGCGGTGCCCCGTGGGCGCATAGGAGCGCATCTCGCCGCTCCGGTGCGCGTGGTGGGTCGTGTCTCCGGCCTGCGAGCCGCCCGCCGACGACCCGACCTTCGCCTCGACGACCAGCGGGATGGCGGGGTCGAGCAGCCCGGCGCATGCCAGTGGAGCAAGGCCGAGGATCGAGGCCGTTGCAAGGCAACCCCCTGACGCGATCAGCGATGCGCTTGCGATCTCGGCACGGTGCATCTCGACGAGCCCGTACACGGCGCTTCCCAGCAGCTGGGGCGAGGGGTGGTTCCACCCGTACCAGCGTGGATAATCGTTCGCATCGCGCAGCCGGAAGTCGGCACCCAGGTCGATCACCACGGGAGCCGCCGCCTGGAGTTCGTGGATCGCCCCGCTGGACTCGCCGTGGCTCATCGCCGCGAACACGACATCCGCACCGCGCAGCGTGTCGCGCGACGAGAAGCGCAACTCGGTCCGACCCCGCAGCGGCGGGTGGACTGCGGCGACCGGCCTGCCGATCAGGCGCTCCGACGTGACCTGGACGACCTCGATCTCCGGGTGGCCGGCGAGCAGGCGCAGCACCTCGCCCCCGGCATACCCGGCGCCTCCGACGACCGCGGCCCGGATCACGGGGCGCCCAGGGCCAGTTCGAGCACTGAAACCGCGCGCTCCAGCTCGGTGATCGAGACGTGCTCGCGCGGCGTGTGGTCGAGCTGGGAGTCGCCTGGCCCGTAGGCGAGGGCCTGGCAGCCCCATGCGGGCACGAGCACGTTCAGGTCGGACGTCCCGGTCTTGAGCTTGAATCGCGGCATGCCACTCTGTGCGCGAATCGCGCGCACGAAGCCACGCGCCAGCGGACTGCCTCGATCCGTGCGGACGCCGGGTTCGCGGCCGAGGACGATCACAGCGGCGGTGGGCGCTGATGCACGCGTCGCCTCGATCAGCGCGTCGACGTCGCAACCGGGCGGGGTCCGGACACCCAGATCGACGCTCGCCTGGTCGCTCAGGCCGTCGCTCGCGGACTCGAACCGGAGCACCCGGACGTCGACGCGGTCGAAGACGCCCGCGTCGCCGTTCAGCACTGCGGCGCGGTCCTGGAGCGCCCGAACCAGGTCGACGCACCGGTCGGGCGCGCTTGGCTCGCGACCTGCGCCGTGCGCGTGTGCCTGGTCGACGCTCGCGCGAAGCCGCAGGCTGCCCTTGTACCCGATGGTGACCGCGTCCCACCCGCTCGGTTCGAGAATGACCAGGGATGACGGAGCGGGCATCGACTCGGCCAGGTGGCGCGCTCCTCGCGATGACGTCTCCTCTTCGACGGCACCGACGATCACGAAGCGCCTCCCTCCGTCGCGTGGCTGGCGGCTGACCGCGGCGATCGCGGTCGCGAGCGGTCCCTTGGCGTCCACCGCGCCGCGCCCGTGGAGCAGATCGCCGTCGCGGCGAACATCGATATGTCCGGGGACCGTGTCCACGTGGCCGACCAGAGCGACCGTCTCCGGGCCGTCGCCCCACGCGGCGACAACGTTGCCCGCGACGTCGACGTCGACGTCGAAACCGGCGCGAAGCAGCCGTGACACCAGCAGCGATGCCATGGCGTCTTCCTCGCCGCTGGGGCTTGGCACGGACAGCATCGCGGTGAGCAGCTCGGCGACATCGACTCGCGTGGTCGTGGCAACGTCGATTCCCATGGCAGCGTCAGCCTCCGACCGCGATGGGCGCGCCGCGCGCCACCTCGCGAACGTGGTCGGCCACGCGCCCGGGGATGTCCACACCGGTGACATCGATGGAGTTCTTGAACTCCATGGTCGCGTTGACCTCGCTGACGAGGAGTCGATCGCGATCCTCGAGCAGATCGACAGCGAGCACGCCGCCCCCGACCGCTGCGGCGGCGTGGAGCGACAGCTGTCGCAGCGTTCCATCGATCGGGCAGTTGTGGGTGGTTGCGCCCCGAGCCGTGTTGGTCACCCAGTGCTCGGAGTCGCGGTAGATCGCGCAGATGACCTCGTCGCCGACCACGAATGCGCGGATGTCGCGTCCCGGCTTCTCGACGTGACGCTGCAGGTAGAAGACCGAATGGTCGGGCCCGCCGAGCACCGCCTTGTGCTCAAACAGCGCCTCGGCGGCATCACGGTCGTTGATCTTTGCGAGCAAGCGGCCCCATGAACCGGTGAGCGGCTTGAGCACCACCGGATATCCCAGATCCTCGGCGGCTCGTAGCGCGGCGTCCGGTGTGAAAGCGACGGCGGTCTCCGGGGTGGGGATCCCTGCGGCCTCGAGTGCCGCCGACGTGTCCAGCTTGCTGGCGCACGTCGCTGCGACTGCATGCCGGTTGACCGTCGGGACTCCCCACGACTCGAGCACCCGCGTGATGGCGAGCCCGCGCGTCTGCGAGATGCTTCGCTCGAGCACGGCGTCCCAACGTCTGGTGGGGTGCGCGAGGGTGAAGGTCACCTCACGGTCGTCGACGATCTCGACGTCGATGCCGCGCTGGACGAGCGCGTCGCGCAGCAACTTCTCCTCGACGCGCATCCGCGAGCAGAGCACGCCGATGAGCATCTGATCACTCACCCCAGTCCACTTCTTCCGGCGGAGCCAGCACAAACCGAGGAGGGTCAAGTCCGATGACCTCGAGCTCGGCATTGCACTCCGGGCAGGTCACGACCTCACCGCGTTCGACACCGTCGTCGACCGCGACTCGCGCATCACACTCAGGACACACGACGTTCCTCCTCGAGGGCAGACCAGCCGCCCCGCCTGATCAGGTCGATCAGCGAGCCGGCCTCGATGATTCGCAGCGCGACCCCCGACGGCGGCTCGCCGTGGAGTGTCCCGGTGGCGGTGGTGATCATTCCCGTCAGCGCGTCGACGGTCACCTCATCGCCGTCACGGAGCACGCGGTGTGCGTCGGCGCAGCGGATGACCGGCAGTCCGATGTTCACCGCGTTGCGGTAGAAGATGCGCGCGAAGCTGGCCGCGATCACCGCCGCGACGGCGTTGCGCTTGATGGAGAGCGGCGCGTGCTCGCGGGAGCTCCCGCACCCGAAGTTGCGCCCCGCCACGATGACATCGCCTGGCTGGACCGTCTGCACGAAGTCCGGCCGAGCCTCGATGAGGCAGCTGCGTCGCAGCGCGTCCGGGTCGGTGGTCACGTTGTAGCGCCCCGGCATGATCGCGTCGGTGCTGACACCGTCTCCGAGGAGAAACACGCGGCCGCTCACGAGACCGGCTCCAGGGTGGCGGGATCGGTGATCGCACCCGTCAGGGCCGATGCGGCCGCAACCGCCGGCGAGGCCAGGAAGATCTGGGCATCCGGGCTGCCCATGCGCCCCGGGTAGTTGCGGTTGCTCGTCGAGAGCACTCGCTCGCCGGGGCCGACGACCCCGTGCTGACGTCCGAGGCACGGGCCGCATCCGGGATTGAGCACCAGCGCACCCGCGAGCGCGAAGGTCTCGATGTAGCCGGCGCTGAGTGCCTCCAGGTACACCCCGCGCGACGCCGGCACGACGACGGTCCTCGTCCTGGGATGGACCGTGCGCCCGGAGAAGATCGATGCGGCGATGGCGAGGTCGCTGAGCCTGCCGTTGGTGCAACTGCCGATGAACACCTCATCGAGCGGCGTCCCGGACACATCGTCGATGTCGTGCACGTTGTCGATGCTCGGGTGCACCGCCACCTGGGGTCGCAGCCGCTCTGCGTCGACGACGAGCGTCCGGGCATAGTCCGGGCGAACCGGGTGGAGGTCGATCGGCTCCCCGCCGGAATGTTCGAATGTGATCGCGTCGGGTTCGACGAGGCCCGTCTTGGCGCCGAAATCCGTGCTCAGGTTGCAGAGCGTCAGCCGCTCGTCCACGGTCATCGCCGCGACCGCTTCACCGCCCCATTCCACGGCGCAGTAGTCAGCGCCGTCGGCCCCCATCTGCGCGATCACGTAAAGCGCGAGATCCTTGGCGTAGACGCCCCGCGGAAGCGCGCCGCGCACCTCGATGCGAACCGTCTTGGGAATCCGGAACCATGTCTTGCCGGTGGCGAACACCACGCCGATGTCGGTGGACCCGAGGCCTGTCGCGAAACACCCGAGGCCGCCGTAGGTCGTGCTGTGCGAATCGGCGCCGACCACGATGCCGCCGGGCTGAGCGAGCCTCCGATCGACCATCACCTGGTGGCAGATCCCCTCGGCGAACAGGTTGGTGATCGAGTGCTCGACGCAGAATTCGCGGATCACGCGATGCAACTCCGCGGCCGCAACCGTGTTGGCGGGCATCACATGATCGAAGTTGAATACGATGCGACTGGCGTCCCAGAGGGGGAGATCGAGGCTCCGGTAGGCTTCGATGGCGAGCGGCCCGGTGACGTCGTGTGCCATGGCGACGTCCACCTCGGCGATCACGGTGTCGCCCGCATGGACCGCGTGTCCCAGACGCCGGCTGAATAGTTCCTCGGTAATGGTTCCCACCTCGATCTCCTACGGCTGTGCCCAGCTGACAATCAATGCATCGAGGGTCGCGACGTCGAGCGGCCCGTCATCGCCGCGACGCTTGACCTCGGCCGTGAGGCTTCGCAAGCGCGCATCGTCGAGGCGAACACCAAGAGACGAAGCGCGATCGCCGATCGCGTGACGGCCTGCGAGCCGGTGTCCCGCGAGAATGCTTCGCTCGCGGCCGAATTGCGCCGGGTCCAGCACCTCATAGGCGCCGGGATCGAGAAGGACGGCCTTGGTGTGCATGCCGGCCTTGTGGTGGAACGCAGTGGGTGCAGTGACCGCTGCGTTGAACGGCACCGCGACCCCAAGCATCTCGGCGAGCATTGCGTCGAGCTCGGGCAGCATGTCGAGCCGGTAGTGCTCGACCAGCTCAGGCTGAACAGTGACCAGCCTCGCCATCATCGCGGAGAGCGGAACGATGCCGTTGCGCTCCCCGATGCCCAGGATGGTGGTGTCCACGTGCGTTGCCCCGGCCTCGAGGGCCGCGAGCGCATTTGCGACTGCGCACCCGGTGTCGTCGTGGGCGTGGAACTCGATGTCGCAGCCGACGTTGCGCCGGACGAGGGACACGAGATCGTGAACCTGCGATGGGGTCGCCACCCCGACTGTGTCGGCGAGGCCGACCCGATCCACGCCCGCATGGTCGATGGCGCGATAGATGCGCACCAGGTCGTCGGGGTCGGATCGAAACGAATCCTCGGTGCTGAAGCGCGCTTCACGGCCCGCGCCGCGGATCTCGCCGACCACTGCCGTGCCGACCTCGATGATCTCGTCGATGCTCATGCCGTGGGAGACGGGTCGCAGCCGCGACGATGTGGCGATCAGGACATCCACGCCGTCGACACCTGTATCCACGGCGAGCCTCGCGTCATCGAGATTGCAACGAACGTGGGTGAGCAGTCGGAAGCGCCGCTCCGTCCCTGCCAGCCGGCGAAGGTCGGATTCGGATTGCGGTGACGCGAGCGGGGAGGTCAGCTCCATGTAGTCGACACCGAACCGGTCCAGCGCTGCGGCGATGGCCAGCTTCTCGTCGACTGTGAAATGGGCGAGCGCGAACTGCTCGCCCTCGCGGAGCGTGCTGTCGATGATGCGAAACGAGGTGATGCTCATGTCTTCCGTGTGTGGTGGTGGACAAAAAGAAAGAGCCCCTTCGAGGAAGGGGCTCTTCGCGGAATCTGATCCGGTGCTAACTGCTCGCCGTCACCTCATCCGTGCGCAAAGGAACCCACTCCTCGGGAGCGAGCCGGCTTTTTTGGCGAGGCGCACGGATGTCTTCACGACGGGGTGCAGCGTAGCAGCGGTCGATCCATCGCGTCAACCACCTATCCTTTCGCCACCTATGCAGAACGCAGCGGCACCGTCCTGATCACACCGTGTCGAGGTTCCTGCGTGCGTCGCTCGGTGCTGATTTCGGATATACGCCGGGCGAGCAGCCGTCGGATCAGGACGGCTGGCTGAAGCTCAACAGCAACGAGTCGCCGCTGCCGCCGTCGATAAATGTGGCAGCTGCGGTCGCCGGTGCGGCCGCCCATCTGGCCCGCTATCCAAGTCCGGTCGCCGAGCCACTGCGCAGCACGGTTGCTCGCGCGCACGGTGTCGAAGCGGAGCAGGTGTTCGTGGCCAACGGCGCCGACCAGGTGCTGGACTGCTGTTTTCGAGCTTTCGCGTCGCCGGGCGACACGGTGGTGCGGACCGAGCCAGGATATTCGCTGCTCCCGGTGCTCGCGAAGCTCTTCTCGATCCTCGACGACCCGGTCGCGATCGAGCCCGACGGGTCGCTACCCCCGGATTTCGCGCACCGCCCCGCGGTGTTGCGGGTCGTCGTCAATCCCAACTCACCCACCGGGCACTGGATCGAGCCGGTGGCTCTGGAAGCGCAGGTCCGGGATGCCGGAGGTGTCGTCGCCATCGATGAGGCCTACTGTGATTTCGCGCCCGCCTCGTGTCTCCCGCTCCTCGCCGGGCATCCCAACTGGCTGGTGATCCGGACCCTCTCGAAGTCGCACGCGCTCGCCGGTCTTCGCGTCGGATACGCGATTGGAGACCGCTCGCTGATCGCCGATCTCAATGCGGTGCGCGATTCGTATCCTGTCGACCGTTGCGCCATCGCAGGGGCGATCGCGGCTCTGGAGGACGATGAGCATCATCGGTTGATCGTCGAAACCGTGCTTCGCGAGCGCGCGCGCCTGAGCGATCGACTTCGTGTGCTGGGGTGGAACGTTGCAACCTCGCACGCGAATTTCGTGTTCACGTCGCCGCCCGCCGGGATCACGGCGGCCGCTGTCGCTGCACATCTGCGGGAGGAGCGGATCCTGGTGCGCCACTTCACGAACCCAGGACTCGAAGGTGCTCTGAGGATCACCGTCGGCGATGGGCCGGCGACCGATCGCCTGCTCGCCGTCATCTCCGCCCTCAACGGGTNNGGTCGAGCTGACGGGTTCGCCGACTACCTCGTCGGCCCTGCGGGCCGCCGCCGGGAGCTCACCGATCGGTTCATCGAGACCTTCGAGGCATGGGGCTACGGCTTCATGGTCACCCCGCTGATCGAGCCGCTGGACACCATCGCGGCCGGCGTCGGGGGCGCGCAGCAGTCAGCACTGTTCCGCTTCATGGACTCGGACGGCGCGCTGCTCGCGCTCGTCGGTGAGCGCACCGTGAGCGTGGCGCGAGTGGTGGCGACGCAACTGCATGCAGGGCCATTTCCACTGCGCCTCTGCTATGCGGGCTCAGTGTTGCGCAACCAGGCGCTCAACGCTGGACGGCGCCGTGAGAGCCTCCAGGCGGGGTGCGAGCTGGTCGGCGCCGGCGGTCTCGCAGCCGACGCCGAGTGCATCGCCCTTGCCGCGGCGGCGCTCGAGCGCGGCGGCGTTGAGCACATTCAGGTCGACGTGGGCCACGCGGATTTCATCCCCGGGCTGCTTGATTCTGCCGGGCTGGACGCGAACGCTCGCGAGGAGGTCCTCGCCGCACTCGCCCGGCGGGACCTGGTCGCTGTCGAGTCCGCGCTGGAAGGCACCGACGCGGCGGACGCGGAGCGTCGCCTGCTGCTCGCGTTTCCGACCTTGCGCGGCGGGCGCGAGATTCTCGAGACCGCCGCGGGAGGGCTTCGCGGTGCGCGACCGCAACGCGCGCTGCAGGAACTGGCCCAGCTCTGGGATCTGCTCGACGCGCACGACATCACCGACCGCGTGCATCTCGATCTCGGGGCGGTTCGGGACTGGGACTACTACACGGGACCGACATTCGAAGTGTTCAGCGTGGACTCGGGATTCGCGCTCGGGTCGGGCGGACGCTATGACGCGCTGCTCTCCCGTTTCGGGGCAGCGCTTCCGGCGACCGGCTTCGTGCTCCACGTGGATCGGTGTCATGACAGCATCGTCCGGCGGGCAGGCGCGGTTGCCGCCCCCGCGCCGCTGCAGGTCAGCTGGGCGAGCGACGCACATGCCGCGGCACTCGAGCTGGCGCGCGGTCTGCGCCGCCGCGGTGTTGCCTGCTCATGCGATCTCGACGCAGGAGGTGACGGTGACGTACGTGTGACCGCCTCCGGTGCACGCTGGTCACAGCTTGGTCGCGACCAGCAGGGCAGCGTCGACGCGGCCCTGGCAGCTCTGGTCGCGCAGGCGTCATGACGGGCCTTCGCGTCGCGCTCCCCGGAGGCACGCTGTTCGAGAGTGCGTGCAATCTCCTGAATGCCGCGGGGGTCGCCCGGCTCGATCCAGCGCGCTTCGACAGAGAGTTGAGCATTCGAGACGGCGACGATGTCTACGTGAAGGTGCGACCGACGGATGTGCCGGTGTATGTGGAGATGGGCGGCTGTGAATGCGGCATCGTTGGCAAGGATGTGTTGTGGGAGAGCAGCCGTGAGTGCTACGAGCTCGCCGACCTCGGCTTCGGTCGGTGCCGCCTGGTGCTCGCCGCCCCACGCGACTCGGCGCTCGCCCGCGGGGTCTGGCCGCAGGCATTGCGGGTGGCCACCAAATATCCTGTCTCAGCACGCCGCTTCTTCGCCGCACGNNCGGACGCTGGCGGCGAACAATCTCGTCGAGATCGCCGAGGCGGGAACCTCGACCGCGCGGCTGATCGCCAATCATGCCGCGCTCAAGACTCGCAACGAGTCGGTGGGGGCCATCGCGGTTGCCCTCCGGCGCGTGGCCGCGGAACGTCTCACTGCGGGTGCCGCATGAGCATCGAGCTTGCCCGTCTCGACTCCGCGCAGTTCCGAGCGGTGATTCACGAGCGCCAGCGCGACGGCTTCTCCGCGACTGACATAGATCCGGCGACCGAGGAGCGCCTGGAGCGGCTCTTCCACCGTCCCATCGGGGCAAGGGACGCTGTGCGCGAGATCATCGCCGACATTCGAACCGGCGGCGACGCGGCCCTTCGCGAGTGGACCTACCGTATCGACGGCGTCGACGTCGAATCCGTGCATGTCGATCCCGCGGTGATGGAGGCTGCGTGGCAGGGTCTCGAGCAGCCGCTGCGCAACGGGCTCGCCGCCGCGGCGCAGCGGCTTCGCGAATTCCACTCGCTGCAGGTGGACGTGCTCGACCGCGGCGCGGGGGGAGCCTGGCTCCACCCGGTGCCGCTCGGACGGGTCGGATGCTACGTTCCCGGCGGCCGCGCGGCCTATCCGAGCACCGTGCTGATGTCGGTGATTCCCGCGCAGGTTGCGGGCGTCGAACGCATCGTCGTCACCAGCCCGCCGGGCCCGTCCGGCGGTGTGCATCCACTGGTCGCGGCGGCCGCGCACCTGCTCGGTGTGCGTGAAGTCGTCGCCGCGGGCGGAGCCCAGGCGGTGGCGGCCCTCGCCTATGGCACCGAGAGCATCGAGCGGGTCGACAAGATCGTGGGACCCGGCAATGTCTTCGTGACGCTCGCGAAGCACGAGGTGTTCGGAGCAGTCGGCATCGACCAGCTCGCGGGACCGAGCGAGATCGTGGTCATCGCCACCGGCGGCGCGGATCCGGACATGGTCGCCGCCGATCTCGTCTCGCAGCTCGAGCATGACCCGCTGGCGTGGGCGGTGTGCCTCACCGACGACGCGGTGCTCGCGGAGTCGATTGCCACGCAATTCGGCGCGGTCGCCGGGGACGCCGCACGACGGGAGATCATCGGCATGGCGGCGGGCAGACACGCGGCCGTGGTGGTATGCGCGTCCCCCGGCGAGATGATCGCGCTCGCGGCCGACTTCGCCCCCGAGCATCTCTCGCTGCAGGGAGGTGTGGCCGAGTCGCTGCGCAGCTCGGTGCGCAACGCCGGCGCGGTGTTCGTGGGATCGATGTCACCGGTGAGCATCGGTGACTACGTCGCCGGCCCGAACCACACGCTGCCGACCCAGGGTGCCGCTCGATATCGCGGCCCGCTCGCGGTGATGGATTTCGTTCGATGGCCGAGCGTCGTGCATCTCTCCGATGCGGAGTTCGACATTCTTGCCCCGGTGGCGATCTGCCTTGCCGAAGCTGAGGGATTGGCCGCACACGAGGGAGCGATCCGCGCGCGCATGCGGGTCCGGCAGGAATCGTGACGCCGGAGACGCGGACCGCGACGGTGCGCCGCGACACGCGCGAAACCCAGATCAGCGCGCGCGTGATCATCGATGGCACAGGGACCGCCGCGATCACGCTGCCCCTGCCGTTCTTCAAGCACATGATCGAGGCATTCACGAAGTACAGCGGCATGGACGTTGTGCTCGAGGGTGCCGGTGACATCGAGGTCGACGCGCACCACCTGGTGGAGGATGTCGGCCTCGTGCTGGGGGCAGCCGTCAGCGAAGCGCTCGGCGACCGCAACGGCATCAGGCGGTTCGGGGAGGCGCATGCGCCACTGGACGAGTCGCTGGTGCGCTGTGTCGTCGACTACGGCCGCCGCCCACACGTCGTCTATGCGATGGAGGCGTTGCACGGTCGCATCAACGAATTCGACGTCGAGGTCATCGCTGAGTTCATCAAGGGCTACGCCCAGGCGGCGGGCGCGACCATACACCTCGACTGCGTCCGGGGCGACAATCTCCATCACATCGCGGAGGCCGCGTTCAAGGCGCTCGGCCTCGCCACGCGCGAGGCGTTTCGCGTCATCGGGGGCGGCGTGCCTTCGACCAAGGGGACGCTGTGATGCCGCGAGTCGGTGTCTGCGATTACGGGGTCGGCAACCTGCGCAGCGTCGAGCGCGCGCTCCGTGTCAGCGGCGCCGAGCCTGTGATCAGCAGCGATCCGGCGGCGATCATCGATTGTGACGGGGTGGTGCTTCCCGGGGTGGGCGCATTCTCGGTCGCCGCACGAGCGTTGCAGGACACCGGCCTCGGCGATGCGGTGCGCGAGCTGGCGCGGCGCGAACGCCCGGTGCTCGGCGTCTGTCTCGGCCACCAGCTGCTTTTCGAGGGCAGCGATGAAGGGCACGGTGGCGAGGGTCTCGCGCTGCTGCGCGGCCATGTCATGCGGCTTCCGGCGGAACGCGGACTCAAGGTGCCGCACATGGGCTGGAACACGATCACGACGCTGCGAGCGTCGAGCCTGCTCGAGGGGATCGCCTCCGGTGCGCACATGTATTTCGTGCACTCCTACGCGGCGGTACCTGACCCGGCCGACACGGTCGCGGTCACCGAGTATGGGGACGAGCTGGCGGCGGCGGTGGAGCGGGGCACGGTGATGGGGACTCAGTTTCACCCCGAGAAGAGCGGTGCATCGGGGTTGCGCGTGTATGCGAACTTCGTCTCGCTGTGCTCGGTGCGCGTACCCGCGCAGCGCGCGGGGTGAGTCATGGATGTGATCCCTGCAGTTGACGTGCAGGGCGGCCGGTGCGTGCGGCTCCGTCAGGGCGAGCATGCGCAGGCCACGATCTACGCTGATGACCCGGTGGTCGCCGCGCAGCGGTTCATCGACGACGGTGCGACCCGGATGCACGTCGTCGACCTCGACGCGGCTCGAGGGTTCCCGGTGCGCGACAGCTTCTCCGCGGTCGCGCGCATGGTGGCCGCCTGCGTCGCCGCGGGCTGCGCTGCCCAGGTTGGTGGTGGCATCCGCGACATCGACACGGCCGAGCGGTGGCTCGACGCCGGAGCGTCGCTGGTGATCCTGGGCAGCGTGGCTGCACGCGACCCGGATCGCGCGATTGCGATCTGCCGTGCGACCCAGGGACGTGTGCTTCTCGGGCTCGACGTTCGCGCCGGAGTCGCGCGAGTGCACGGCTGGACCGAGGACGGATTGACCGCCGCAGAGCTGCTGCGCGAATGGCGAACCTGGCCGGCTGCCGGGGTGGTGTACACCGACACGACGCGAGACGGGTTGCTCGCCGGTCCAGACCTGGACGGCCTGCAGACGTGTCGCGAGCTGTACGGCGGACCGGTGATCGCGTCCGGGGGCATCGGCAGCATCGACGACATCACCGCGTGCGCCGCCGCCGGGGCGGCAGGGGTGGTCGTGGGCAAAGCGCTCTACGAGGGCCGCGTCGATCTCACCGATGCGCTCCGGGCGGTCGCGGGCGCTGCGTCATGACCCTCGCCAAGCGCGTGATCCCGTGCCTGGACGTCATCGCGGGTCGGGTTGTGAAAGGGGTGGCGTTCGTCGATCTCCGCGATGCCGGTGACCCGGCCGAGCTTGCGGCGCGATATGACGAGGACGGAGCGGATGAACTCGTGTTTCTGGATATCACCGCCTCCAGCGATGGGCGCGCGATCCTGCTCGACGCCGTCCAGCGAACCGCCGATCGTGTCTTCATCCCGCTCACCGTCGGCGGCGGCATACGGAGCATCGACGACATCGACGTGCTCCTCCGCGCGGGTGCGGACAAGGTGTCCATCAACACGGCGGCGCTCGATGATCCCAACCTCATCGCGGACGCCGCCAACCGCTTCGGGTCCCAGTGCATCGTGATCGCGATCGATGCGAGGCGAACCGAGGGCGCGCACGAGGTGTACTCCCACGGCGGACGGCGCCCGACCGGCCGACCAGCCGTGGACTGGGCTCGTGAAGCAGCCGAGCGTGGCGCCGGGGAGATCCTGCTGACGTCGATGGACCAGGACGGCACCAAGAACGGCTATGACCTGGGCCTGACCGCTTCGGTGGTCGCCACCGTGGATGTGCCGGTCATCGCGAGTGGTGGCGCCGGCAACCCTGAGCATTTGCGAACGGTCCTGAACGACGGTGGTGCCTCCGCCGCGCTGGCGGCGTCGATCTTTCATTTCGACGCGTACCCGGTGCCCGAGACCAAGCGATACCTGCGCGAGCACGGTGTGGAGGTCCGTCTGTGAGCGCCCTCGAGCAGCCGCGTTTCGGTGACGACGGCCTCGTGACCGCGGTCGTCCAGGACGCGACGACGTCAGAGGTGCTGATGGTCGCGCACATGAACCGCGAGGCGTGGGAGGCGACGCTGCGCACGCGCCGCGCCACGTTCTTCAGCCGGTCGAGACAGCGTCAGTGGGAGAAGGGTGAGACCAGCGGGAACACGATGCATGTGCGTGCGGTTCGCATCGACTGCGACGGCGATGCGGTGCTGCTGCTGGTGCACGTGGACGGTCCCGCGTGCCACACCGGCGAGCGCACATGCTTCTTCACGGAGGTCGATCTCGCTTCGGAGCGCGCGGTCGTGAATACGAAAGTTGACTAGGAGAGTANNTTCGCGCTGAGGCGCCCGCTGGCGCCCCGCCGACGCGTCGCGGCCTTCGGGTCGCATCACAACAGTGCAAACCCATCCACACGCGGCGACCGCGCGTGTGACATCAGGTCACGAAACAACAGAGATGCCCGCATGACACGCCGTTTCCGAGCGTACGCAGACCAGAAGTCCATCTGAGCATGTGCGACACGTGCGGCTGCAGCAGCGACCTCGAGCAGATGTCGGGCGCGGAGCAGGTCAAGGCGCGCAGCAACCGGCTTCGGGGCACCCTCGCCGGCGAGTTGCTCGAGGACACACCGGTCTTCAGCGACGACGCCGGCGTGATCCTCAAGTTCCACGGCGTGTATCAGCAGGACGATCGCGATCTGCGCAAGGAAGCGCGCAAGCTCGGCCGTGCGAAGCATCACATGATGATGATTCGCACGCGAATCCCAGGCGGCATCGTGAGCCCCGATGCGTATCTCGCCCACGATCGCATCGCCGGGGCCTGGGGGAACGGCACGCTGCGGGTGACAACCCGGCAGGACCTGCAATTGCACGGTGTCCTGAAGGGCGACCTGAGGCGAGCGATCCGCGCCATCAACGACGCGCTGCTCACCACGCTGGGTGGCTGTGGCGACCAGGAGCGCAACATCATGTGCTGCCCCGCGCCCTGGAGTGACCGTCTGCACCGCGAGATCAACGCGACGCTGGCGGCACTCGTGACCGGGCTCACCCCGACCACGCGTGCATACAGCGAGATCTGGCTCGACGGCGACCTCGCCGCCTCGAACCAGCCCGACCCGCCGGACACGCTCTACGGCGAGCGCTACCTGCCTCGCAAGTTCAAGACCGCGATCGCGATCGCGGGCGACAACTGTGTCGACATCTACGCGAACGATCTCGGACTGGTTGCCCACGAGACCGATGCCGGCGCGCTCGCGGGATTCGATCTGCTGGTGGGCGGCGGGCTCGGCCGGACAGCGAACAAGCCGAACACCTGGCCGGCGGTTGCCCAACCACTCGGCTACGTGCAGCCGGAGCAGGTGGTCGAGGCGGCTCGGGCGGTCGTCTCGGTCCAGCATGACTACGGTGATCGCTCGGATCGACGTCACGCGCGGCTCAAGTACCTGATCGCCGATCGTGGCATCGACTGGTTCAGGGGTGAAGTCGCCTCGAGGCTGCCGTTCGAGCTCGAGCCGTCGCGCCGCCTGCACTGGAGGTCTGCCGAGGATCACCTCGGGTGGCACGAGCAGGGAGACGGCAACCACTGCTACGGGCTCTTCGTCGAGAACGGTCGAATTCACGACACCGAGACCAGCGGGCTGCGATCCGCGCTGCGTGAGGTGGTCGAGACACTGCGCGTCGAGCTCCGTCTCACGCCCCAGCAGAACATCCTGTTCACCAACCTCACCGACGACGGTCGCGGCGTATTCACGGCGATCCTTGATCGTTGGGGGGTCGCGCGCTCGGAATCGCTCCCGAGCGCCATCCGGCATTCGATGGCGTGCCCCGCGTACCCGACCTGCGGCCTGGCGGTTGCGGAGTCGGAACGGGCGATGCCCAGCCTCATTCGCGAGATCGCGTTGGTACAACGTGATGCGGGCGTCGAGGACGAGCGGATCAGCTACCGCATGACCGGGTGCCCCAACGGCTGCACCCGGCCGTATCTCGGCGATGTCGGCTTCGTCGGCACCACACTCGGGAAGTACGACCTCTTCCTCGGAGGTGACTTCGAGGGCACCCGCCTCAACGAGCTCTACATGCACAACGTCAAGCTCGAGGAGATCCCGCGCCTCCTGCGCGGGCCACTGTTCGAGTACGCGTCCTCACGGCTGGCCGGCGAAGGGTTCGGCGACTGGTGCAGGCGCCAGGACATCTCGATGCTCGCGGAACGTCATGCGCTGGTGGAGGTGACGGCATGAACGCAACCGACCTGCAGAACGCGACAGCCGAGGACATCCTCGCCTGGACCTACCGGCGGTTCGGACGCGTCGCGCTGGTCGCGAGCTTCCAGGCGGAGTCGCTGGTGCTCATCGATCTCGCCTGCAAGATCGTGCCCGAGCCAGAGGTGCTCACGCTCGACACCGGGCGGCTGCACGAGGAGACGCACGATTACATCGAACACGTGCGCGGGCAATTCCCGATTCGCCTGCGCATTCTCGCCCCGGATGCGACCGAGCTCGAGGCGATGACCACCGAGCACGGCGACAAGCTGTTCCGGCAGTCGGTGCCGTTGCGCAACCAGTGCTGCGCGGTCCGCAAAGTGAACCCGCTGGCAAGGGCATTGCGCGACTACGACGCGTGGATCACGGGGCTGCGCCGAGATCAGACACCGACGCGCGCGGCGACCCCCGTTGTTGGCAGCGATCCCGGGCACGAGGGCATGACCAAGGTCGTCCCGCTCGCCACCTGGAGTCGGGACCAGGTGTGGGACTACCTCGGCGCCAACGGCATCCGCCACCACCCGCTCTACGACCGCGGTTACACGTCGATCGGTTGCGCTCCCTGCACCCGGGCGACCCTGCCCGGTGAACAGGAACGCGCCGGACGCTGGTGGTGGGAGAGCGACACACACAAGGAGTGCCTGCTGCATCCACCCATCGAGGTGGTCGGTGCTCCAGAGCCGGCGAGGGTGCCCGCCCGACAGGGTGCGGTGTGAATGCGACCCCGTACTACCCGGTCGTCCTGGATCTCCACGAGCGGCGCTGCGTCGTGCTCGGCGACACAGCGCTCGCCGACGAGAAGTCCGCAGGGCTCCGCGCGACCGGAGCAATCGTCGTCCATCTCCGCCGTGGCTTCCAGCCGGGTGATTTCGAGGACGCGTACCTCGCCATCGACGCCAGTGATGACCCGGAGGGTCAGCGTGCCGCCCGGGCCGAGGCGGACCGCGAGCGGGTGCTCCTCAACGTCGTCGACGTCACCCACCAATGCGATTGGATCGCTCCTGCGCTCGTCAAGCGTGGGCCGCTCCAGATCGCGATCTCCACGTCCGGCGAGAGTCCGTTTCTTGCCCGCGCGCTGCGCGAGCGCATCGAGACGCTGATCGGGGACGAGTGGGGACCCTTCACCGCGTTGATGGGGCGCACGCGACGCCGGCTCCGGCGCGCGGGGATCCCGCCCGAGGCGCAGCAACGTGCCTACCGGCGTTTGCTTCGGTCTCGAGCGACGGCGATGCTGCGTGACGGCAGCGAGGACGCGGCGGCGGCGCTGGCGTTGACCATCGAGCAGAGCGCGCAGACCGCCGGTGCGACGCCGATGGGGGAGGTCGTCCTTGCCGGTGCTGGGCCCGGAGATCCGGAGCTGCTCACTGTGGGCGCGCGAGCCGTGCTCGCCGATGCCGACGTCGTCTTCCACGACGCGCTGGTCGCCCCTGAGGTACTGCGGCTGTGCGGGCCGCGGGCGCGGCTCGTCGACGCCGGCAAACGCTCAGGGAGCCCGTCCACCACCCAGGCCGGCATCAACGACGCGATGATCACCGCCGCGCGCGCCGGCGACCTGGTGGTGCGCCTGAAGGGTGGTGATCCGTTCCTCTTCGGGCGAGGCGGCGAGGAGGTCGAGGCTCTGCAGCGAGCCGGGGTCCCGGTACGGGTGATTCCGGGGGTGAGTGCCGCCATCGCCGCTCCGGCTGCGGCGGGGATACCGGTGACCCATCGGGGCGTTGCCGCGTCGGTGGGCTTCGTCACCGGTCACCGGGCAGGAGGCGATCTCACCGCGCTGGAGGATGTGGCGCGCAGCGTCGATACGCTGGTGGTGCTGATGCCGGCGGAGCTCGATGCCATCGCGAGGCGCCTGGCGGTCGCGCTCGGTCCCGACAGGCCTGCCGCGATCGTCGCGCAGGCGACCACAGCGGCCCAGAAGGTGGTGCGCGCCCCGATTGGCAGCATCGCGGCGGCCGCACGTGCGGCTCGTCTCCAGCCACCCTCGACGCTGGTGGTGGGGGATGTTGTCAACGTGCTCTCGGACATCGGAGCCCTGTCGTATGTCGAGCGCGAGACACTCTCGGCACCTGTCGCGGCGCCTGGCTGATCGCGGTCGACGCGGCGACGAGGTCGCGTGGACGAGGCTCAACGCTAGGATGGACCTCGCTTGTCCACCCAGGTCACCAAGGTATCTCCCGCATCGCTCGCGACCGCGCCTCCTAGCGGTCCCGGGTCTCTCGAGCGCATCCTCAATTCGCTGCCCTGGTGGGTGCTGCCGGCGACCGTGGTCGCGGTGCTCGGGCTTTTCAGTCTCTACTCGATCTGGACCGCCTTCCTGACCGGCGGGATCAACCAGAGCGGGCCCTATCTCTCACCGTTCTATTCGCCGACCATCTGGACGACGGGCCCGGTCAGCCCGGCGCTGTGGGTCCTCGGTTCGCCGCTCCTGTTTCGCGCCACCTGCTACTACTACCGCAAGGCGTACTACCGCTCTTTCTTCTGGGATCCGCCTGCGTGCGCGGTCGGTGAGCTCCGCCACCGCAAGTACCGTGGTGAGACCGCATTCCCGCTCTTCCTCAACAACCTGCACCGATTCCTCTTCTACCTGGTGCTGATCGTGACCGGCTTCCTTTGGTACGACGCGTACCTGGCGTTCTGGGCGCCCAACGGCCACCTGCAACTCGGACTCGGCACCGGGATCATGCTGGCCAACGTGATCCTGCTCAGCGGGTACACGTTCGGCTGCCACTCGTGGCGCCACCTCGTCGGTGGGGGCCTCGACTGCTACTCGAAGTCAAAGCTGGGTCAGGCGCGCTATCGCGCGTGGCAATGGGTGACCGTGCTCAACCAGCGCCACCCGCTCTGGGCCTGGTGCAGCATGTTCAGCGTGGTCATCACCGACGTGTACATCCACCTGCTGCGAGCCGGGATCATCATCGATCCGCACATCGTCTTCTGAGATGGCAGCGTCTCCCGAGCCATACGACACCATCGAATGCGATGTACTGGTCGTCGGCGCCGGCGGTGCGGGCATGCGTGCCGCGATCGCCGCGGCGGAGGCGGGCTGCAGGGTCACCGTCGTGACCAAGTCGCTGCTCGGCAAGGCCCACACCGTGATGGCCGAAGGTGGCATCGCCGCCGGCATCGGCAACCTCGACCCCGAGGACAGCTGGGAGGTGCACTTCGCGGACACCATGCTCGGCGGCCAGCTGGTCAACAACTGGCGCATGGTCGAGCTCTACGCGCACGAGGTCATCGATCGTGTCCTCGAGCTGGAACGTTGGGGTGGCATCTTCGATCGCACCGAGGACGGTCTCATCATGCAGCGCGCCTTCGGAGCGCATTCATGGAGACGGCTCGCGCACGTCGGCGATCGCACCGGTCTCGAGCTCATCCGTACGTGCCAGGACAAGATGGTGCACACCGAGGGGGTCGAGGTGTGCATGGAGTACACGCTGACCTCGCTGCTCAAGTCCGGGGACCGGGTGTGCGGTGCTTTTGGCTACAACCGCAACACCGGAGCGTTCGTGGCGTTCAAGGCCGGCGCGGTGATCCTCGCCAGTGGGGGATGGGGGAGGATGTATCGCTACACCTCCAACTCTTGGGAGTGCTCCGGCGACGGCGCCGCGATGGCGTACCAGGCGGGCGCCGACCTCCTCGACATGGAGTTCGTGCAATTCCATCCCACGGGCATGATCTGGCCACCCGGGGCGCGTGGCATCCTCGTGACCGAGGCGGTGCGCGGCGAGGGCGGCCTCCTGTTCAACGCCGAGGGTTCGCGCTTCATGCTCGATTACGACCCGGTGAAGAAGGAGTTGTCGTCGCGTGACGTGGTGGCGCGGTCGATCTACAAGGAGGTGAAGGCGGGCCGCGGCACGCCCCACGGCGGTGCCTACCTCGACGTCCGTCACCTCGGCGCCGACTACGTGAAGCGCAAGTTGCCGTCGATGTACGAGCAGTTCCATGCGCTCGCATCCGTCGACATCACGAGCCAGCCGATGGAGGTGGGTCCGACCATCCACTACACGATGGGCGGGGTGCGCGTCGAGCCCGATACCGCGGCGACGACGGTGCCCGGTCTCTACGCGGCCGGCGAGGCCGCGGGTGGCCTGCACGGGGCGAACCGCCTCGGCGGCAACTCGCTCGGCGACATCCTCGTGTTCGGGCGGCGTGCCGGCGACGCGGCGGCCGAATTCGCGAAGACCACGGGTGCAACGCGTGTCATCAACGATGCGCACATCGTGACCGAACAGGCGGACCTACTCCTGCCGCTCGGTGGTGACGGCAACGGCTCGGCAGCCGGCGAGAACCCGTACAAGTTGCATGAGGACCTGCAGCTGGCGATGCAGGATGACGCCGGCATCGGGCGCAGCGAGGAGTCCCTGCAGCGTGCGCTCGCCGCGATTCTCGCGCTCCGCGAGCGCAGCACCAACATCCGCGTGGCCGGCGGTCGCGCGCTCAACCCCGGCTGGCACACGTGCCGCGATGTCACCAACATGCTGGTGATCTCCGAGGCCATCGTCCGCGGGGCGATCGAACGGCGTGAGAGCCGCGGCTCGCAGTGGCGTTTCGATCACCTCGAGCAGGAGGTGGAGTTCGGCAAGGTCAACTTCGTGACCCGCCGCGGGGATGATGGGATGCAGGTGGTCAGCGTGCCCGTGACCCCGTTGCCCGATCGCCTCCGTCCGCTCCTCGAGCGCAGCCGCTTCTACGATCCGGCCAAGCTCCCCAAGGGATATCTGACCGAGACGGTACCCTCCGACGGCACCAAGAGGAAGAAGAAGTAATGGCAGTCGTGGATCAGCCCACGCCGACCGTCGATGCTCCGGTCGAGAACGTGCTCACCGCCAGCGGGCTCACCGGTGAGACGCTGACCCTCAAGGTGCTCAAGGGGGTGCCGGGCGGCGAGCAGGCAGAGGTCGCGTACCAGGTCCCGGTGGTCGCTGGCATGGTGATCCTCGATGCGGTCCACTACGTGCAGCACAACCTCGACACCGACCTCGCATGTCGTTGGAACTGCAAGGCTGCCAAGTGCGGTTCGTGCAGCGCGGAGGTCAACGGTCATCCGGTGCTGATGTGCAAGACCCGTGTCGACGACCTTCCCGCGGGACCGGTGACGGTGCATCCGCTCAAGGCGTTTCCGCTCATCAAGGACCTGGTCACCGACGTCTCCCGCAACTACGAGGTGAATCGCGAGATTCCGCCCTTCACCGCGGCGCCAGACGACGGCACGCCCTGGCGAATCCCGCAACAGGACATCGACCGCCTCTACGAGTTTCGCAAGTGCATCGAGTGCTTTCTGTGCCAGGACGTCTGTCACATCCTCCGCAGCCACGACTACTCGGACCGGTTCTACGGGCCGCGCTTCTTCGTGCGTGTCGCCTCGCTGGAGATGCATCCCAAGGACGTCCTCGACCGGCGCGAGCAGACGCGCGAAGAAGGCGGTCTCGGCTACTGCAACATCACCAAATGCTGCACCGAGGTGTGTCCGGAACACATCCACATCACCGACAACGCGATCATCCCGCTCAAGGAGCGGGCGGCGGATGTGCACTGGGATCCGGTGCGTTTTGTCGGGCGCAAGCTCTTCGGTCGCAACGGGGATTGATCGGCGTCATCGTTCTGAGCGCGGTCCTCGTCGCGATGATCGTTGTCTTCGGATGGTTCTACTTCTACTCGCGGACCATCGCCTGGGGCCAGTCGGACACGCGCAAAGCCTTGCTCAACGTGATGGTCATGATCGGACCGATCTTCGGCAGTCACTACCGGCGTGAGCCACCCGAGATTCCCAGCATCTCGGCACCGGGCCCCGAGGATGAGGACGACCGACCCGCGCGGATCAGTCCGCCAGGGCCGAGCAGGTAGCATCACCGCTCATGGGGAGGACGATCACCGCCTGCGTCTTCGACATGGACGGAGTCCTGATCGATACGGAGCCGGTGTGGCGTGAGACCGAGCACGACGTGTTCGCCCGGGTCGGCGTCGAGCTGACCGATGCGCAACTGCGCGAGACCTGGGGGATGCGGATCGAGGAGGTCGTCGACTATCGCTATCGGGTCCGGCCGTGGAACGGCATCCGGCCGCGCGCGGTCGAACGCGAGATCATCCGCGAGATGGTCGAACACGTGCGCGCGCACGGCGTTCCGATTCCCGGCGCGGTCGAGGCAATACACACCGCGCGAGATGCCGGGCTGCGCGTGGCCATTGCGTCGTCATCGAGTCAAGAGCTGATCAACGCGGTGGTCGAACGCCTGGGCATCGGCGACCTCGTCGATGCGGTGTGCAGCGCTGACGACGAAGAGCGTGGCAAGCCGGATCCGGGGGTCTACCTCAGCGCCGCGCGAGCGCTGGACGTGATGCCGTCCTCGTGCGTCGCGATCGAGGATTCACCGGTGGGCGTCACAGCCGCCATCGCCGCCGGCATGCGCTGCATCGGGCTTCGCTCGGTGGGCGCGCTCGCAGGTGACATCGGGCACGCGCACGTGGTCATCGACTCGCTCGTCGAGATCACCCCGGANNCTGCTGCTCAGCCGATCCTGATCCCGGTGGTCAGTGAGCCAAGGGTCGGGTCGATCTCGTCACGTCGCGCGTCCATCACCTCGACGACCTGCTGCACCGCCGCTGCGCTCCGGTGGAGCGCGGCTCGCTCCTCGTCCCTGAGGGCCACATCGACAACCTCGATGAGGCCGCCCTCGCCGAGCCTGCAGGGGACTCCGGTGAACAGGCCGGTGATGCCGTACTCGCCCTCGAGATGCACCGTGCAGGGGAGCACCTGGCGCGTGTCGAGCACGATCGCGTCGATCATCTGAGCCACCGCCGCGCTCGGCGCGTAGAAGGCACTGCCGGTTTTCAGCAGGTTCACGATCTCCGCGCCGCCATCACGAGCGCGCTGCACGATGCTCTCGAGGCGCTCGGCGGGGATGAGATCCGCGGCTGAGATGCCGGCGACCGTGGTCAGTCTGGCGAGCGGGACCATGGTGTCGCCGTGCCCACCGAGCACATATGCCTGCACGTCGTGCACTGAAGCGTCGAGCTCCTGGGCGATGAAGGTGCGATAGCGAGCGGTGTCGAGGACACCTGCCATGCCGATCACGCGCGACCTCGGGAAGCGCGACACAGCCATCGCCAGCTGGGTCATGCCGTCGACCGGGTTGGCGACTACGATCAGGATGCAGTCGGGAGACTGGGAGACGACCTGCCGGACGACGCCGGACACGATCTTCGCGTTGGTCATCACCAGGTCGTCTCGTGACATCCCCGGTCTGCGAGGGATGCCACTCGTGATCACCACGATCTGTGAGCCCGAGGTCTCCTCGTACCCGTTGGTCCCCGTGATCAGCGAGTCGTAGCCCACGATCGGGCCCGATTCGAGCATGTCGAGGGCCTTGCCCTGAGGAAGACCTTCGACGATATCGACGAGCACGACATCGGCGTAGTCGCGCTCAGCGACGCGTTGGGCCAGGGTCGCACCGACGTTGCCTGCGCCGACCACAGTTATCTTGGTTCGCACGACGGGCGATTCTACGCAGCAGCGTGGACTCCCCGGGGTGGGTCGCGCTCAAAACGGGTCCTGTCGTCGCGCGGCCCCTCGCCGCCTCCGGGTCGGGTCTCCTGTAGCGAGTCGTCATTGCTGGTTGGCACGCATCCTCGGAGCCCGACCCTCCGGCGGCGCAGCCCCGCGACGCCACCCGCTCAGCCGACGCGTCCGGCAGCCCGACGGGCTGCGTAGGATGCGACGGGCGATGACGGTGCAACGTCGGTCTCCGAAGGTTCGCAGGCGGCGGTTGCCGGCGGGGGCGCGGGAACGCGCGCCGATTGTGGTGGAGCGGCTGAAGCTCGAGTATCCCGATGCGCATACGGAGCTGGAGTTCGGGAGTCCGTGGCAGCTGCTGGTCTCGGTGATCCTCAGCGCGCAGACGACGGACGTCAATGTCAACTCGGTGACTCCGGCGTTGTTTGCGCGCTATTCGACAGTTGAGGAATTGGCGGCGGCCAGGCAGGAGGACGTCGAGGAGATCATTCACAGGACCGGGTTCTTTCACGCCAAGGCGCGCGCGATTCGCGAGATGAGCCAGGATCTGGTGCTGCGCCACAACGGCGAGGTGCCGGCGCGGATGGAAGACCTCGTGACGCTGCGTGGGGTGGGGCGCAAGACCGCCAACGTGGTGCTCGGGGTCGCTTTCGGCGTGCCGGGATTTGCGGTGGACACGCACGTGACTCGGCTCACGCGGCTGCTCCGTCTGACCTCGGCGACCGATCCGGTGAAGATCGAGGAGGACGTGTGCAGCATCGTCCCGCCCAGTGAGTGGACAGGCCTGAGCCTGCGTCTCATCCTCCATGGCAGGCGGGTCTGCATCGCGAACAAGCCGCGCTGCCACCAGTGTGTCCTCGCCGACGTCTGCCCGTCGGCGGAACTCGGTCTCACCAAGCCCCCTGGAGCGGCACGACATCGAGGAGCGACGGCTGGTTAGACTCTGATGGGATGCTCAGGGGCCGGATTGTGAGTCAATCGACACACGGGGAAGTCGCGACACCCCCGCAGCCGGGTACGATGTTGGCATCGCAGTGATCCAGACGAGGGCCCGCAGCCCGCAGCAGGCGCCCCTCACGACAGCTTTCCCGGCCATCGTCCGTCCCGTCGGAGCTCCTCGGGCGACGACGCCAGCGCCGGTGGCGGAGCCATCGCACCATCACCTTCCCGCGTGGGTGAAGCGAGCCTATGCGCAGGCACGCCCCATCCTCGCCGACCTGCTCGGCAGCCTCGAGGGTGAACCGCGCGAAGAGTTGCAGCGACAGGTCGATGAGATCACCGCGCGCATCAACACCGGCAAGTTCAGTCAGGCGTTTCAATACCCGCAGTTGATCGCCGCCGGGATGGAGCTGTACCAGCAGCAGCGCGCCTCGAATGCCGAACGCGCTCGCGCCGCACATGCGCTCGATCTGCTGCGCCGGCGTGGCAGCGACATGCTGCGCGACGCCGGTCCACAACTGCCGCCGGAGGTGACCTCGCGGCTGGGCAGGTCGTTGCGGGGGGCGGCCTCGGCTGAGGAGATCACCGAGGTCGAGACCGAGGTGCGTCAGGCGGTCGAGTCCGCCCGCTCCGTCCAGGATCGCAAGCGTGAGCGCGAGATCACCAAGACGCGCACCAAGATTCAGCGCGCCGCTCCACGTGCCCAGGCGCGGCCCGTGGAAACGACCGAGACATGGCAAGACGTCCTTCGCCGGCTGCAGGAGCAGATGGCGCAAGAGGCGGGAGCGTGACTTCGGCCCCTCTAGTGGCCTCCCTGGACCCTGACAGCCTGGCGCTCGACGCGGGTGACCCGGCGGTGGGATCGGTGATGCGGAACGAGGTCGTCTTCTGCCTCCCGAGCACACCGGCCGATGCCATCGCCAAGTTGCTCGCCGACAACATCCTGAGTGAGATCGTGGTCCTCGTCGACCGCCGGCCGGTCGGCTTCGTCGCCAAGGAGGACGTCATCGACCACCTGATCGCCGGCGACATCGTTGTCTCCGGCAGCGATTTCGCGGTGCGTCCACCATCGACGACCGTGCAGGCGCGCAACATGCTGCGCCAGTCACCGCTGCTCGTCGATGAGCATCAGCGCTTGAGTGAGGTCGTGGCTCTGATGACCCAGCACGAACGCCGCCTTGCGATCGTCACCCACGAGGACGAAACCGTCGTCGGCATGGTGACACCCCGCGAGCTCGCGGATTTCGCGCTCGCGCGGCGCCAGGTCGCTGATGCCTGAGCTCGAGAGCATCGCCTCCCCGCTGGGCGCGGAATGCGATCCCGAGGACACCCTGGCCGACATCCTCGAGGTGCTGCGCCTCCAGGACCCGGTGCCGCTCGTGGTCGTCCGTGGTGACGATGTGCTCGGGACCATCGGCATCGAGGCTGTGGTTTCGTCGTTCGACGTGCTCGACCAGACGAGCGTTCGCGAGGTCATGCGTCCGGCGCCGGAGATCGACGTCGGCGAGCGCGTCGAGCGCGGGGCGGAGCTGATGCGCAAGACGGCCGCCGAGGCGGCGATCGTCACCGCACCGGAAGGTGGGATGTTCTCTCGGCGCAGCGCCCCGGTCGGCATGGTGAGCGCCGCGCACATCCTCGGCGCCATTGCGAAAAACGTCATCGACAAGGCGCCGATGAAGATCATGAGCGGGCATCTCGACCTGGGATTCAACGTCCCGATCACGCCATGCCAGCGCAATTGTCCGATCCGCCAGGACATCGCGACCTACATCGACTACGTCAGCCAGGGACGCTACGTGGACTCGTGGGCGGTGATCCATGAGACCAACCCGTTCCCGAGCATGCTCGGCAGGCTCTGCAACCATCCCTGCGAGACCGACTGCAAGCGCGGGTGGGATCCCGGCGAGGAGCCGGTGACGATCAAATCCATCAAGCGGTTCTCGACCGACTTCGCGTTTCAGCAGGGGCTGTGGATCAACTACAAGATCGCCCCGGCCAAGGGCAGGAAGGTCGCGGTGGTCGGTGCGGGACCCGCCGGGCTCACCTGCGCACTCGACCTGCGCGTGCAGGGATATGACGTTGTGCTCTACGAGCGCGAGGCCAAGGTGGGGGGGCTGCTCAGCACCTCGATTCCGCCATTCCGGTTCGATCACCGTCAGCTCCAATGGGAGCTGGACATGATCATGACCACCGGCATCGACGTCCGCCTGAACAGCAACGTCGGCAGCGATCCCGACGACATCAGGACAAAGGATCTCCTCGACGAGTACGACGCGGTGTTCTTCTCCATCGGGATGATGAAGGGCCGGATCCTGCCGATCCCGGGCAGCGATCTTCCCCAGGTCACCGACGCGATGAGCTTCCTGCGCACCGTGTCGTACGACCGGATCCCCGAGCACTTTCCCATCGGCGGCACCGTGGTGGTGGTCGGTGGTGGTGCGGTCGCGACCGACGCCTGCCAGTCCTCGATCAAGCTCGGCGCCAAGGACGTGTGGATGGTCGCGATCGAGCCCGAGGATCGCCTCCCCGCGTTCGGCAACGAGCTCCACGAAGCCAAGGAGATCGGGCTGCACATCCAGTGCGGCGTCATCGTCAAGGAGGTCCAGGCCGACGAGAAGGGCAACGTGAAGGCCGTCTCCTTCGCGCCGCTACAGGATCTGCAGTTCGACCCACTCAACGGCAAGCTCATCTTCTCCTCCGTGAAGGAGCAGGAGAACGCGGCACGGTGGACGGTCCCCGCGGACTATGTGATCTTCGCCTCAGGGCAGATCATGGAGCGCCCCGACGAGCTCGTCCCCGTGACCCAGCGTGGTCTGCTCTCGGCGGATCGCGGTGGGCATACGGGCGTTCCGAAACTCTTCTGCGGCGGTGACTGCGTGCAAGGCCCCTCGTTCATCGTCGACGCGGCAGGCTGGGGACATCGCGTCGCTCGCTCGATCCGCGAGTTTCTCGGCGAGGACATGGAGGCCGCGGGCGATCGCATCTACCAGACCATCGTGGAACGCACCGATGACCATCGACAGTCCGAGCTGTTCACGCGTGTGGAGCCGGGCATCCTCGAGGCCGAGAAGCGGTACGACATGACCGAGGTCGAGCAGTCCTGGAGCGATCAGACCGCGATCGTCCAGGCCATCCGCTGCTTCCAGTGCGACTCGGTGCATCACTACGACCAGACGGTGTGCGTGCTCTGCGGTGCGTGTGACGACGTCTGTCCCGAGAAGGCAATCGACGTCGTGGTCTTCGGCGAGGACCGCGAGCGTTCCTCGGGTGGGGACACGCTCGTGTGCACGACGTCGGGAGGCGTGCCCGGTGCGGGCGGCTATGAGGGCGAGATCTTCATCAACTACGATCGCTGCACCAACT
The DNA here is from genome assembly GCA_003135895.1 of Candidatus Dormiibacterota bacterium. Taxonomy (GTDB): domain Bacteria; phylum Chloroflexota; class Dormibacteria; order Aeolococcales; family Aeolococcaceae; genus Palsa-851. The sequence goes on from PNBE01000041.1 coordinate 57,023, forward strand.
GCAGGATCTGTGAGGACCACTGCCCGGTCAACTGCATCACGTTCGAGCGCGTGCGCTTTGTCGATGACACCATGCGTGTTGTCGAGCGCCCGGACCTGAAGTTCGAATTGCCGCTCGTCGCGGTGGGGTAGCGATCGAGGCCCAGGAGCGTTTCATGCGGCGTGCGCTGCAGGCGGCTCGTGCCGCCGGCGCTCGCGGCGAGGTACCGGTCGGCGCGGTTGCGGTGCGCGACGGCACCATCCTGGCGGCTGCCGGCAATGCGATGGAGCGACGCGGCGACGCCACCGCGCACGCAGAGATGCTCGTCCTTCGCCGCGCGGCACGCATCGCCGGCGGGTGGCGCCTGGACGGCGTGACGGTCTACGCGACCCTCGAGCCCTGTCCCATGTGCGCCGGTGCGATGGTGCAAGCGCGCATTGCACGTTGCGTGTACGGCGCGCGCGATCCGAAGAAAGGTGCCGACGGGAGCGTCTACGACGTGCTCCGTCATGCGCGCAACAACCATCGGGTCGACGTGACCGGCGGAATCCTCGCGGACGAATCGGCAGTGCTCCTCCAGGAGTTCTTCCGGGCACGACGGGGTTCGCCGGCCTAGCGCCGTCCCTGCCTAGGCGGTCGCCTCTTTCGGAACCATCAGATCGACTTCGTGGAAGCGGATGACCTCACTGGCCTGTGCCGAGTACCAGGAGTACAGGTGCTCGCGCGCCCAGCGCTGTGTCTCGCGATGCTCGGGATTGGCGCGCCACGCTTTCACCGATTCGTCGTTCTCGAAGAGTTCGAGGGAGACCTCCTCGCCGTCGGGAGTCTCGAAGCTCTCGATCGAGATGAAGCCCGGGTGCTGCTGCACCAACTCGTGCATGCGCCTGCTCCGCCGGGCGTATTCGTCGAGGTCGCCGTCGGGGCGGTTGCGCGATCGAAAGACCACAAGGATCATGGCTCAATCTTCACACAGCGCCAGATGCCAGGCGTCGGAGCGCGCTGCGGGCGGCATGGTAGCCGCACATCCCGTGGACGCCGCCACCGGGTGGTGTCGAGGCCGAACAGATGAAAACGTCGGGGTTGGGTGTGGAGTACGGATCGACACGAGCCACCGGCCGGGTGAAGAGCTGGCCGAGGTCGGTGACGCCGCCGGTGATCGCCCCGCCGACGTAGTTGGCGTTGTACTGCTCCAGGTCCACGGTGTTCATCACATGGCGCGCCAGGATGCGGTCGCGGAATCCGGGCGCGAAACGCTCGACCTGACGCTCGATCGCCTCGGTCCGGTCGAGCGTGGACCCTGCGGGGACGTGGCAGTACGCCCAGCCGGTGTGCTTGCCGGCAGGTGCCCGAGATGCGTCGAAGAGGCTCGGCTGCACGACGATCGTGAACGGACGGTCGGGGTGCTGACCGCGCCAGACAGCGGATTCCGCGGATGCGATCTCGTCGAGCGTGCCGCCGACGTGCACTGTCGCCGCATCGAGGCACGCGGAGTCGGTCCACGGGATGGGACCGTCGAGCGCCCAGTCGACCTTGAAGATGCCGGGGCCGTACCGATAGCGGCCCAGGCGGCGAATGTACCTGCCCGGGAGCACCGGTTCCGCGATGCTTGCGACCTGGTCAGGGCTGGTATCGAACAGCAGGATGCGCGAAGGGGGGACGTCGGCGAGTGCATGCACCGCCTTGCCGGTCTCGATCCGGCCGCCGAGAGAGCGGAGGTATCCGGCCAGCGCGCTGGTGATCGAGGAGGACCCGCCGTGCGCAATCGGCCACGTCTCGACGTGCCCAGTCACCAGGAAGAGGAGGCCGACGGCGGCACTCACTGGGCGACCCAGTGGCAGGATCGAATGGGCGGCGCACCCGGCGAGCAGTGCTCGGGCGCGCTCGCCTCGGAACCACGAGCGTCCGAGGAGGGTCGCTGGAAGCAGCGCCGGTGCTCCGAAGCGAGCGAGCAGGAGCGGGTGGCGGGGGAGATGTCCCGGGCCGAGGACCTCTGCAATCAGTTCGTGGGGGTGGCGCAGGAACGGAGCGACGAGCCTGCGGTACGCGTTGGCGTCCGGCGTGAGCGACCCGGCGGTCGCGGCCATCGACTTGCGCAGGATGACCGCCGGTTGGCGGTCGAGCGGGTGGGCGACCGACGCGGGTGGTTGTATCCATGTCAGTCCGTGCTCCACGAGCGGGAGCCCGGACAGATACGGCGAGAGAATGCCGAGCGGGTGAGCCGCGGAGCAGACGTCGTGGTGAAACCCCGGCAGCGTGAGCTCCGCGGTGCGGGTCCCGCCTCCGATCGTCTCCGCGCTTTCCACGACCAGCACGTCGGCGCCGTTGCGTGCCAGTTCCACAGCGGCAGCCAGGCCGTTGGGGCCGCTGCCGACAACCACAGCGTCCAGGCGCGACGGCACGTTGACCTTTACGCTGCCGGTGTGGCGGCGACGACTTCCCCGCTGGCCAGGACCATCCCGTCCTCGCAGACGGCCTCGACGCGACCGCCCTGGAACTGCTGCTCGTAGACCTTGGCGTA
>PNBE01000027.1 GCA_003135895.1 Candidatus Dormiibacterota bacterium
TAACAGTGACAGCGGGAGACGAGGCTCGAACTCGTGACCCCTACCTTGGCAAAGTAGCCTTCTAATTCTGTATTCCGAACGGGTCGGAAACGCCCTCAAGAGGGCTAATTACCCCCAATTCCACGGCGATCCATGCTGATCACACGGGAAGCCACGCTGATCGCACGCGTGTACTCGCTGATCAACGGTGACCCTCTGAGGCGCGACCTTCGGTCGGAAGCGCAAAGGGACCACTTGATCGAAGAGGGCGGCGGTCAGTTCCATACGGCAAAGTGACCCAGATCTCTCCTCACAGCTCGCCGACTCCGCTACGGGCGTGCTGCAGATCAGTCGGCTCGGCACAGCAGAACCACGACTCGCTGAGCCTTGGAGGCTCGGCGGCGACATCCGGTAGAGGCAGGTCGCAAGCCATCCAGCTGATCCCGGCTGCGGTCGCCGCGGCCGCCGCGCGGGCTCGCACGGCCGCGTGCACCGCGTGGGGCGTGTCCCCGCTATCGGTACGCGCGGCGATCAGGTCGGCGAGGTCGGTCTGGAGCACGTCCATGTGAGGATCGGGATGCTGCCAGCCGTGACTAAAACTCTCCGGCTGGTAGCCGCGCAGGTGCGGTCGCAACTCCTCGCGCTCCAGCAGGAGGGAGCCTGGCGGCAGCAGCAGCCGGATGCTCAGCTGCACCGGGTCGACGCTGCCGAGCAGGTCCTCGTCGAGGATGAAGTCGAGGAGGTCGAGGTAATCCCGTAGCGTCGTCCACGGGGTGAAGGGGAGCAGCGACGGCCGCGGTTCGATACCGTTTTCGCGAAGCAGATGCACTGCCGCCAACGTCTGGGCGTGCGTGTGGCCCTTTTCGAGGACGCCGAGCACCGTGTCGCTGGTCGACTCCGCCGCGGTGATCGCGAACAGCAAGCCGAGGTCGCGAAGCTCCGGCAAGAGCGCGCCATGCTCGAGGATGTGCTCGACCTTGGTGGTGATGTCGAAGCTGAGCGAGGGGTGCCGCTGGTGCAGCGAACGGACCGCGTGAAGTGCGTAGGGCGGGGCGTTGAGGAAGTCCGGGTCGGCAAAGCTGAGATGCATCGCGCCCATCTCGACTAGCTGGTCGACGTCCGCGAGCAGCGTCTCCTGCTGCACGACGCGCAGCCTGCCCCCGTAGACGGCGGGCACCGGGCAGTGCCGGCACCTGTGCACGCAGCCTCGGGTGAGCTCGACCGCGGCCGCGGGGCGAGCCTCACCGTCGATCATCAGGTGCGCATACCGATTCAGCGGCGGCAAGAGGTCGCGCGCCGGGACCGGGAACCGCAGCCGGTCGAGCACCAGCCCGCGCCCCGACGGCCGGCCATCGGCAATGCGCACCAGCTCCTCCTCGAATTCCCCGCCCACGGCGTGGTCGGCCGCTCCCGGCGGAAGCGAGGCTGCGCACAGCGGGGCGTAGAGGCCGTAGAGGACGATCGTCGCCGCCGGATGTAGGCCGCGCACCCGCTGAGCTACGCCAGCCGCGAGCCGCATGGCGGTGTGCATCGGCACCGCGAGTGCCACTGTCTCGGACCATTCGACGAGCGAGGCATCGAAATCGTCGACGGCGAGGTCCAGCGCACGAACATCGTGCCCCGCGGCGCGCAGGAATGCTGCCGCGGTGGCGACGTGCAAAGGCTGGCGTCCCAGCTCGTAGCAGGAGACGAGCAGGACCCGGGTGCCCACAGACTACTTCTTGGCCGCCTGGTAGTACGGATTGGCGCCCTGAGCGTGGTCGGTGGTGTCACGCACCTCGTGGATCTCGGGGAAGGTGTCGAGGATTGCGGTGCGCACCCCCTGACCCAGGGTGACCTCGGCCATGCCGCAGCCCTGGCAGCCGCCGCCCATGTGAATGAATGCAACTCCCTCGGCGACATCGAGCAGATCGATGTGCCCGCCATGCGACGCGACGGACGGGTTGATCTCGTCATCGAGAAGGCGCTGCACAGCCTCGGCGACGGGATCGAGCCACAGTGGGTTGGGATTCTCCACGCGCACCGCGCCCATCGGAAGGTCGGCGTCGAGAGTGATGCCGTCGAGGTACGGTGCGGACGCGAGCGGTATGTGAATGGAGAGACCGGTGGTGGCCTCGACGATCATGTCCCCCTGCCGCTCCTCGCCGGATGCGACCAGTTGCATGTCGTAGACGAATGCGCCGTTCTCGCGACCGGTGATGGCAATCCGCAGGCCGGCTTGTGGCTGTTTGCGATTCACGCGCACCTGCTCGATGCGCGTCAGCGCGGCGTCGGTGGCGCTGATCCGGGGTTCCTTCATGATCCTCTCCAACAGCCCCGAGCGGGGCCGGGTAGTTCGATTCTGAGGCCTCTGGGGTTGCCGAGAGCGGCCGTGTGCCTAGACGGGTACCGCGCCCGTCGACGATCACGTCCCCGATCGCCTCTCGTTCGCCCTGGGTCGAGCGCCTCCCGGGACCCCGAGCGCTGGCTGCTTCACAAACAGCGGCGATCGAGTCCGGCGACCCACAGCTTCTTACGTCTGACCTTGGTCGCGGCGAGCAAATGATCCGGCCTGGTGTGCATCGGTCCTGAATTCGTGGCTCGTCCCGGGTTGACACTAGATTGCAACACGTGAGATAAGCGATTGCCTCTCATCGCAGTCGCTTCGGCCAGATCGCTCTGGTGTGAAAGTTGCCATCCGAATCAGGTGTGTTCATTGCACGCTGGGGTGCACCACAGTCCTGCAAGCCGCGTCAGCACGCTGCTGAATGCATCTATGTCCTCGGCAGCAAGCCCTGTCCGCAATCGTAGGTTGAATGCGACCACCACACGCAGAAGGCTATGGAATAACGCCCACCGGCGTCGGTCAGCTCGAACCTTGGTTCATTCGATTCTTGAGGATCGGGCTGTCGCACGACGAGCCCTGCAACCTCCATGCGATGCACGTCATCTGACAGCGCCCTCACCACGACGCCGACAGCCTCCGAGAACGCCGGGTGCGCTCCATGCCGTTGGGCCTTCCCCGAGGCGCCCGCGGTTGAACCCAAGGAAACAACTACTCGGCTCTGGTGTGTTAATTGCACGCTGGAGTG
>PNBE01000026.1 GCA_003135895.1 Candidatus Dormiibacterota bacterium
CTAGTGACGTCGGTGACGCCCGGATGCTTCGCCAGGCGTATGTGCATCGCGCGGGGCATTGCACCTTCACGCCCGCAGAGACGATCGCTGCGTTCAAAGCGCTGATCCACCGCGTGAACACGGGCAAATGGGGCGACAGCACCGCCGCCGGCGATCTCGAAGCGGCAGCAACCGCGCTCGGCCCGACGTACAACGTCGTGCCGGCCGCGTTCATTGTCTTCAAGCCGACCCGCTTCCTGCGTCCGTACGACCACGGCCAGGACTGAAGCGCAAGGCCGCCGGGTGGACCGGTGACCTGTAAAGGGGCGGGCCGCTAGCCGGTGTAGAGCTCCGCGAGCGTGACCTGGTAGCCGGCCGTTCCGACCGCCGAGCCAACTGCCGTGCACGAGACGCTGCTGCTGCAGATCACCGCCTGGAGTTGTCGCGCGGTTGCGGCGCGATTGGGCGTCGGCTGCATCGACCACACCGACCCGTTCCATACCGCGGCGGTGGTCGCCCCGTTGTCGGTTGCACCCACGACGGTGCAGGCACTGGAGGTCACGCAACTCACGCTTGTCAGGACTGAGCCCGCGACATCGGCGCTGGATTGCAGTGCCCAACTGGTTCCGTTCCACGACTGGGCCATCGCTGTCCGCGTCTGCGCCGCTCCCGTGAACCATCCGACAGCCGTGCAGGATGCCGGTCCGGCGCACGAGACCGCATCGAGGTAGCTCGCGGGAGCACCTGCAGGTCGATCGATCGACTCCGATGCCCACCCGATGCCATTCCAGAGGTCGGCCATTGGTTGGTGTGCATGTCCTCCGCCGGCGCTGACCGCGCCGTTCAGGTACTCGCCGACCGCGACGCAGGAGATGGGCGTCGCGCACGCGACCGACGCCAACTGACCGTTCAGGGCGCTCGCCGGCATTGGAGTCGACTGGATGGTCCAGCCGCTGCCTTCCCGTCGCTCAGCCAATGGCAACTGATGCCCAGTTGGGGTCTGGTACGAGCCGACTGCGACGCACACGGTCGCCGACGGGCACGAGATGCCCGAGAGCGAGCTTTGACTGGCACCGGTCGGAGTTGGCGTCGACTCAATCGACCAGGTATGTCCGTCCCACCGCTCAGCCAGCGGTTGTTGAGTCCCGGCGACGCTGTCATACCAGCCGACCGCGACGCACGCGCTGGAACTCGTGCATGCGACGCCTGAGAGCATCGCCGTCAAGGCGCCGCTGATCGCCGGCGTGCGCTGCATGCTCCATGCCGAGCCGTTCCACGCCTCGGCGAGCGACATCTGTCCACCGGTGGCCGTCTCCTGGTTGCCGACTGCGACACAGGCAGTGGATGAGGAGCAGGACACGGCGACCAGCGCGCTGTTGAGCACGCCCGGCATGTTCGGGGTCGACGAGAGCGACCACGCGCTGCCGTTCCAGGTCTCGGCAAAACTCCCCGCAAACGATCCGATCGAGACGCAGGCGGTGCCGGACGCGCAGGACACGCCATTGAGTGTCGGCGTCACAAACGGTGGCCCCGACGGGGGAGGGGTCGATTCCAGCTGCCAGGTGGAGCCGGTGAGTCGGAGCACCACGGCTCCTGCCTCGGTCCATCCCACTGCACTGCACGCCGACGCAGTCGAGCACGAAACGCCGGTCATCTGCAGGATGAAGGTGCCGCTGGGATTGGCGCTCGGTTGCACGGCCCATGCGGAGCCGTTCCACTGCTCGGCGAGGGTCACGGTGTTGAAGCTGTCGTTGATGTAGTCGCCAGTTGCGGTGCAGACGCTCGCCGACGTGCATGACACGCCGGTCGCAAACCCTTCCTGGCCGTCGCCCGGGGTTGGCATTGCCTCCAGGGACCACGCGCCGCCGTTCCATCGTTCCGCCACAGTCCCAAACCCGGGCGCAGTCGTCGATCCAACTGCGGTGCACGCGCTGGCGGCCGAGCACGAAACGGCAGAAAGCACCGTGAAGGGCGCATTTGGCACCAGCGGCGTCGGCACGATCGTCCAGCTCGCGCCATTCCACCGTTCGGCCAGAGCGACGGTCGTGCCGGAGGCGTCGCTGGTGGAGCCAACTGCAACGCAGCTGTTTGCGCTCGCGCAGGAGACTCCCGCGAGCGAGCCACCTCTTCCCGCGGGCGAAGGCTCCAGGTGCCAGGCGGTGCCGTCCCACCGTTCCACCAGCGGGAGGGCGAGCGCCGCACCGCTGAGCTGGAAGCCGACGGCAGTGCAGTCATCTGTCGCGACGCAGGACACCGCGGCAAGCGCCGCCCCGGCCGCCCCGCGTACCTGCGGGATGTGCTGGGCGCTCCATGCCGTGCCGTTCCAGCTGGCAGCGATCGCGATGCGATTGGCGCGATCGTTGACGCCGGAGCCCACCGCGACGCATGTTGAGCTGCTCACACACGACACCCCGTTGAGGGATCCGAAATGCAGCGAACGCGAGACCGCGTTCGGCGTCCTGACGATCGACCACCGATTCGCGGCGCTGGCCTGGACTGATCCGGCCGTCGCGCCGATCATCACAGAGACGGCGGCAAATGCAAGCAATAACCGCCGCATGTGGTTCCCCTTGAATGCGCCCCCCTGGG
>PNBE01000107.1 GCA_003135895.1 Candidatus Dormiibacterota bacterium
ATCATCTCGCTGCTCCCACGGTTGAAACGCTCGGCGACTGTAGCATGGGTACATGCCGTGGGCCATCGTCATCAGGCTCCTCGCCCGGCTCGCGGCGAGCCTGTTTTTCTGGCGGATCGCCACCAGCCGGCGACGCGCTTTCGCAGGCGGCCAGGCGGTGCCCGGCGCCACCCCCAAAGCCCGTCTCGACGCCCAGGCCGCGGTCATGGCGGTACGGACCTCGATCCTGCTGACGTGGCGAGCTCTGCTGACCGCCACGTTCCTGGCGTCGACGGTTGTGTTGCTGGTCGCGGGTGTGACCATCGTCATCCTCAGCCCGCGCTGGCTCGGCGCGCTCCTGCTGACCGGAGCCGTGGCCACCAGCGCTGCGACATGGTTCGAGGGACGTGTGCTCGTGGTCGCGTTGCGCATGCGGAGCCGCAGGCGCCGCGACGAGCGCCTGCGCAAAACGGCCACTTCCTGAGCTCGCGAGGACTCGTTCAGCTGAGGTAGGGAGCGACGCTCTCGCCCTGTTCGGCCGCGTCCATCATCAACTCGCTCACGGTGGGATGCGCGTGGATGATCGCGCCGAGGTCGTCCATCGAGAGTCCATCGCTGATGGCGACGCCGACCTCGTGAATGATCTCGACGGCATGGACGCCCATCACCGTCGCGCCTACGAGCCGGTCGGTCGCCGCGTCGGCGTACAGCTGGGCGAGCCCATCGGGCTCACCCTCGCCAAGCGCCTTGCCGTTGCCGAGATAGCGGGCCTGGCCCAGCTTGAGCTCGATGCCCGCCACCTTCGCACCTTCTGGGTTCAGGCCAACCATGGCAATTTCAGGGTGCGTGTAGATGCAGGACGGCACCACGGTGCGGTCCATTGGCATCACGTCGTGACCGAGGGCGTTCTCCACGGCACGCCCACCTTCCGCACTGCCCAGGTGCGCCAGCTGGAGGCCGCCGATGCAGTCGCCGGCCCCCCAGATCTTCGGGTTGGCGGTGCGCAGGAACTCGTCCACCTCGATGTGATCCCGGTCGTTGATGACCACTCCCAGGTCCTCGAGGCCGATCCCGCGGGTCTGGGCACGACGCCCGACCGACACGAGCAGGAGATCCGCCTGCACCGCCGTCCCATCGTCGAGATGCGCGGTGAGCGCGTCTGCGCTGTAGTCGACGGACTCGACGCGACGCCCAGCCAGGAACGTGATCCCCTGCTTTTCGACGATGCGACGCCACTGCTGGACGATCCGCGCATCGACACCGGCGAGGACCTGGGGGAGCACCTCGACTACCGTGATCCGCGATCCCAGCGCTGCGAACAGGCTCGCGAACTCGCAACCGACGACACCGCCGCCGATCACGAGCATGTGATCGGGGATCCGTTCCAGGCGGAGGATGCCGTTGGATGTCACCACGCGGGGATGCTCCATGTCGATCCCCGGCAGCCCAGAGGGCTCGGTGCCGACGCAGACGACGAGATGGTCGTACTCGTGGCGCTCGTCGCCGGTGACCACCGCATCGCCGTCGACCACGCCCTGCGCGCGAACGACTTTCACGCCGCGTCGCTTGCACGCCGCCTCCACGCCCTTGCGCATGGTCAGCACAATCTCTTCCTTGCGCTCCATCATCCGCGGGAAATCGACCTCCGGCTCGGGGACGCGGATGCCGAACGACGCCGCGTCGCGGATCTTGCGCAGCAGGTCTGCGCCGGCGAGCAGGGACTTGGTGGGAATGCAGCCCCAGTTCAGGCACGTGCCGCCCAGCTCCGCACGTTCGATGAGCGTGGCCTCGGCACCAAGTTGCGCGGCGCGCAGCGCGGCAACATCGCCGGCGGGACCGCCGCCGAGTACGACAACGCGCTGAGTCATGCCGTCGCGGGGGTGGTGACCGGCACGGCGGCGACGGACCCGTTCCGACCGCGTCGTGACGTGGCGAACGCTTCGGTGACGATGCGTTCCTGCTCGAGTTGATGCGAACCCGCGTACCCCTCGGAGGGGCTGGCGCGGCGAGACCTGCCGATGTAGTCCCACTGAATGTGCGATGGCCGCGACAGGCCGAGCGCACGCTCGAGGCTCCCCCATGCGCCCATGTTCTGCGGCTCCTCCTGCACCCAGTACAGCCGCTCGAGATTCGGGTAGGCGGCCACCAGCTCAAGAATCGCCTCAACGGGTAGCGGATACAGCTGCTCGACACGCGCGATGGCGACGTCTGTGGCCTCAACTCGTTGTGGCGCCAGGCTGAGCTCGTAATAGATCCGGCCGGAACAGAGGAGCAGGGAGCGCACCTCCTCGCGACGTTCCGGCCCGGTGGGGTCGTCGATCACCGGCTGGAACCTGCCCGTGCTGAGGTCGGCGAGCTTGGAGGTCGATTCCTTCAAGCGCAGCAGGCTCTTCGGCGTGAAGACGATCAGCGGGCGCGGATCGTTGAGCAGTCCCTGGCTGCGCAGCAGGTGGAAGTACTGCGCGGGAGTCGTGCAGTTGGCGAGGCGCATGTTGTCGTTCGCGCAGAGTTGCAGGAAGCGTTCGATGCGAGCACTCGAATGCTCCGGCCCGCTGCCCTCATAGCCGTGGGGCAGGAGCATGGTCAACCGTGAGTGCTGCCCCCACTTGGCGCGAGCCGATGAGACGAACTGGTCGACGATCATCTCCGCGTTGTTGAAGAAATCGCCGTACTGCGCCTCCCAGATGACCAGTGTCTCGGGGTCCGCGGCGCTGTAGCCGTACTCGAACCCGAGACAGCCGACCTCGCTGAGCGGACTGTTGAGGACCTCGAAGGTCGCCTGGGCGTCGATGAGGTGCTGCATCGGGATGTACACCTCGCCGTTGCGCTCATCGTGAAACGCCAGGTGGCGATGGCTGAATGTGCCCCGCACTGTGTCCTGGCCGGTGAGACGAATCGGGTGACCCTGGGTGATGAGCGATGCGAAGGCGAGCGCCTCGGCGGTGCCCCAGTCGATGCTGCCTTCGAGAATCGCCGACTTGCGCCGTTCCATCTGGCGCAGCAGCTTGGTGTTGGGCGTGAAGTGCTTGGGAAAGGTGAGTAGCTGGTCGTTGAGTGCAGCCAGCTGCCGCCCCGAGACCGCCGTCCGCATCATCGGGTCGTCCGGCTCTTCGATCACCTGCTCGTGGGTCAGATCGTCGAGCTCGGCGGCGAGGTTCTCCTTCACCCGCTTGTGCGCATCGGCGATGCGTCCGTACATCGCCTTGGCCTGCGCGTCGACCTCTTCGGGGCTGATCAGACCGTCCGCCACCAGTTGCGCGGCGAACAGTTCGCGGACTGGGGGGTGCTGGCGGATCTTCATGTACATGAGCGGCTGCGTGTACGCCGGCTCGTCCGCCTCGTTGTGGCCGAACCGCCGGTAGCCGATCAGGTGCACCATGACGTCGCGGCGGTAGGCACGCCGGTAGTCGTACGCGAACGTGATCGCCGCCAGGCAGGCCTCGACGTCGTCGGCGTTGACGTGGACGATGGGGATGTCGAAACCCTTTGCCAGGTCGGACGCGTAGCGAGTCGACCTGCCCTCCTGCGGGTCGGTGGTGAAGCCGACCTGGTTGTCTGCGATGAAGTGCACGGTGCCGCCGGTCGTGTAGCCCGGAAGCGCCTGCAGGTTGAGCACTTCCTGCACGACTCCCTGTCCCGCGAAGGCGGCGTCGCCGTGAATCAGCACCGGGAGCGCGGCCATGGGGTCGAGATGCAGCGTGGTCGCGCGCCGCTGTGTCTGCGCGGCCCGGCACCAGCCCTCGACCACCGGGTCGATGGCCTCGAGGTGGCTGGGATTGGGCAGCAGGCGGACGAGGATCACCCTCCCGGATTCGGTGTGATATGTCCCGGTGGCGCCGATGTGGTACTTCACGTCACCGGTCGATGCGAAGCGTGCGATCGCGCGGCGTGCCGACGCCAGCTCGAACGCGTTGAGAATCGACTCGTACGAGTGATTGGCGACGTGCGCGACCACCGCCAGCCGGCCGCGGTGGGACATGCCCAGGACCACTTCGCCGATGCCGTCGTCGGCAACCAGCCCCATCAGGTTCTCGAGCATCGGCACCAGCGCGTCGAGTCCTTCGAGGGAGAACGTCTTCTGCCCGAGGAACGCCGCGCGCTGATATCGCTCCATGGCGTCGACCTTGGTCAGACGTTCGAGCAGACGGAGCCGATCCTCGACCGTCAGAGCCGGCCGGTACTTGCCGGACTCGATGTGCTCGCGCAACCAGACGCGCTGCTCGTGGCTCGAGATGTGTTCGATCTCGAATGCGATCGTGCTGCAGTAGGTGCGGCGGAGATTGGGGAGGACCTCGGCGAGGTTGCGTCCGGGGACGTACACGCGCAGCAGGTCGGCGGGGATCTGCTCCATCAACTCCTGGGTCAGCCCGTACGTCGCGGGGTCCATCGCCGGATCCCCGATCGGTGGCGAACCCAGCGGATCGAGGTGAGCACCGAGATGGCCGTGGGTGCGGTGCGCCTTGACCAGCGATGTCGCCGCCTGCATCGCGCCGAGGAGGACGCGATCGGGCGCTCCAGTGGCGGTCGAGGCAGTCGATGCAGCAGCCGGAGCTGATGCCGTGCGGACCGGCGCGGCGGCGAGGGGCGGCATGATCAGGCCAAGACTGGCAAAAACGGAGTCGTAGAAGGCGTCGGCGCCGTCGAGGAGGGATTCGATGCGACCCAGGAACTCGCCGGACTCCGCCCCCTGGATGACCCGGTGGTCATAGGTGCTGGTCATGGTCATGACCTTGCCGACGCCGAGGTCGCGGAGGCTGGTCTCGAGAACGCTCCGCCACTCCGCCGGGTAGCCAATCGCTCCGACGGCGACGATCGTTCCCTGGCCGGGCATGAGCCTCGGCACCGACGCCACAGTCCCGAGGCCACCGGGATTGGTGAGCGTGAGCGTCGCTCCCTGGAGCTCGTCCGCGGACAGCGTGTTGGTGCGAGCGCGCTCGATCAGCCGCTCGTACTCGTCGCGGAACTCGCTGAAGGAGAGGTCGGCGGCATTGCGAATGACCGGGACGACCAGTGAACGCGTGCCGTCCTTGCGGACGCTGTCGACCGCCAGCCCGAGGTGCGCGGGTCCCGGGACGCGGGCCGGTTTGCCGTCGGGGGTCCGTGCGAAATGCGTCGTCATCGCCGGGCTCGCAGCGGCGGCCCGAGCGATCGCATATCCGATGAGGTGGGTGAAGGACACCTTGCCCGCGTTGCCACCCGCAGCCAGAGCGGTGTTCAGCTGGCGCCGGCGGCTGTCGAGGACCTCCACGCCGACGGTGCGGAACGAGGTCGCGGTGGGGATGTCGCGGCTGCGCTCCATGTAGTCGACGAGCGCCGCCGCCGGGCCCTTGATCGGATCCCAGTGCTCGCCGTCGGCCACCCCCACGCCGGCGTCGCGTCTCGGCCCGCCGCCCGTCAGGGCGGCGAGCACGTCGCCCTTGGTGATGATCCCGCCGGGACCCGAGCCGTGCACCGCGTGCAGGTCGACGCCATTTTTCGCGGCGGCTCGCCGGGCCAGGGGTGCCGCCACGCCATCCGAGCCGTCCGCGGGGATGGGTACCGGGGGCGCCGGCGCCGCGGGTGTCGGTGGTGATGCCGCGGATTCAGGAGCGCTGCGAGCCGGGGGTGCGACCTTGGGTTCGGTGCTCGGTGGCGACGGTGCGCCCTCGGATTCCGCGCTCGGCACGAGCGGTGCAGCGTCGGCGTCAACGCTCGGCGCGGGCGGTGCCGCCACGGGCTCCGCACTCGGCGGAGACGACGCCGCCTCGGCTGCCTCGCCGGATGGCTCGGAACTCGGCACCACCGCCGGGACAGCCGGAGGTCCCGGTGCGATCAACGCAAGCGTTGCGCCGACGGCGACCGTCTGGCCCTCGCTTGCGACAATCTCGGTCAGCCGCCCCGTCGCCGGCGCGGGGACCTCGACGTCGACTTTGTCAGTGGTGACCTCGACGACGGGCTCACCCTCGTCGACCGTGTCACCAACGGCCTTGAGCCAGCGGGACACGATCCCTTCCGAAACGGACTCACCCATCGCCGGGAGCGTCAGCGAAACGGGGTCAGCCACTCTTGAATCGTCTCACCTTCGCTCTTCAGCAGTGCGGACGACCATTGACGGCGGGCGCCCCGGCAGGCGCCGGTGTGCCGGTTGGGGACGGCGCCGGGGTGGGCGTGGCGTTCGGCGGCATCGACGGTGGCACCGCCGGCGGGTCGATCAAGGGGGCACCAAGGGTCGCGTAGCAACCGACCGGCGGGGTACAGCCGGTCAGGACAAGCCCCCAGTCCGGTAACTGGGCGAAGCTCGTGCACTGCCAGTCGAGCGCTGTGGTCTGCACGCTGTTGTAGTTGTAGACGACGTAGTCGTCGATCCGGCAGTGGTCGCTCGGCGTGATGATGAAATGCTCGTCGACCGAGTTCGAGAAGCCGTCGCCGAGGACGTCGAGCTCCATGCTCTTGCAGTGCTTGGCCGCCGTCTCGAAGCACGCGACGGCCGGATCGGCCGAGATCGCGGCGGTGTGGGCCGGGTTCGGCGTCCCGCACTCGGCGGCCGTCGGATAGCCACAGGAAGCCAGGCCCACCGCCAGCAGCACCAGCGCGGCGGCCTGGATCAGGGCAAGCTTGCGAGCGACTCTCCTCATGCGCGCCCAGTCTATGCGGGACGGATTGCCACCACGCTCAGTTCGGCTGGCGGTTGCTTCCATCTCCCGACAGCCGGCGCCGGGCGGCGCGGAGCCACTGGCGCGTGACCGGGATGAATTCCTCGTCCAGGAGCGCACAGGCGACGAGCACGACGACCGAGCACGCGAGCCCGATCAGGCCACTCTGCCAGACCGCGAACATGGATCGGGCGCCGGAGCACGACCCACTGCAGGAGGAAGTGACCTGCGCCATCGCGAGGCCGAGGAGGATGCCGATGATGGCGGCGACGCCGTAGAGCATGACGGTCCTCGCCGTATTCACGCGATGAATATAGGGGTCTGGCGCCGGGGGAGACGGCCGCCCACGAGCGATTCGGCGGCGACCGCCGCCGATGACTCGTCCGGCGCCCCTACATACACAAATCCGTATAATTCCAGGAGCCGGGATCGCCCGGCGCGGCCGGAGGGGCGACCGTCAAAGCTCGACCTTTGGAGGTGGCCCATGCTCCGTGCTCATCGATTCCGCGCGCTGCTCGGTGTGGCTGCGATCGCCGGTGTGGTTGGTTTCATAGTCCACGCCGGGGTGCAGGCTCCCACGCCGGGCCGATACATCAGCTGGGCAGCCCCGGCTGTGACGACCGCGACGCCGGGAGCCGGCCCGGCGCTGCCGGTGGCCAGCGCCTCACCCGTTCCGAACGCCGGACCGCTCGGGGGGTTGACCACCCCGCTGTCGGGCCTGTTCAAGCAATTGAACGCCAACACGGCGGCAACAGCGAGAGGCGAGTATTCGGTGCTGAAAGACCTCGAAAACGCCCTCGCGGCCCGTGTACAGCAGTTCTTGAAATGGGTCACGGGCGGACGATGAACGCCGGGCGGTCAGAATCGAGAGGTGCCACCTCCTCTCGTACCAGGCGAAAAGCGCCGGGCGGACCTCCGCAACGTCGCGATCATCGCGCACGTCGACCACGGCAAGACCACACTCGTGGATGCGCTGCTGAAGCAATCGCGCGTCTTCGCGGCTCACGAGCAGGTCGGCGAATTGATCATGGATTCGAACGATCTCGAGCGCGAGAAGGGGATCACGATCCTCGCCAAGACCACGTCGGTCCGCTACAACGGGGTCAAGCTCAACATCATCGACACCCCAGGCCACGCGGACTTCGGGGGAGAGGTCGAGCGAGTCCTCGGCATGGCGGACGGATGCCTGCTGCTGGTCGACGCCGCCGAGGGGCCGATGCCGCAAACGCGGGTCGTGCTTCGCCAGGCCATGGCCCTCGGCCTGCAGCCGATCATCGTCGTCAACAAGATCGACCGAACCAACGCCCAGCCCGCCGAGACGGTCGAGGCCACCCATGACCTGCTGCTCGAGCTCGCCAAGGAGTCGTGGCAGCTGGATGCCCCAGTCCTCTACACCAACGCGCGGGAGGGGACCGCGACCGCCGATCTCACCCGCGCCGGCGTGACTCTGGAGCCACTCCTCGACGCCATCATCGAGCACGTCCCGCCGCCGCTCGCGGACCCCGACGGCCCGTTGCAGATGCTGGTGAGCAACCTCGATCACGACAACTGGAGCGGCCGGCTCGCGCTGGGACGGATCCAGCGCGGCAGCGTCCACCCCGGGCAGAGCGTCGTCAGCTGCAGCGCAACGGGTGCGGGAAAGCTCGAACGGATTGCGACGGTGCTCACCGTCGAGGCGCTGCAACGCCTCTCAGTCGAGTCGGCGTCCGCGGGCGAGATCGTCTACCTCTCGGGACTCGCGGCGGTTGCCATCGGCGACACCATCGCCGATGCCGAGCATCCCGAGGCCTTGCCGCGCCTCGAGATCGGCGAGCCGACCCTGCGCATGCAGTTCTCGGTGAATCAGTCGCCGCTTGCGGGGCGCGAGTCGACGGTGAGCAGCACTTCACGACAGCTGCGAGCGCGGCTGGAGCGCGAGCTGCTCACCAACGTCGCCCTGCGCGTGGAGGACGGACCGACCGCCGACATCTTCGACGTGAGCGGACGCGGCGAGTTGCACCTCGCGATCCTCATCGAGACCATGCGCCGTGAGGGGTATGAGTTCGAGGTGTCGCGGCCCGCGGTCATCACCAAGGAGATCAACGGCGAGCGCGTTGAACCCGTGGAGGACTGCGTCATCGACTGCTCGGCGGACGTGGTCGGTGCGATTACCGACGCACTCGGGACGCGCGGCGCCAAGATGACCGCGATGCGCACCGACGCCGGCGGCGGCGTGCGCCTGACGTATCACGCGCCGACGCGTGCGCTCATCGGGTTGCGCAGCCAGATCCTCACCCTCACGCGCGGTACGGGCGTGATGGCGACGCGACTGCTCGGCTGGGAACGCACCTGGGCGCTACCGATCACAACGCGCGGCGGGGTGCTCACCGCAAGCCAACCGGGTACCGCCGTCGCGTACGGGCTGGTGACCCTGCAGGAACGCGGACAGCCGCTGATCGCGCCGGGAACGCCCGTCTACGAGGGCATGATCGTCGGGCTCAACCGCCGGCCCGGTGACATCCACCTCAACGTGACCAAGCAGAAGCAGAAGACCAACATCCGCTCGTCAACCGAGGACATGACCATCCGCCTGGTCCCGCCGCGGAAGATGTCGCTCGAGGAGTGCCTCGACTTCATCATCGACAACGAGCTCGTCGAGGTCACGCCGGTGGGCATCCGCATGCGCAAGCGCGTGCTCAATGCTGACGAGCGCAACAAGCTTCGCAAGCGCTCGATGGCTGCCGAAGCCAGTTAGGCGGGGCGCATACCCCCGCCGCTGGTCAGCGCTCGGCCGGCGACTGCGCAGCGGTCTGAGCGGCCGCCTTCTTGGCTGCCTTGGCGATTGCGGCCGCCTTCGGCTTCTTGCCCTGACGCTTGGGGGCTCCCCGGGACTTCTCACTGGCCACGGCGTCTTCTCCTCAACGGTGTCTGTCAGTTGGTGCTGAGATTAGTACAAGTTTTGGCAAGCCGGTTGTGGCGCCCGAGCACTATGAAAAGAGGGAGCTGTACCCATTGAGTGCGGGCTGGCCACCCAGGTGGGCGTACAGCACCGTCGAGCCAGGGTCGATCTCCTTGCTGGTGATCATATCGATCATGCCCGCAAGTGACTTGCCCTCATAGACGGGGTCGGTGATCATCCCCTCGAGTCGCGCACCCAGCTTCATCGCCTCGACAGTCCGCTCGTCCGCAAGGCCGTACGTGCCGGCGTGGTAGCGAGCGTCCAGGATGACCTCGTCGCCGCGCAGGTCCCGACCGACTTCGATCAGCTCAGCGGTCTGTCGAGCAATGCGCGTGACCTGGTCGAGCGTCTCCGCGGGCTTCGCGGACGCGTCAATGCCGATGACCCGGCGGGGTCGCTCCTGGGCCGCGAAGCCCGCGATCATCCCCGCCTGCGTGCTCCCCGTGACAGAACACACGATCACTGTGTCGAAGAACACGCCGAGCGCTCGCTCCTGCTCTTCCACCTCCTGTGCCCACCTGGCGAATCCGAGACCTCCCAAGGGGTGATCGGACGCGCCGGCTGGAATCGGGTACGGCTTGCCGCCTGCCGCTTCGACCTCGGCAAGCGCCTGCTCCCAGCTCGCTTTGAAGCCGATCCCGAACCCCTCCTTGACCATCCTGATATCAGCGCCCAGGATGCGGCTCAGCAGGATATTGCCAACCTTGTCGTAGACCGGGTCAGGCCAGTCGACCCAGCTCTCCTGGACGAGGACGCACCCCATGCCCTGGTGCGCGGCCACCGCCGCAACCTGTCGAGTGTGGTTCGACTGGACGCCGCCGATCGACACCAGCGTGTCGCAGCCCTGAGCGATCGCGTCGGCGACGAGGTACTCGAGCTTTCTGGTCTTGTTGCCGCCGAACGCCAAGCCACTGTTGCAGTCCTCGCGCTTGGCCCACATCTGGGCTCCGCCCAGTGACTTCGTGAGGCGCTCCAGTGGATGCAAGGGAGACGGACCGAACAGCAACGGCTGGCGAGCGAATGCAGCGAGCTTCATGAGCCTCCAGGAGAACCCGAACGACGGCGAGTCTATCGCTGAGGCAACACTCTCTGACCGCCTCGCCCTAGTTCATGGGCGCCTGCCACCGACCAACGACTTTTCCGTGGGAATCGGTCATCTGAATCATGCCGCCGCGGGAAGAGACGTCAAAGACGACCGCCAACGAGGTGAGGCCGCCGTCCATCACGCCGTTGGAGACGAGCCCGAGTACACCTGCGGCCCAAACCCTGATGTATCGGTGCTGCCGCCCCACGCGGGGTAGATATCACCGCGACTCGTCACGTACTCAAGGTGGAACGGCATCAACGCGAGCGCGAGCTTCGAAAGCTTCAACTGATCTGATGCGATGATCAACTGCAGGACCCGGGCACGCGCAACGTCGTTGTTCACTTCCGCTGTTTGCAGCTGCGCGAGCTGCTGCGACAGGACCGAGACTTCGTCGGTGTATTGGGCGGGGGGCGACTAGACTGCCGGTGCAGCGGGGATCGAGACCAGGGCATCGGCGACTGCATAGAGGCCATTCGCTGCCGGCGGGTTGAAGGTGTCGTTTCCAGACGCGAAGACGACCTTCTCGATGGTTACGTCTGCACTCAGACCATTGCTCTGATCTCGCTGAGCCACATACATCGCGGCCCAGTCCACATCCGGAGAGCCGCCGACCCCGGCGACATCTGCTGCCAGCGCGTCTTCCACTCTGCTCATCAATACGCGCGAGGCGGCCGCGCGTTTCAATACTGACCGCGAGGCTGAGCGCCGACGAACTTGGCATATATACACAAATCCGGGTAGCCATGGCGATTCACGAGTTGGTGGCACGATTCCCGGATGCGTTCGGCACCCGACTCTGGCGGCTCGGTGCTCGAGCGAGGCGAGCGAGTGTGGCTCCGCAAGCTACGTCCCGAGGACCAGGAGGCCTTCCTCGCGATGGTCGCGGCGAGCCGGTCGCTGCACCATCCCTGGATCAGCCCACCTGCCGACGATGCTGGGTTTCGAGCCCTCGTCGCACGTGGCGGCGCTGCCGGTTTCGTCTCACTCGTCGGGTGGCGCACCGGCGACAACACACTGGTTGCAGTCGTCAACCTCAGCGAGATCGTCGGCGGCAGCTTCCAGAACTGCTACTGCGGTTTTTACGCCAACGCCGCAACCGCCGGCCAGGGCTTGACGCGCGAGACGCTCGAGCTCGCGTTGGGCTATGCGTTCACCGCCGAGGGACTCCACCGCGTTGAGGCCAACGTGCAGCCGCGCAACGCCCGGTCTCCCGCACTCGTCCGCCGCGTCGGGCTCCGGCACGAGGGGTTCTCCCCGCGCTACCTCCACATTGACGGAGCGTGGCGCGATCACGAACGATTCGCGATCACGGCCGAAGAGTGGCGGGCGCGAGTGACGGAATGATGCCTGCCACGCTTTAGGGCACGGCAAGAAGGGACCGGGGCTCGCGTGGCCCGGTCTCGAATCGGGATGTGCGTGCCTTGTCGCCGATTGCAGCGACGAGACGTCAAAAGAACTCTCGATACGAGGCATCGTGGACTCCAACGACCTTGCGCGTGAAGACCAGGATTAGCGCGGGCTTGACAGACATACACAAATCCGGGTAACTGGCCATTCACGGTAGGTATACAATAATGTTGCCGTGCGAGAGCAGCGTCATACTCCGCTACGGATGGGAACCGTTCAGCGTCTTTGGGCAAGGCTGGTCACGCTCCAGGCCAACATCGTGATCGCGGGCGCGATGATCGTCGGAGCCTTTGGATTCCTGTCTGGATTCGCGAGTCAGATCGGACAGTTCCCCTGGTACTCCAAGGTCTTGCTCGGCATCGCCGTCCTCTTGGTGATCTTCCTGGTGATCACCCGATGGGAGGCGATTCTGAGATGGATAAACTCGCCCAGTTCGGGTCAACCGGCGGGGCCTTCGCAGGTCTCCATTGGACCCCAGTTCGTCCACGCCCCAGGCGGCATCTCCGGCACTCTCCAGATGGAGGGCAACCAGATGATGGTTGGTTCGCAATTTCCGCCGGCCCACGCGCTGCCCCCCATGCCAGCCACTATCGACCTGCTTACAGATCGCGCGCGTCAACTCGATGAGCTATGCACCGATTTGGAGCAATTTGCCATCGCCCGGCGTGCTGAGTACGACGCTTACGAAGTTCCGTTCGGCTGGGACGAGCCTCGCAGGAAGATGTCTGATCAGTCGCGCGAGAATCAACGTGAGCACGACAGGGAGACCGTTCGTCTCTACGTGCAGACCTTCAGCGCACGGGTGGGAGAGCTATACGCGGACGTGCGTCAGTACGGGTTTCCCAACCAGCAGATCGAGATGTATCTCACCTTCCAACCGATGGGCATAGTGATGGTCCAAAAGATCGCAGTGCATCTACGCGAGGTGGCGCTCGCAATTCGCCGTCGTCTTGCGGACCTGGAATCACCTGCCGGAGGCACGGCGGCCTCAGGCTGAATCGCGCCAATTGAGTCGATTGCTTGCGTCGGACACAAGTCTCGTGTCAGAATCAGGTCATGGCGACGCAAGATCTCGGTGACCCGTTCCTCGCAAAGGCGCTCAGGCGTTTCGATGAGATTGCGGGTCGCCGTCGCGACTTGGTCTCTCAGGTCGAGGATGCCCAGGCAGAGCTTCGCGAGATCGATGGCGAGGAGGCCGAACTCAAGAGCACGGTCGAGGGATATCTCAGGTTCATGGACATCGAGGGCTTTCCCGTGGCCGGTGACGAGAAGAAGCCCCGAACGCCCCATCTCGATCTCCCACGAGGTGCCTATGCCGAGTTGGGGTACACCGCGTTGCTAGAACTGGGCGGCGCAGCCACCCTCGGCGAGATCGTTGCCCATTTGCAGCGAACCGATCGAATCCCTAAGGAGAAGTACGCCTACTACTCCACCAGGTCAGCCCTGAATCGCCAGCCCGACCTGATCGTGAAGACCGACAAGGGCTTCCAACTTATCGAACTCAAGGTCCAAGAGGCCAGATGAAAGAAGCCATACACCCTTAGCCCTGTAGAGAGCAGGTGGGCGAAAGGGTTAAAAGGCAAGACCCCCGACGCCTGCCGGGGGCCTCTCTTCGCGGGGAGTGTAGCCACAAGGTTGTGTGCCCGGCCCCTAGAAAGTCAGGACACCCTTACCGGTGTGGGGTTCAAATCCCCCGCTCCCCGCATCATTCCACAATTCTTAGGTTTTAACAATATGTATCCGCCTAACCTCGGTCGTGAAAGGATGACGCCATGCCTGTTGCCGGCTCATCCCTAGTGGGGTTGCTACCCGATGAGGTAGCGATGGACTACCTCGCAAAGCATTGTTGCTACGCACCTGGCGCGGACTTGGCCGAGGAGTTGGCCGCTGCCCGAGCCAAGCTTGGGACCCGTACCGCCAACAGGTGCGGCGAGCCCGAATCGAAGCCGCTCCCTGCCTCCGAGGCCGCGCATGAGGCGGCTGTGAGAGCCACCGCCAGATTCGGTCAGTTCACTGCGGCATGCGAATTCCGAATCGTGGAAATCGCTCCCCTGCTCGCGTGCCAAGTTCATGTCACGCTGAACGCACACGAGGACTCGGACCCGCTGAACCTCTGCTTGCCCATCACCATAAATGACCCCACGGTCGGCTCGTGGTCACAGGGCGGCGAGGACTTTGGGTCCCTGCTCCTCACCTGCGACGATCTCAACTTCCGGGTTCTCAAGGGCGGAGCCTCAGCATCAACCCCTGGAGAGGGACTAGTTCTCGTAGGCGCGGGCCTCGGCGTCGGAGCGCCGTTTGTCCAGGTCCTGCGTTGGAAGGACCGATGCTACCTCGCGAATGGCTTCCATCGCGCCTACAAGCTGATGATGGGCGGAGCAACGGAAATGCCCTGTCTCTTTCGGGACATCGACGATCCTGATCCTGCAAAAATCATTCAGCCGTTCGGTGAACACCTACAGGCCGCAGATCCCCCGGCGACAATCGGCGACTTCGCGCTGGGTTACGAGGTCCCGATTCGCAAGACCCGAAGGGAGGTCAGCGTGAATTGGTCGCAGCTTGTTGTGCCGGTCGAATGACCGCAGAGAAATGCCCCTTCGCGATTCGTTGGGGCGAAAATCCCTGGTCAAACCAAACCATGCCGCTCTCTTCGTCGCTACATTTATCTAGCGTGCGTGGGCTAGCATCCTTTTGGGGCTTTTGCTTATCCATGGGTGTCTCCTCCGGGCCAGACCGAGTCCAATATAGTACTACACATTCAAGAACGGTTTGGCGCAATGCCAATGGGTAAGTAATGGGAAATTCACAAGAAAGTAAGCCGCTCCCTCCTTGGGAAGACCGTCCAGAACCAGACCCTGGAACTGATCGACAGGGCTTCCTAAGTGACCTTAAGAAGGCAACCCGTCGCCTACCGGACCCGCCACCGGAGCAGACCAGCGAGAAATCTGCGCCAGGAAAGCAAAGAACATAGGCCGACTGTCGAAGCGATGGTTGTAGCGGAACACGTACTCGTCGATGTAGCCCTGGAGGTACTTGGTCGAGACGGAGTGGTAGACCCCGTTTAGGCCGCGCTTGAACAGGCTCCAGAAGCCTTCAATGGTTTGGGTGTGGACGTCGCCGTCCACGTAGACGCGAGCCGAGTGCTTGACCCGACGGTGGTAGTACGTGTTGTGGACACGGCTATAGATGTTGCTTTCGTCGGTGAAGATGTTGGATGCGGGGAGGACGAACGTCTTGAGGTGAGCGTCGGCCTCGACGCGAGTGGCAGCAGGGACGTGACGCGCCACGATGCGACCACCGCGCTCGACGGCACCCATGATGACCCGTTCGTTTAGGGTCGGGCCAGAGCCACCGCGGCGGTCTTCCCACGGACGATTCCGCTTGCTGCGGTTGAGGTAGGTCTCGTCCATCTCGACGTCGCCAGAGAGGACCATATCGCCCACGCCGAGTAGGTCGCGGATCTTGTGGAACATGCGGAGCGCGGTCTTGTAGTTGACGCCGATCTCGCGTTCGAGCTGCTTCGCTGAAATGCCGCAGCGGGTCGATGACATTAGGTAGATGCCCTGAAACCACAGGTGGAGCGACGTGCTGCTCTTGTGGAACACGGTCCCCGCCGTCGGGTGGACGTGGTTGCCGCACGACTGGCAGGAGTACGACGGGCGGCTCTTGACGCGGTAGTGCGAAGTGACCTTTTCGCAGTTCTTGCAATAGATGCCGTCGGGGTAACGCTCGTCCTTCAACCACTCCAGGCACGTATCGTCGTCGGGGAAGTCGCGGGCGAACTCAACCCGGCTGTACGTGCTGTCGCTCGACGCGGAGCGCTCGGTGGATCGGCGATCTCGGGGTGCCATACCGACATACTACCATTTAGTCTACCTACTGTCAATGGCCAGTTACCCAAATCCGTATAGTCTGCTGA
>PNBE01000210.1 GCA_003135895.1 Candidatus Dormiibacterota bacterium
GCCTCGACGTTGCCGAACCCAGTCGCCCCGGCCGTACTGCAGACTGGCACCGAAGAGCACCTGTCTGTCGGTTAGCAGGTGTAGTGTTCTAACGAGGAATAGGGGGTTTTCCTGCAAAAGGCATAAATCCCCCGGCTCCGGCCAGATGCCGCCGTAACAAGAGATTGTGGGAGTCAAGCGCAAACATAGCGCTTACAGTTTTGACCGACCCGCCCACGGCGTTCGCGGCACCGCGCGATCACCGGAACACTCACAGCGCTTCTGGACTTCGCCGCCCAGATTCGGTCGGAGTCACGTACTCTCTAGACGGTGCGTAGTAAGCAGCCGTCATCTGAGAGTTGCGGCTACTGCGGTACGGCCGCGCCGGATCTGTGGGGGCCAGGACCGCCAGCCGTCTGCGCCGCCTGCCTCGAGGTCGCCCGTCAAGTCCTCGACCCATGGTCAGCTCCCGAGAATGAGGCCCGCGCTGATTCTTACGGGAAGGAGTACCGGGAGAAGGCGGTCCACGAGGGTACGTCCGTTCCGAGTTGCCGTTTTTGCGGTAGCCATGCCGATGACCTCCTGGCTCGCGATCTTCATGTTGTAGCCAGTGGACGGGGGCTCTTCATCTGTGATCCATGCGTCCGAAGCGGGCTGGCTGCCGTTGGCGTGCGGCCTCGGCCCCGTCTCACGCCTTGACGTCTGACAAGGATTGACCGGCGGGAGATCAGCATGGTCGGGCTTCCCATGCTGGTTGCTGGGGCTCGTCGTTGTACACGATGGTGTCGGCGTGATCGGTTGGGCGGACCGTGGCGAAGTAGAGCTGTTGGGCGGGGATGTAGCGACTTCGGAAGCGTCGCTCGACTTCGGTGGTGGACCCATACAGCTCCCGGTCTCGGGTCCGGGCGCGATCCAGTGTCTCCTCGAACGGGGCAGACACGAGTCTCTATGAACCCGGGGCTGTTCACTAGCTCGCATACTTTGGGAGCGTCGTGGTGACCCACGTCGACGTGATCGCAACGTGGCTCACCACGAAGTAGGGGAGACAGTGCAGGCATCCAGGCCCTCGTCCGCTGATCCGATCGAGGTGTTGACCGCAGCGCAGCGGCCCGACCTCTGGGAGCGTTCACGCTCGCTGTTCGAGACTGTGTGGCCGGAGTACAACATGCATGGCAACCACACTGGGAAATACTTCGGCACACTCATCCCGAAGCACGCGCGTCTCCAGGTTCTCCTGTACGACGCGAGCAGGGATAGCATCGTCGGCCGGGGAAGAACGATCCCGTTTCGATGGGACGGCACCCTTGAAGATCTTCCCGCAGGAATCGATGCGCTGGGGCTCCGCGCGATCGATGATCCGGAGCCGCCCACCGCCCTCTCGGCGCTCGCAGCCGAAGTCGCCGAGGACCAGCAAGGCAGGGGCCTCAGCGGTCTGATCATCAAGTCGATGACGGCAGTCGCCCGGGGCGCCGGGCTGGCTCCGCTCGTCGCACCCGTCCGTCCGAGTTGGAAGGACCGATACCCGTTGACCCCGATCGATCGGTATGCACAGTGGGTACGAAATGACGGTATGCCATTCGATCCGTGGCTGCGCGTTCACGTACGCCTAGGCGCGACCATCCTTCGCACGGAGACGAGATCGCTGCAGATCGAGGCGCCCGCGAGTGACTGGGAGGAGTGGACGGGAATGACGTTCCCGGAGGACGGGGACTACGTCTTTCCCGCCGGGCTGGCGCCACTCAGTGTCCGAGACGGTGTGGGGTCCTATTGGGAACCGAACATCTGGATGCTTCACCACGTCTAATCCGGCAGTTTGGAAGCGTCGGCATCGGCCCCGAGGTGGCGGGCCGCTTGTCGTGAGCGCCTGCTGCGGGTCGGGCCGCGGCGACGGACGCCCACGCTTGGCCGACGCGGGCTAATCGCATTCGCTCACAGGTTCGAGCATCAGATGCCAGAAGGCATGCTCACAGGAGCGTCCTGTCACCAGACTCACCGCGACTACGGGTCCGATGCGCCGGCGGTCAACTCGGCGAGCACGACGCTCATGCTCAAGAGATTGGAGCGCGGGGGAGCGCCATCGGCTTCGGCCTTAAGCGCGCCCGTCGATGTCGACGCGATTCTAACGGATTCCAAAAAGCACGGTCTAGTCGTCATTCCAACCATTTCCCGAGGAAAGCCCTCTAACTCGAACTCAAACCGAATCGGGAAATAAGTGCTGGTCTGGGGGACCAGGGGTCGCAGGTTCGAGTCCTGTCTCCCCGACGGACGCGCAATTTGAGTTCGCGCAGAGGAGGTTGCGAGGGGTGTGTGGGCGCCTACGCGCCACGTGGTGTAGTGCTCTAACCGGGAATAATGGCTTTTCCTGCAAAAGGCATCAATTCCCACGGTTGAGGCCGGCTGCCGCTGCTCATAGCACTGGATTGTGGCAGCTCAACGCATACATAGCGCTTACAGTTTTCAAGGGGATCAAGTCAGTCGCCGAAGCTGTCTCGGAGCTTGTCGTCAGTGGCGCCGTCACCGGCAGGCGTGTAAAGGTTGAGACGCAGCGACGGCTGTTCGGCGACCTGAAGATTGTGAACTCTAGATCGAGACGACCAAGTTCACGGTATGTCAATACCTTGCGCCCTTCGGTCGGCCATGCACATCCTGCCGAGCCCATATTGCTGCAAACTCCGGACCGTCGCAGTCAACCAGCCTGCACTTCGCGGTCCAAGCGAAGGGTCAGCCCTGGGCGATAGCAACTCCAAGGAGTGCCGCCGCGACCGCGGCGAGCAGGCTGATGCTTCCCAACACCGCCGACGCGACCGGATGTCGTGCCGAAGCTGACCATGCTCGCGGAGCTTGGACGAGTGCGTGAACGCCGGCGGCGCCACCGGAGATCAGCACCAGACCGAGTTTCAGGAGGAGGGTGCGTCCCGTGGCGGTGGCGACAAGCGCGGGCCACGAGAGTCCCAGATTGTGGACGTTGAGGATGCCGGTCGCGACGAGAACTCCGAATGCCGGCCAGGCCACCGCCTGATAACGCCGCCCCACCGCAACCGTGAGACCGTCCACTCGGCGAAGCAGCGGGATCACGACTGCAATAATGATTTGTCCGCCGATCCACACGCACGCGGCGACCACGTGCAACCAGAGCACCCAGTCGTTCGCTGTTATCTGCAGCATCGCGCGAATGTCGCCCTAGTTGTCCCGTGACTCAGAAATACGTTGACGGTACGGAGTGAGCACGTCGTCGGATGTCTTCACCCAGGCGAGAGGGTTGGCCCATCGTTCGAGCCTCTCTGGCGCTTCGGATCGGTTGCTGGAAAGGCGACCTTGCTGGAGGCCCCACGTTGGTTGGACGGGCGTTGGAGCACCTGAAGCGGCCGCGGTTTCATGGACACTGAACTGACGGCATTCGAGTGGATGACGGCAAGGTAACGCAGGTCGGGATGCGCGACGTGAAGTGAGCGACGAAATCGAACACCACCCCCGCGATCCACGCCCCGACCGGAAGATCTGTCAACGCGGGGTGTAGAGCGTGACCCGCGATCCGGGTGCCGTGCATCGCGCTCCGGAGTGCGGCACCCGGGGCGCCCAGGATGGCGTATCCCTTGCCGACAGCTCGCTGAACCACGGCAGCGAGTGGATCGAGCCAGCCCTGGCGGCGGATGACGCGGTCGACCAGTTCGTCTGTCACCTCAGACACCTCTTATGGTGGAACCGGGTTGAGGGTGGGGGAAGCCCAATGACACATAGGTCCACGCAGCCCGCTCGCCATATCAAGTGCAACAACCTGATGTCCTTCGACGTCGGTCCTGCCGTCACCGATCAGCGCGAACGGACGGAAGACCCGTCCCGTGTGCCTGTGCCCGCACTCGTTCCGAAAGAGCGACGGCCGGTAAACCCTTGGCCGCGCCCTTGATGGTCTCCGACATGTCCGTGTGAGGAAACCGCACAACGGCAAGCCACCATCGGGCAGCGATACCGAACCGAAGGCGTTTTGGCGTCTACGATGAACGGATGCGCCTGCTGACCATCGGTCACGGCACCATATCCGCGGAGGAGTTCGTCCGCTTGCTCGATGGTGCCGGAGCGGCTCGCCTTATCGACATTCGCTCCGCGCCCGGCAGCCGGCANNAACCCGCAGTTCGGTCGCGTCGAGATGGAGCGATGGCTTCCGACGGCAGGCATCAGCTACCAGTGGGAGCGCGTCCTAGGCGGCTTCCGCAAGCCCTCTCCGGAGTCGCCGAACACCGCACTACGCCACCCCGCGTTCAGGGGATACGCCGATCACATGCTAACCGGGGAATTCGTGGCCGGCGCCGAGGAGCTCCGGAAGTTGGCGGCTGTGGCGGTCGTCACCGTGATGTGTTCCGAGTCCTTGTGGTGGCGCTGCCACCGCCGCCTTCTGAGCGACTACCTGATGCTGGTCCACCGCTTCGACATCCGCCACCTCATGCACGACGCATCACTGCGCGAGCACCGGCTCACCGAAGGCGTGCGCAAGCTGGGTGACCAGGTCGTCTACGATCAGCTGCCGGTCACCGGCAAGAGTGCAATTGTTCCGACGCTGGACTTCCAGGATCCTGAGGCTAGCTAACGCGCGCCAAGGTGCTGTGCCGGCGGGCTAGCAGCAGACGCGGTTCGCATGGACGCCGTGACACGGACCCGCGGTTCAACTTTGCGTCTCCCGACCAAGTATTCACGTCCCCTCCAAATCCGCGAAATACGTGCCGCTCGACGCTGCTGCGTTGCATCTCGCCCGATGAAGGAAGGTCCGTTTGGCTGCGCCAGCGTTGGACTCCTGGCCCCGCCATGCGAGGAGTGCGTCCTCCTGGAGCGCCCGCGAGAACGAGAAGGTGAGCCGCCACGGATGAGGTCCCAGCCGGTTGATGGCATCGAGGCGATCCGTTGCTTCGATCGGGCGCTGCCCTCCGGAGAGAAAAGCGACGCCGGGTACGGCGGCAGGGACTGTTCGCCGGAGGCACTCCACCGTCACCTCGGCAATGTCGGCTGTCGTCACCTGCGCCGTGCACAACGCACCCGGGAGCACCATGTTCGGTTGAGGATCATCGCGTCAAGTGCGACGTGCTGCACGGCGAGATCGTTGAAAACCGCGCGCAGCGTGGCTTCCGTCACTTCAAAGCAGCGCTCCAGTGTGTGGTCGCCATCCATAAGCGCCTCCGGCTCCACAATGGGGACGACCCCGGACTCCTGACACACGGATGCGTATCGAGCCAGCGCGTCCGCGTTTGCGAAGAGGCATGCCGTCGAAGGGAGTTCTTCGCCAACCGCGATGACGGCACGCCACTTCGCGAATTGTGCTCCCAACGAACGGTATTCGGCGAGCCGCTCAGAGAGACCGTCCAGACCCTCGGTCACCCTCTCACCCGGGAAGCCGGCGAGCGGATTGGCGCCCCCGTCCACCTTGATCCCCGGGAGCAACCCGTGGGCGGCAAGATGCTCTGGAAAAGGCAAACCCTAGGACGTCGACTGTCGGATCGTCTCGTCGAAGAGGATAACGCCGCTCAACGACTCCTCGATGCCGACAGCACCGAAGAGCATGTCACGGTATGCCCTCCGGGTCTCGACGCTGGACGGAACTCCGACCGCCGCAAAACGCTTGGATATGGTGGGCGTGCTCTCGTCGGCGGCGAGGATTCCGTGACCACTACGTACCAACGACTGTGTCGTGTTCATCAGTTCGCTACGAGATACGGTTGTGCGGCGCCACGCCACGTCACGCACCAGGCGCGGTGTGGCTGCTGTCATGCACCCGCGGCTGCCTCACTCGGTCAACCTTCATCCTTGGCCAACGGGCTTCTTTCCCGTGAGGGCCGCATCCGCCTTTGCTCCAATAACGTGAACCGCGCCGTCATATGCCTCCGCGAACGTGCGTAAACCATCCTCCAGCAATTTGGCTGTCACCTCGTCCATGTCGATGCCAATCGCGCCCAAGCGCTTGATGGTCTCGTGGGCTTGGTCGAGTGCTTGCTCCGCGGTGTCGCCGGCCACGATCCCGTGTTCGGCGAAGGCTTCGATGGTCGCCAGAGGCATCGTATCGATGGTTTCGGGAGCGATCAGTGCTTCGGCGTAGAGGACGTCGCGATACGCGGGGTTCTTCGCGCTGGTGCTTGCCCACAACGGACGCTGCACTGCCGCGCCGGCCGCGCGGAGCGTTGCGAAGCGTTCACTCGCAAAGACACGTTCAAAGGTCTCGTAGGCGATCCTCGCGTTCGCGATCGCAGTCTTGCCCATCAACGCGCGCACCTCGGGGTTGTCCGGGTCCGCCTCCAGCATCTTCTCGAGACGGCCATCGACCTCGGTGTCGACGCGGCTCACGAAGAATGATGCGACCGAGCGGACCGCAACCGGCAGCTTCGCTCGCATTCGCGCTTCGAGGGCTCGCAGGTACGCATCGATCACCGCCTCATACGCCGCTTGAGCGAAGATCAGGGTGATGTTGACGTTGACCCCAGAAGTGATCAACTGCTCGATGGCGGAATATCCCTCGACCGTGGCAGGCACCTTGACCAGCGTGTTGGGACGATCCACCCGTTCCCACAGGAAGCGTCCGATTGCCAGCGACCCGGCTGTGTCATGGGCGACGGATGGCGGTACCTCGATGCTCACGAAACCATCCTGCCCATCGCTGGCGTCGTAGACGGATCGCAGGGCATCCGCGGCCCGCTGGATGTCCGTGGCGGTCAGCTCGATATACAAGGCATCCGGGTCGGTTGTGCCAGCGGCGATGAGCGTATCGAGTTGCTCGTCATAGCCCTTTCCGTCCCCGATGGCCTTAGCGAAGATCGTCGGGTTGCTGGTCAGTCCGGTGACGTGACGTTCATCGATCAGTCGCCTCAGTTGGCCGCTGCGGAGCAGGTCCCGGCTAATGTAGTCGAGCCACACGCTTTGACCCTGGTTGACCAACTGTTCCAGCGCGGATCCTGTCGTCGTCTTCTGCGGCGTGGTGGTCATGGCAAGCTCCTCGAAGTGCACGCATAGCGAAGGAAGAGGTAGGCGTCTTGGCGGCGCACGCTGCGAAGGTCAAGCCGCACTTCTTTAGAGGGCCCGAACGCCACACCCTCCACCAGCCCTTCTCGCGGCGCGGCCGGGGACCGGCCGAAGACCGTGGGTGAAACGGTGAGGAACAGTTCGTCAAGGAGATCAGCTGCGAGCAGCTGTCCGATGAGCGTCGGCCCACCCTCGGTGAGAACGACTTCGTGCCCCTCAGAGTGCACAGCATCGACGACTGCTTGCATTCGGATTTGCGCGTCGCCCCCCAATGAGCGCAGCACGACGTGTGGCCCGACCCGGCCTCGCAGACGTTCGGCACCGGAATCGGTTGTGAGGATCAGGGCCCCATCGCGCAGTCCATGGTGGTCCACGTCGATGTCACCTCGAGCCGTAACGACAACGAGCCGAGGCTGATCGGTCCGGCCCAGCCGCCTGCGCAAGTCGCGAAACTCTGCGGCTGCGGCGGGATAGATGGCCTCCGCAGTCCACGTGTGGCCCGGCGTCGCCCGCAGCGTGCCGGCGCCGATCAACACCGCATCAGCACCGGCACGAAGCAGTCCCATGACAAAGCGATCGCCCGGGTTGCGGCCGCTGATCGCCGATCCCGATTCGGGGTATTCCGGTCCCAAAGCGACGACGCCATCAACCGAGGCAACGAAGTTGGCGACGAGGGATCTTGGGGGTAGACCGAACTCTCCCCCGTAGAGAACGGTGAGGAAGGGGGAGAGGGGATAAGCGGGAGCCCGGCTCCGCTCCATGAGCAGCTCGAGCGCAGGGTCGGTCCGTAGGCTCGCCGATGCGGGCCACGCAGGCGCATCGCTCGCCGGGAAGGATTCGTCGGATGCCTCATCAACCCAGTCCAATGGTGTCGACTGCAGGCTGGGCGTCTGCGTTGGCGCGCGGCTATCACGCACGAAGGCCACAGAGGGTGTAGAACGCATTGCGCAGCGCGGGGTCGCCGTCATAGGCGCCGCGCCAGTACGTGGTGCGGGTCATCGATTCGATCTCCCGAACCCCGCGCATCTGTGTGCACAGATGCACCGCTTCGAGATACACGGCGACGCCGTGCGGCTGCAGGATGCGCTCGAGCGCATCGGCGAGCTGCTGACCGATCCGCTCCTGGATCGAGAAACGCCGGCTGAAGAGACGAACTAGACGGGTCAGCTTGGAAATGCCCAGGATGTTCTCGTGGGCGATGTAGCCGACGTATGCCCTCCCGAAGAAGGGCAGCGAATGGTGCTCGCAGAGCGAGAAGAAGGGAATCGGTCCTTCGACGATCTGGCTGATGCGGCAGTCCGGACCGCCATGGCACTCAGTAGGAAACGCGGTCACGATCTTCTCGTCGCCTTCGTACCCCTCGGTTGCGTCGAAGAGCGCATGCAAAAAACGAGCGGGGGTGCGTGCGGTCCCTGGAGTGTCAAGAGCCATGCCCATGGCTAAGAAGATCTCAGTCATGTATGTCTCGAAACGAGCCCACTGATCGTCGGAAATGACACGCGGCGACATCGCGTCCCACCCCGCGGTGAGTTCCTCCCTGGTGTCGCGCTCCTCGAGGTGATCAAGGGCTGAGACGATGCCGGTCGATGTGCGCTCAGACACGCTGCTCCTTCTCTGCAGTTCCTGCACTCCGCGTCAGATCCGGGGCGCCGGCGAGGAGGAAGGCCGCGGGGGTCAATGCAACGGTACCTCGGGCTTCACCGCGATGTTCGCGTCGATCTCGCGTACCACGAACACCGGCTGTCCGAAAGTGGCTGGACCATTCTTCACCTTCCCATCAGTGATGCAGAACCGCGATGCATGCCAGGGGCAGGTGACGACGCCACCGTCGAGCGTTCCTTCGTCGAGCGGCCCACCGGCGTGCGAGCAGACGGCGGCTATGGCGTGCAATTCGCCGCCATCGCGGACCATCAGGACAGGCATCCCAGCTGCGTCCACCCGCGTCAATGTGCCCTCAGCGAAGTCGCTGGCCACACCCACGGCAACGAAATCCTCCGGACCTTCGGCGAAGGCGTTGCGATTGACCATGGTCCCGAGACCAAACACGAGATGGCCGCCGAGGTAGCCGCCCACGATCAGAAGGACGAACCCGGCGGTGGAGAGGCCGACCGCCAGAGGGTGGATCCCGCTGCCCGACCACCATCGCAGCGCCATCGAAACCACGCCGAGTGTGACGGCCACGGACATGATCAAACCGTGGGTCAGCGCAACCCGGCGCTCGTGGGCGAAGGTGTGGTGGAAGTCGGTGTATCCCGTGAGCACCGCGAGCAGCGCTGCCGCGAGAGCGACGGCAAGTGCCACGTCGCCAGCCTCGGTGGGGAGGCGATTCGTGAAGTGCGCCACGAAGTCGGCGACAACGGCGACCGCCCAGGCGCCCATGGGGATATCCGTGATCGCGGGATGGAGCGGGTGGCCCAGGACCTTCGTCCCGTGCATGAGGTCCTGGAGGAACCGCCCGGGCCTGCCGAGCACGCCATAGATCCATCCGATCCCCTTCTGGATGATCTCGGCGAAGCCGTCCATCCAACGCTGACGCCGGATCCACCGATCAATCAAGGGTTCGGCCACAGGTGTCTCCTCAACGGCCTCAGCCACGCGATGGCGGGGTTGGGAGCCGGTGTCTGCGCTTCTATAACCGTACTCTACTAGTTTTAGAGGCAAATGTCCCCACGACGCCCTGGGTTGTGGAGTTGCAGCGTGGCGAAGGAACTGTTTTACCAATCGATCTGTGTCTTAGAATGAGGCATGCACCCCGGGGCGTTCGATGATGTCGGCGCGGTCGCGGCGCTCGATGATCCAGTTCGTCGAGCTCTCTATCGCCACGTCGCCGCGCGCGCCGAGGGAGTGAATCGCGACCAGGCTGCTAAAGCCGTGAAGATCTCGCGGCCGCTGGCGGCATATCACCTGGATCGGCTCGTCGACGTTGGCCTGCTCAGAGTCGAGTACAGGCGGCCCCCTGGGCGCACGGGGCCGGGTGCCGGCAGGCCGGCAAAGGTGTACGGCCGCTCGGCGCACGAAGTACAAGTCTCCTTCCCGCCCCGCAACTACGAGCTCGCCGCCAAGGTACTGATAAGCGCCGGTGACCCAAACCCTGCGTCTGACCAACCACTTTCGCTTGCAGAGGCCGCTCGCGACTTCGGGTCCCGCCTCGGGGTCAACCTGCGCAGCAACTTGGGCCGGCGGCCGTCGAAGCGCCGCTTAGTGGAAGGCCTCCACGCGGAGTTGGAAGCCGTCGGATTCGAACCTGGGCGCGACGGTCAGCGCATCACGCTGGGCAACTGTCCGTTCGACGCACTCGCTCAAACGAACCGGAGCGTCGTATGCGGCATGAACCTGGCGCTGATGGAGGGCGTCGTCGAGGGTCTCGCTCTTGATGGGGTTACTGTCACTCTGGACCCGAAACCGGGCCGGTGCTGTGTCGTGCTCAAGGCCCGATGAGAGTTGATCTGAACGGCCGCAATCGTGCACTGACCGTGACGTTCGACGAGTGTCACCCATCCTCGACGAGCCTGGAGGAGCACTACGGTCGGTTCGTGCCCACCAAGCGACTGAGAAGTACCCAGAAATCGACGCATCTCACACGCGGTGCCGTGTCACGTCTGCGAAATGGCGATGTTGTGTAAGCGGCCGTAGAGCGAAGGCCGGGCACGGTCACAATCGATCGGAATCAGCCGGCCGAGAGCGCCATACTAGTGACTCCGAGCAATGTCAGGACGATGGCTCCGCCGCGATCTCTGGTCAACGGCTGTCGTAGGAAGATGGTTGAGAGCACCACAGTGACGATGATGTAGGCGTTCGAGGGCGCGGCCGCGAACGGACGCGGGGAGGCCGGCAAGCCCTAAGAAGTAAAACACCGAGACGATACCGATCATGGAGCCGACACCGAATCCACCCAACGTGCGTTTGGTCATCGGCAACCGCGGTCCTCTGACAGCGAGCGCCACGCCGGCAACTGCCGTCATGGCGATGGCCATCAGACCGTTGAGCTGGGTCGCATCGAGGCCTTTCAAGGCTGGCTTCTCGAGGAAAGCTCCGACCCCGACGATGATGACGTAGATCGCCATGGTTCCCAAGGCCCGCAAACCGACCATCTTCTTGTCGGAGCTTGCTGCCTCGGGAGTCACTGCGTATCGGGCAGGAGGGTGAGCCAGCAGTACCACCCCGACCAAGATGCATGCCAAGCCCACGATCTTCAACGCCGTGACGCGCTCACCGAGGACGACGATTCCGAGCAGCGTTGTGGATCACGATGTAGAGGTTCGAAAAGGTCACCACCATTGCGATAGAGAGGAAATCGAGCGCGAAGCAGTAGAAGAGCGATCCCACGCCGGTGATCAGACCGATGCCAAGTCCAGCCAGCGCGGATGGACCCGCAGGAATTGCGAAGCCATGGGTCAAGACGAGTGCTACAAGGGCGGCCACCAGGCTGCCGGTGCGTATCAGCGCGTTGAGCTGGAAAGGTCCAAAGCCGCGCCCTACGGGACTTTCGATGAAGGAGCCCACGCCAACCAGCACGATGTATGCCCCAATGTAGCCAAGCGAAACGGTCATTGACACACCGCCTGGTCAGGAGAACGGCAATTCCAAGCGAGGCCGAGGCTATGCCCCTTCCATGGGGGCGCGACGAGGATTCACCCGGCGTCGACGAGGGTGAGGAGCATGACCGTCGGTTCGCGAGCGGCGAGACTGTGAGGTGTTCCTGGCTCCATGTGGAGCAGGAGCCCGGTCCCGCGTCAAGTTGCTCGCCATCCGCGGTGAACTCGAGCCGGCCTTTGATGACCTGCACAATGGCCGCCCGTGATGCTTGATGCTCGCTCAGCCCCGCGCCTGCGTCGAAGCCGAAGACCGTGACTTCAATTCCGTTGTCGCTGAAGATCACGCGCGACACAACTGAACCGGTCTGAATGTCGATCGTGGAAGGGACGTCCCAATATACGAACCGCGACATGGCGTTCTCCTCTGCGTTCGCGTAGGTGGGTTGTCTGGAGTCCTGGTATCCAGGTCACGACGGCCCGTGTGCTCCACCGATAGTCAAGAGCACCGCGCTCTCGTCGATGCCCATGACGTGGTGCGGCATGCCAGCCGCAATGGTCAAGGCGCCCGGGTGCCAACACGACCGTTCGGTCGGCCACTTTGAATTCCACGTGGCCGTGGACTGCCTGCACGGTGATTGCCCAGTCAGCGTGGTGCTCGTGCATGTGCCCTCCGGGCTTGAGGGCGATCAGCACAACGCGGACGCCGGGCTGCTTGGCGATCGTCTTGGCGGCGTGGTCGGCTGCTTGGTACGAGTCACTGGCTCGCAGGGACGCCAATTCTGTGGTCAGGTCGACCTCGACCAGCGAAGCAGCGACATGGTGAGCCTGCGCTCTTGGTGTCTCGCCAGCGTCCGTTTCGATGGTGAACCCTCCTTTGTTGAGCTGCGGCCTTCTGTCGCTGGGTAGCCCTACATCGCTCGAATTCGAGGCTTAGCGGCAACTGACCAGAGCAGTTGAGTCCATGAATGCGCCTACCCCGACCTCAGCACGGATGTCGATCCGGTCAAACATTCGAGAAGAGGGGAACATTCGCACCGCTGGCGATGCTGAAGGGGCTGTCCAACAAGGTCACGATCATCGCCGCGACCTGAGCAGCGGTCACGCCTGCGCGGAGCGACGGATTGGCGCGGCGCAGCATGTCGGTGTCCACTGCGCCAGGACTCAGCGAGACAGCCGTCACGCCACATGACCTGCCCTCGACGGCGATCGCCTCAGTGAGCCCGATCACGCCGTACTTCGTCGTGTTGTATGCGGCAAGGCCGGGAAACTTCTCGGTCGCGTACACGCCTGAAAGTGAAGCGATATTGACGATGCGTCCGCCGCCGGCGTTCCGCATCATGGTGAAGGCAGCGCGGCAACAGTTGAACACGCCTGTGAGGTTGACGCTCATCGTGTATTCCCACGATGCGAGGCTGATCTCATCGAAGGACTCGCGCTCCAGGGTGGCGGCAGCGCATACCAGGGCCGCGGGCGGCCCGATGTCGTTGGCGATGCTGAAGAGCTCTTTGACCGCGCTCGCGTCGCTGACATCGGTGGGCACGGCGGTTGCCCGACCGCCGGAGTCGCGAATCGCTGCCACGGTTGCGTCGAGGGCTTCCACTCCTCTGGCGGCGACGACGGCATGCGCACCCTCGCGCGCGATCGCTTCGGCGGTAGCTCGACCGATGCCGCGGCTGGCGCCGGTGACGACGGCGACCCGACCTGCGAGCCAGTGTTCGCGCTCAGCCACGTGCGGCCGCAGCCTCCCGACGGAGCAAGCCTTGGTAGACCCGCTCGTGTGCGTCGAGCACCGATTCGATGTCGAGGTGCGCCTCGGCGTGTCTCCGACAGGCAGTGCGCTCGATGTCGTCGATGCGGCCGAGCGTCGCAGCCGCGGCGGCAATATCGCCTGGAGCCACAAGGAACCCGGTGACGCCGTCGAGTATGACGTCCTCGAGTCCACCTCGCCGGAACGCGACAACCGGGGTCGCGCACGCTTGCGCTTCAGCGGCAACCAAACCAAACGGCTCGTCCCAGCCAACCGGACAGAGCACAGCCGCTGCGCCGGCGATGGCGCCCCAGAGCGCGGGCCTGGGAACCGCGGGGTGGACGGTGACCCCGGGCCGGCCGCCTGCGCTATTCACCTCCTGCTCGGCGTACGCGCCGTCGTAGGCGTCGCCGTACAGGTTGATCGATAGCCCGGCGCGGCGCGCGACCGCGATTGCCTCGGCAGCACCCTTCTCAGGGCTGAAGCGGCCCGCGAACACAACGCCGGATCCTGGCGTGGCAGACCACGGGATTCTCGCGGTGGGGATGCCCACTGGCAGCACCAGGTCGATGTTGACGAGTTCTCGCCAAGCCTGCGCCTGCGCCCTCGAGACCATGGCAATCAGCGGTGGATTGAACGCTTGCGACGCGTCGCGAAGCGCGTGCACCACAGACGCCTCGGGGGGAAGGTGCATCGTGTGGATCACGGGTGCGTCCACCTCGACCGCAAGCCGAATCGCAGGCGCGTCGAATGCGTGACTGTGGACGACGTCATAGGAGCGCTCACCGACTGCGCCAAAGACGCGCGCGTAAGCCGCCTCGAACACGGAGTTGTCGACGGGCGGGGTCGTGCCGGCGTGGTAGAGGTATTCCTGCAGTGTTGACGCCTCAACTCCGACATCGACACAGCGAACCCCTTCGATCTCCGATCCTGACGCGGCGAAGACATCGACCTCGTGGCCGCGCTGAGCCAGTCCCGCAGCGAGATCTGACAGAAATGCCTGGGCACCACCGCACTGGGGCTCGCGAATCGGCGACACAAGCGAGGCGATCAGCGCGAGCCTCAATTGCAGTGCTTCTTCTTGAATACGAGGTCGCGGGGTGGATTGACGCCGAGAAGGTCGTAGTCGACGCGCGCCGTACCGCGAACTCGGACCTCGGCTGCGGCATGCGGGTAGAAGATCTCCGTCATCTCGATCGCTTCCGCGGTGTCTCGGAACTCCATCCACATCGAGCCCGGAAAGCTCAGATGTGTGAATCCGTGAGCGCTGAGCCAGTCGAGGTGGTTCGGCGGCCAGACGACCACCACCATACCCCCGGGTGCGCACACCCGCTCCATCTCGGCCAGACCAGCATCCCCGCCGTGCGCTGTGTCGCGGTCGAGTGCGGAGCAGCTCACCACCAGGTCTGCTGAGTCGTCATCTATCGGCAGTGCGTCGAAGAAGCCATCGACGATGTCGACCTTTCCCAATGCGTTAGGGGACAGGGCGGTGGAAAGCCGCTCGCGCATCGGCCGCGCCGGCTCCACCGCCACCATCTGTGCGCACAAGGTCAGCAGATGTGTGGTGAGACGACCCGTGCCGGCTCCGACCTCCACCACTCGATCGACGCGTGGGAGCCACTCGAGAACCGCGGGATGAATGCGCTCGGCGGCGACCAGCCGGTCGTACAATTGGGGTTCGAGCCGATAGAGCAGCTCGAAGGCGAGCGATCGGTCACCGCGCGGGGCAGGCGTCCCACTGCCGAGAAATCGTGCTCTCTCTGCGAACGAAAAGACGCGCAGGTCCTCGTCGCTGTAGCGTCGCGTCAGCTCGGTGTTTCGGCTCGTCGTCGCCATCTGGGTCAGTCGCCGCGGCTGCATTCCGCCCAGTTCTTCTCCGTCTCCCACAGGCGCACGCTGTGCAGCGCGCCGCTGGGGATGTGCGGCCGGAGCCGTTCGAAGAACACCATGGCAAGGGTTTCCACCGTGGGAATCCGACCTTCGAGCCAGGGAATGTCGGTGTTGAGGTTGTGGTGGTCGACGTGTTCGATAACCTCGGTCTTAATGAGATCGGCGAGCTGCTTCAGGTCGACGACGTAGCCCGATGCGCCGTCCATCTCGCCGGTGACGATCACCTCGAGCTGATATCGGTGGCCGTGAAGGTTGACGCACTTGCCGTAGAGGGCACGGTTCGCCTCCGCGGAGAGCCCAGGATCGCGCAGCTGGTGCGCAGCGTCGAAGGACTCACGCCGGCAGACGCGCAGGACGGGACTCGCGGAGCTCATCGGCACGTCAAGATTGGCAGGTCGGCGCGGGGCAGGGAAGCGCCGGGTTGCCGCTGAGTTCGCAGCGTGGTCAGAGGGTCATGATATGTCGGCGGTTGCTGCAATTGTGGCGTTCGCGTCGATCGGCGGCCATTCCCACGGCACCCACTTCACGAAGGGCGTCGCGCGATCATTCGATCCCGGAGGGGCAGCTGACCATCCGCGAGTGATGTTTCAGCGACCGAGGCCGCGGAGGTCAGTCGCCTCATCCTCCAACACGCCTGGAGAGACTTCGACGCGATTGCGGACCAAAGCCTTAGCCGCAAAGAGTTCTCCGCCTTCATCCAACTCCGGGTCACCACCGCGGTTGAGTCCCATCACCGCAAGCACCCTGCCGGCCCCGAGGTAGAAGCCGAGGAGGCGGCGCTGCTCGAGGCTGCCTCGTACCACGAACTGGTCCCAGCGCGGCGCCTGCCCAACGTATTCAACCGCATGCTCGTATTGATCCGACCAGAAGGAGAGGAGGTCGTCGTACGGTTCGGTTGCGCCAAGCATGGATCGCGCCGCTGCGCGGCCCTGGCGTTCCGCGTTGTTGTAGTGCTCAACGCGCACGCGGCCGAAGATCGGATGACGCTGGCTCGCCACGTCGCCTGCGGCGTAAACAGCCGCAACATTGGTGCGACATCGTTCGTCCACCATGATTCCGTCATCGATAGCAATACCACTCGCGCGGGCGACCGCCACCGCTGGCTCGATGCCAGTTCCCGTCACGGCGAAGTCGCACTGCACGATCGCGCCACGACTGGTCAGCACGCGCTCCACGCGACCAGCTCCCATGAACGCAACAACACGATCATCGACGAGCGTTTCGACTCCTTTCTCGCGATGGATCGCCGCCATCACCGAACCAACGGCGTCGCCGAGGACCCGCGCCAAGGGGCCGACGCCGCTCACTACTGCCGTGACTCTGACGCCACGCTGGCGGAGCGACGCAGCCATCTCGCTGCCGATGAAGCCCATACCCACGACGACGGCGTGGCTGCCAGGTACCGCCACCTCCTTGATGGCCTCGCAGTCGGCTAAGGTGCGCAGCCCGAGCACCCCGGGGAGGTCTGCACCGGGGACTGCCAAACGCAGATTGCGGCCGCCCGATGCGATCAGAACCCGGTCGAACGCGATGGGCTTGCGCGACCCCTCGAGAACGACTTCGCGCGCTTGCGTGTCGATTGCCTCTACGCGTGCCTGCAAGCGCTCGACATCGTTCTCCTCATACCAGTTGGCAGGTTTGACCATCCACGCCGTCAGGTCCTCTTCGTCGCGGAAATACGTCTTCGACAGGGGAGGGCGCCCAAACGGCGCCCCGGGCTCGTCGCCGACCAGCACGACGCGCTCCCGATAGCCCTCCTCGCGCAGCGTGACAGCGGCGTTGCCACCGCACATCCCGGCGCCGATGATCACGATCCCCGCGCTTGCCATATCAGGTCAGGCGATGGACGCGCAGTCGAGCTGAGCTTCCAAGTCAGGGGTCACGTGCGCAAATGTAACTCCTCGTCGTAACGTCCGATAACGTGGAACAAACGCAGGATGGCACTCCCCGAATTCATGAATACGGCTTCATCGGGGACACCCGGACGGGAGCACTGGTTTCCCCAGCCGGGTCGATGGATTGGATGTGCTGGCCGCGGTTCGACTCGGAGCCCATCTTCGGCCGGCTCATCGACGCCGAACGAGGTGGTCGCTTCGAACTGACAGTTGCCGGCGCCAGGGTTGTCTCACGCCACTACCGAAACGCCTCGGCCGTGCTGGTCACAGAATGGAGCGGGCCACTCGGCGAAGCGCGCCTGACCGAGGCGATGATCATGAACACCCGCACTCCAGCCGTGGTTCGCGTGCTCGAGTGCGTGCGCGGTCAGGTCGAGGTCCACCTACGCTACGCCCCGCGACGTGGACTCCCGGGGCGAACGGAGCCAGCGCCATTCACCCTCCACACCGCGCCGTCGCTCAAGCTCAGCACGTCAGGCACCTGGAAGGGGGACCTGGCCACGGGCGAGCGCATCAGCACACTGCTCGGCACGCGGCGCAGCCCCATGACGCATCGGGTCGCCGCAGATCTGCTTGGGCGCACGGATCGTTGGTGGCAGCGATGGTGTGCAGAGATACGTTG
The DNA here is from genome assembly GCA_003135895.1 of Candidatus Dormiibacterota bacterium. Classification (GTDB taxonomy): domain Bacteria; phylum Chloroflexota; class Dormibacteria; order Aeolococcales; family Aeolococcaceae; genus Palsa-851. The sequence continues at coordinate 17,665 of PNBE01000210.1, forward strand.
TGGGCCAGCGCACCGCGACGTTCTCATCCGCAGCCTCATCAACCTGCGACTTCTCACCTACAGCCCCACCGGCGCCCCGGTTGCCGCACCAACGACCTCACTTCCCGAGGAGATCGGAGGAATGCGCAACTGGGACTATCGCTTTTCGTGGCCGCGTGATGCGAGTGTGGGTGTCGCCGCGTTCCTGGCAGTCGGCAAGCACCAAGAGGCACGCGGGTTCGTCGACTGGCTCACATCGTGCGCCGCCTCCAGCGAGCCTGGTATCCGTGTGCTCTACACGCTTGAAGGAGCAACTGGTGCACCAGAACGTGAGGTACGCACCGTATCCGGCTATCGGAAGAGCCGCCCCGTTCGCGTTGGCAATCTCGCCCAGGAACAGCATCAACTCGATGTTTACGGCTGGGTCATCGACGCCATCTGGAACCTCGTCGAGGCAGGCCATCGACTTAGTCGCAACAGCCTCAGAGTTCTCAGTCAGTACGCTGACATCGTTGCTCGCGACTGGCGCCGGCCGGATGCCGGCATCTGGGAGATTCGTGAAGCTCCGCGCCAGTACGTGCACTCGAAAGTGTGGGCCTGGATCGCACTTGATCGCGCCGCCCGTGTAGGGCATCGCCAGAAGGTGAGCCGTCAAAGAGTGACGGCGTGGGAGCTGGCGCGGGACGAGCTCGCTGCCGAAATTCGCGAGAAAGGGTTCGACACGCGGCTGGGAGCGTACGTCCGCTCCTACGGATCGGAGGAACTTGATGCGGCGTTGCTGTTGCTGCCGCTCACTGGCTTTGAGGCAGATGGGTCGGCGCGGCTTGCAGGCACAGTCGACGCCACCTGGAAACAGCTCAGCGCCGGAGATCCATTGCTCTATCGATACGCCCCCGGCCGCGACGGTCTGCCGGGCAGAGAGGGCGCGTTTCTTCCGTGCACCTTCTGGCTCCTCGAGGCGCTACTCCGCCTCGGGCGTCGAGAGGAGGGCCTTCGACTCTTCGACCAGGTCCTCGGGCTCGCAACCGACCTCCTCCTCCTCCCAGAGGAGATTGATCCCTCGACGGGGGACTTCCTCGGGAACTATCCACTTGCCCTCAGCCAGGCGGGGCTGGTTCATGCAGTCCTCGAAGTGCAGCGAGTGGTCGACGACTAGCCGTGTAGCCCGTGCCCGGGCAATGGATGTCCTGCACCCCAACAATGGTTCTATTGTTGTCAAGCTACGGCAGCGAGTGCCGCTCGAAGGGTGAGCTTGCTCTACATTTCGTGTGTGATGTAATGCCTTCAGCGCGCTGTATGACCCCAGCTCGGCGCGCGGGTCATCTCCGAGTTCGGGTGGGCGACCGCCAGGAAGCCACGTCGGTGACCTGCGACATGCATGACGTCTCGCTGCCTATGATGTGGTCTTCGCTGCTTCCACCGGAGGATGCATATGCAGACCGCGTTCACGCGTCTCGTTGGATGCACGCAACCGCTGCAGCAGGCGCCAATGGGCGGGGTCTCCGGCCCGGAGCTCGCCGGCGCGGTGGCGCGCGCCGGTGCGCTCGGAATGCTGTGCGAATTCGACCTGGAGCCGGCTGAGGAGCGGATGACCAACGCGGTGGCCGGTGCCGGCGGCGGCGCGGTCGGTATGGGTTTCTTCGGGCATGCGATCCAGGATGACCTTGGGACTTTCGAGACCGCGGCAGCGCGACTCCGCGTCGTCGAGGTGTTCTGGACGACGCCCGACCCCGCGCTCGTAGCCCGTGCGCGGTCGGCTGGCGAGGCACTTGTCGCCTGGCAGGTCGGCTCCCTCGATGACGCGCTCGCGGCGCAGGATGCCGGCTGCGACTTCGTCATCACCCAGGGCGTCGAGGCCGGTGGGCACGTACGTGGGACGCAGCCGCGCGATGAGCTGCTGCACGAGGTCCGCGAACGCGTCTCCATACCTGTCGTGGCAGCGGGTGGCATCGCCGCTCCGGAGAGCGTTGCGGCTGCATTGAGTGCTGGCGCTGCGGCCGTCCGCATCGGCACCGCCTTCATTGCGACTCATGAGTCTCGGGGCCATCCCGCGTATATCGAGGCGCTGCTGGCCGCCCAATCCGGTGACGACACCGTGCTGACCACTGCATTTGCCGTGGGCTGGCCGGACGCGCCGCACCGGGTGCTGAAGAGCGCACTGGCAGCGGCGGAGGCCTTCACGGGCGACGTTGTCGCTGAGGGCGGCCCACCCGCTGCCCGGCGGCCGGTCCTCCGCTTCAGTTCTGCCACGCCGAGTCGCCACGTTGAAGGCCGGATCGACGCGATGGCGCAGTACGCAGGGATGGGCGTCGGCAGCGTGACCCGAGTGTTACCCGCGGCCGACCTCGTCGCGAAGCTCGTGTCCCATCTCGCCTGACGCTCCAGCACCTGACCACCGGAGTCCGTCGCGACGAACGATGCCAAGCGGCCTGCTGCTTCTCCACCTCGATACCGGCAAGCCATAAGTCCGAGCCAGGGTCCTGCCCACACCCGAGCAGTATCAAGAGGTCCAGAAGTGTTCCCACACAGCGGCGTGACGCGGGGCGTCGTCGGTGGGCAAATCGCAGTGCAGGACCCTAGACCGGCGCCCCGCGCTGGTGGGAACGAGGGTGACCTCAACGTGCTGGCGACAACCCTCTCCCTGCAGCCGACGATGAGGCTACTCGCCCCACACGAGCGTCCTGTCACCAGATCCAGGGGCTTCAGATGCTCGACGCACCCGACGGCCGCCAGAATTTCCAAGTCTAGAGCAGTGGGGAGGGAAGCAATGTCCGGTACGCGCAGGGGTGCGTGTTGACGGAATTCCAACAGATTCCATCGCACCTGCTCTAGTCGTCATTCCAACCAATTCCCCACACAACCACTCTCAATCGAACTCAGCACTCATCGGGAAATGAGGACCAGTCTGGGGGACCAGGGGTCGCAGGTTCGAGTCCTGTCTCCCCGACGGACGCCCAATTCGATCTCGTAGCGATCGGTTGTGCGGTGCGTTGGGAGCCTGTCGGCAGGTAGGGTGTAGAGCTCTAACCAGGAATAATGACTTTTCCTGCAAAAGGCATCAATCCCCACGGTTGAGGCCGGATGCCGCTGCTCATAGCAAGGGATTGTGGCACTCCAGCGCATACATAGCGCTTACAGTTTTCCGGTTATTTCACGTATGAATCGAAGGAGCGCCTTTCTCCTGTGTGGTGGCGCGACTAGGCTGGCACCTGTGAACGACATCCGCGGAGCATGTCCTAGCACCGTCGGGACGATGTTGTCAGAGGCCAGAGAGCCGGAACAGGCCGATGCCGGCGTTGGCAAGCCCAATCACGAGCAGGATCCAGAAGATAGAGCGGCGGGGTTCGGCCCGAGCGGCGATCGCGGTGCCGAGGAGCCAGACGGCAGCTGGAATCGTCTCCAGCGTCTGCCACATCCCCTCAACAACGGCGCGGTAGAGCGCCGCAAATACGAACTCGAGGGTCTGTCTCTCGGCGGGTGACGCGGTCGGGTAGTGGTTGATCAAGAACGGGGCCGCGGTTGCCATCACGACGGCGCCGATGGAACCGATCACGACCAATGCGAGGCCGGCTGTGGCGTAGACGTCGATCAGTCTGGCGCCGCCATACCGATCTTGGAGGAATAGGACGACGGGTGGGATGCAGAGATATCCGAACATGTCCACGAGGCTTCCCCACCTGATCAGGTCCGCACCGCTCGAACCGGAAGCGAGGAGCTGGGTCGGTGGCACGTTCAGGCTGGTGGAGAAACCGGCGGCCGCAGCATAGATGACCAAGGAGCCCACCTCGAGCGCGAGTGCAAGGATCGCGAACACCATCGCGACGCGTACGGGAATACGTCCAACTCTCACTCGTCTTCCCGGTGTTGCTTGGGCACTCAGAACTAGCCACCCACGGCTGGTGTCGCCGACACCGGAAGAATCATGCGCAGAGTGGTGGCGTTGCCGGGACTGGATGCGATGTGCAGCGTCCCGCCCAGCGCCTCCAGCCGGTCCTCCATGTTCGTCAGCCCGTTGCCACGAATGGTGGTGCTGACGTCAAAGCCGCGACCATTGTCGGCAACCTCGACGGAGAGCCGATCCCCGGCTTCGCGGAGGCGCACCACTGCACTCGAGGCCTGAGCGTACTTCTGGATGTTCTGCAGGGCTTCGAGAATGCAGAAGTACAGCGCCGCCTCGGTGTCCCGGGGATAGCGTCCGACCCCGTCGACCTCGATGGTGACCGGCAGGGTGGCCTTGCGTGCCTGCGCTTGCAGGGCGGTGGGCAGCCCCTTGTCCGCGAGCAGTGGCGGATAGATGCCCCGTGCCAGGTCACGCAGCGTCTCCAGTGCTTCGTCGGCGTCGTGCTTGAGCTCCGCGACCGCGGCCTTCGCCTTCTCGGGGTCGCGCGTCGCCAGCATCTCGGCGAGCCCGAGCTTCACCTTGATGGCGACGAGGTGCTGCTGGGCGCCGTCGTGAAGGTTGCGTTCGAGACGACGGCGCTCGTCATCCTGGGCGACCACAAGGCGCTGCCGTGAGGCGCGCAGGGCCACCAGCCGAGCCTGCAGATCAGCGGTCAGGCCGACGTTCTTGAGCACGAGGCCGGCCTGGTGGGCGAGGTCGTCCATGAGCTTGACCTCGATCGGCGTGATCGACTCCCCGCGCCGCTTCGTGATGGTCAAAGCGCCGAGCACGTCACCTTGGTGGCGCACCAGCACCGATCGATCCGCGCCCGGGATCTCGAGTGATGACGATCCATTGAGATCGAGGGGTTCTGCGTCTGCGTTCGACACCGGCGACGCCGCCGCTCGAAGCAGCCGGCCGTCTGCGCGCACCCAAACGGTGGCGAGCTCCGCGCCGGTGCCGTCGCGCAGCACGCTGGCCATGCGTGGAAGCACATCTTCGGCGGCATACGATTCCGCCACACGTTCGGAGAACTCGCTGAGAACCTGGTACGGAGTTGCGCGCTTCCCGTACACCAGCCGGTTGGCGATCTTCTGAAGTCGTTCGCGCACCGGCTGAAACCCCACCGCGACAATCGCCGTGGCCAGGATGGACAACCCCAGGTTGGGCTTGCCGCCGCTTCCAACAAGGGTGCCGATTCCCACGGCGATCCCGACATACACGGCGGTGATGAGAATGGCGAGTGCGCCGTACACCAGGGTTCGGCTGATCACGATGTCGATGTCGTAGAGGTGGTACCTGAGCATGGCGACGCCGATTGCCGCGGGCAGGCCGAGACCGAATCCGGCGACCACGATGACGTTGCCGACCACGTTGTTCTGCAGCGTGGGCACGGCCAGCCCGGCCAGCGTGTACGCGATCGAGAGCACCACCGTGGTCCCCAGCGCGTAGGCGACCCAGCGGACCTGTTCGCGTTCGGCGCCTCTCGCGCGCCTAAGCCGGATCACCAGCGATACGGCCGCGGCCAGCACCACGAGCAGGCCACCGAGATACACCACATACCCGACGGGACCCATCTCGAGGCCGTTGATGTGCGCCAGCACCAGCGGGTTGGGCACGCTGGGCACGCCCGGGGAGGCAATCGGCGCGGGGTCGAGAAATCCGATCCCATTGTTGACGGCCGCCAACGCGAGATCGAGCCACATGACCGATCGCCATCGTGTGGACGGCAATCGGCCGTTGGGGAACAGCAGGAGGATGAGCACGACTGTTCCGGGGTAGACGAGACCGCCCACGGTGGATCCGAGCCACGCCATCCACTCGACCCCCGGCAGAGATCCCCTGTCAACCACCACTGTGTGGACCGCGTACTGACCGGCAAGACCCTGCAGGGCGGTGCCGGTCGCACCGAACAGCAGCAGCCATCCGATCGGGTTCCGTGGCTGACGCGAGGCGATGAGCCCACCGACCAGCGCAATGGCGATGCTCGGCGCCGCCGCCTGCACAAACGCCCCGACGAGGTCGATATTGCGCAGCGCGGGGCCATTCATGATGGCCAAGGCGATCGCGAATCCGATGATGAGCCAGGCGAACCCGGCTATCCCCCAGGCGAGGAGCTTGATCCACCGTCGTCGCGGTGGCGAAACGGTTGCAGCAATCTGTGCCACGGCTATGTCGGGCTCACGGTTCTGGCGTTGGGAACATCTGGGACATGGCTCCGATGAAAAGGTAGTCGCCCCCGCCGCCGATTCCAAGGATGCAGGCCTCACCCACAGGGTGAGGCCTGCATCCTGCTTACGCCAAGCCGGTCGGTGATCGCCGCGCGGGGTGTTTTGGCCTACATCAAGGCTCGCTCAGGTCACCTTGCCTGCGTTGAAGGGTCATGAGCCCCTCCGGTGGCCGCCAAGTGTCCTGCTTCGTCAGGCTTTCGCGCTGCCGCGCCAGTCGAATGCTGTCTTCACTGATGCGGAGCTACGGTCCCTCACGCCCGCCGAACGTTTGCTGTGTCGGCCCCGAGCGCGGACCCTGCCTCAGCGCAGCGTGCTATGGGGCCGACACTCGCAATCGTGCGTTGTCATCGTCGGTCACGCCAGCGTCCTGTCATCAGTCCTAACGCGGACTAAAAGTCTGGTGGCGCCGACGGTCACCGTTGCTGGCAGGATGCTCACCGTCAAGGGAGCGGTGCGGAGGAGGAGCGATCGGCTCCGGCCAATGGACGCCTATAGATGTCGCCGCGATTCCAATGGATTCCATCAAGCACGCTCTAGTCGTCATTCCAACCA
>PNBE01000052.1:0-40261 GCA_003135895.1 Candidatus Dormiibacterota bacterium
GAAGATCGTCGGATTGCTCGTCAGCCCGGTGACGTTCTCTTCAGCGACGCGGTGCTCCAGCTGCCCGGTGGTCACCAATTCGCGGCTGATGAAGTCGAGCCACACAGACTGACCGTGCTCGCCGAGCTGCTGCAGCGGAGTCGCCATCAGCGCGCCTCCGCGGGAGCGCCGACCATCGTGTTCACGGCGGCGACGATCGCGTCGGCATCGATGCCCGCGGCGGCCATCAGCTCGTCCGGTGCGGCGGAACCGGGCAGGCCGCGAACCGCCAGGTGGGTGACCCGGGGCGGGTTCTCCTCGAGCGCGAGCGCCTCCATCACGGCAGCGCCGAGACCACCCTCCGGGTAGTGGTCCTCGACCACGACCAGACGCCCGGCCGTCGCGTCGCTGGCCTCACGGAGCGTTGCGGTGTCAATCGGCTTCACCGAGTAGAGATCGATCACGCGGCACGAGATGCCGCTGTTCGACAGGCGTTCCGCCGCGGCGATACACGCGTGCAGCGTCACCCCCGCACCGATGAGTGTCACCACGTCGTTGGTGGATTGGCGGACCACCTTCGCGCCACCGATCGGGAACTCCTCGTCGCTGCCGTACAGGACCGGATAGGCGCCACGGGTGGTGCGGATGTAGCTGATGCCGTCGATATCGGCCATCTGGGAAACCAGTGACGCCGTCGACACAGCGTCACTCGGATACAGCACCGTCGAGGTGTGCACGGCGCGCATGGCGGCGATGTCCTCGAGGGCCATCTGTGAGGGACCGTCGGCGCCGATCTCGCAGCCCGCGTGCGAGCCGGAGAGCCGGACGCTCACCTGGGAGACGCCCGCCATCCGGATGAAGTCGTACGCGCGCGAGAAGAAGGCAGCGAAGGTGGACGCGAATGGGATGTAGCCGCGCACCGACAGCCCGACGGCGCTGGCGACCATCTGCTGTTCCGCGATGAACATCTCGAAGAAGCGCTCCGGATATGCGTTCTTGAACTCATCCGCGTGGGTCGAGTTGCTCACCTCGCCGTCGAGGGCAACGACATCGTGACGCGCCCCAAGGGCGCGCAGCGTGTCGCCGTACGCCTTGCGGGTCGCGACCTTGTCGCCGAGCTTGTAGGTGGGCAGGCTCACGGCCTCGTCCGCGACCTTCGACGATGCGGACTCGAGCGCTTCCGGTGGGCGGACGTCGATGCGCAGGTCGCGCTCCCCACCCAGCTCAGCGATTGCCTTCTCGGCCAGCTCGGGCGGCAGCGCCTTGCCGTGCCACCCGTCCTTGTTCTCGATCTCGGCGAATCCCTTGCCCTTTATGGTGCGCGCGATCACGACGCTCGGCCGCTCGCCATCGGACCGCGCGGAGGCGAGCGCCTCGTCGATCTCGGTCAGGTCGTGCCCGTCGATGACGATCGCCCTGCAGCCGAAGGCTTCGACGCGGCGGCGGTAGATGTCCAGGTCCCACTCGAACTCGGTGGGCCCGCGCTGACCGAGCCGGTTGACGTCGAAGATGGCGGTGAGGTTGGAGAGGCCGTAATGGCCCGCCTTGTCGAGCGCTTCCCAGATCGAACCCTCGGCCAACTCGCTGTCGCCGCAGAGGACCCAGACGTGGAAGGGGAGGTGGTCGAGGTACTTGCCGGCGAGCGCCACGCCGACCGCGACCGCGAGGCCCTGGCCGAGCGATCCGGTGGCGACGTCAACCCACGGGATGATCGGCGTCGGGTGGCCCTGCAGCCTCGAGCCGAAGGTGCGGTAGGTCATCAACTCCTCGTCGGTGACGGCGCCGACCGCCTTGTACAGGCCATAGAGGAGGGGCGAGGCGTGGCCCTTCGAGAAGATGAGGTGGTCGTTGTTGGCCAGTTCGGGGTGGTCGAAGTCATAGCGGAGATGGCGAGCGGCAAGGACGGCGATCAGGTCGGCGGCGGACATGCTGGAGGTGGGGTGTCCCGATCCGGCCCTGGTGCTCGCTCGAATCCCATCCACCCGGATCTGCTGAGCGACCTCGCCGACGAATGCGAGTGCGGGAAGCGTGCCTCTGTCGACGCTACCGGTGACCGCCATGGATCCACCTCCGTTGAGCCTCTGAGCCTGAATCATGCCGCGACCGGCCTATGCGGCGCGGTGGGGTATTGGGTAAGGCCGCATGGGGTACAGTCACGGCTCTGGCGCGCGCCTATAGCTCAGTCCGGATAGAGCGTCTGACTACGGATCAGAAGGTCGGGGGTTCAAATCCTCCTGGGCGCACCAGCCCCTCATTTCTCGCCACTCCCTGGGCGAGGCGGCCTCCAGGCTGAACACAGTGCGACGGAGATAGAGTTCCGTCATGGAACGGCCCGGGCACGGTGGTGAAAACCGCTGTTCTTTCTGCGGCAGGTCGGAAGAGCAGGTCCAGCGGCTGATCGCCGGGCAGGGGGCCTTCATCTGCGACGAGTGCGTCGCGCTGTGCAGTGAAGTCCTCACCGCCGATGGGCTGCAGTCGTCTGGGTCGAGCGCGAGTACTCGGGCGACGCGTACACGCGGATGGCTGCGCCGCAAAGCCCTTTGGACTGGGTATGAACCAACGCCTGACGACGCTCCTTGACGCTTCGCGAGACATTGGCTCCGGCACCACTGCGCATCGGCATCCTCTGGCGCGACGACCGAAGCGCTCATCCGTCGATGCCTAGTCCGTTTGTCTCGTCGCTCAGGCCTTTCAGGAACGGCTGGTCGACGGCATGGTTCGCTGTTACCTCTCGCACGACCAGGTCGTCGGATTCCGCCATCAGTGGCCTCGAGGGCTGCTCGACGCCGAGGACGTCCGGGCCGCCCCGGCGTCCACGCCGATGGTCGGTTCGGATGCGCCGGCCCATCAACGCCTGCGCGATCACGTGGAGCGGGAATGGGTGCCGAGGATGATCAGCATCCTGAGCATCGATCGCGACTCACTGCCGGTCATCTGGGACGCCGACTTCCTGCACGGACCAAAGACTCCCTCCGGGGAGGACACGTACGTTCTGTGCGAGATCAACGTCAGCGCCGTCTGGCCATTTCCGCCGATGGCGGCGGACACCGTCGCGGCCGCGGCGGTTGCACGAACGCGGGCATTCAGACGCGGTCGCGACCCCGTAAATGGTTGAGCCGTGCGGGTCAGCAGAGCCCATGCACTCGCCCGAAGCTGGGCCGATGCGGGGTAGGTGCCGGCGATGATGTTCCCGATTCCGTTCCTCTGGGTTCCGCTCGTGTTCTTCGCCATCTCGGTCGCGGCTTTCGTGTACTGGATCGTGGTCATCGTCGAGGTGGCCAACATTCCCGACTGGCGGTTCCGAGCAACCGGCAGCGAGAAGATCGTGTGGCTCCTGATCGTGGTTCTCGGAGGGATCATCGGGTCGCTCGTGTGGCGCTTCGCCAAGCGCGACGAGGTTGTGCGTCATGCGGGCGGTGTGCCGCCGCCACCGCCCGGGTGGTATCCGGAAACCGGGTCGGGCATCCTGCGTTGGTGGGACGGCCTCAGGTGGACCGAGTGGCGGCACTATCCGCCTCCGTCGGCTCCTCCGGCGCAGTAGTCGGACAGCCAGATTGGAGCGCGGAACTCGACGCCGGTACCCCGCGTGGAAGGGGTCGAGATGGTCCCCAATGCGACTGCGTAACCAACCCCTCCGCGCAACGTTTGAACGAGCGCTCCTGCACACACTCCAGCGGAGGGTTCCCCCAGTGACCCGGGTTCTCAAGCTCGCGGCAGCAGCCACCGGCGCCGCAGTCATCGCAATCGCAGCATTCCTGCTCCACCCGCGGTCGGGAGCGCGCCGCCGCGCGGCGGCCCGGCGGGCCACGGTCGGCGTCGCCAGCCTCGTCGGTTCGGCCGTCGACAAACGTCCCCGCAGGACCGGCGCAAGCAGCTGGGATGAGACGCTCGCCAACCGAGTCCGCGTTGCTCTCTCACTGGGCTTCGGCGACCTCGCGACCGGGCTCGAGATCCGCGCAAACCGCGGGGTGATCACGCTGCGGGGCGAGGTTGATGAGCTGACCGACATCACGCGCTTTGAGACCGCGGTCCGCGAAGCCGGCGACGTCGCCGACGTCGACAACCTGCTCCGGCTTCGTATGCGCGATTCGCGGCCGCGTGTCCTCACCGCATAGCCGGAGCACCCCACAATCGGCGACACTCCGGTCGTGTCGCTCCCATTCGACCCGCCGCTCGAACCGATGCTGGCGCGCGCCGCTCCTGAGATCCCCCGAGAGGGTAATTGGCTCTACGAGCCGAAGTGGGATGGCTTCAGAGCAATCGTCTTCCGCGACGCCGCCAGCATCCACATAGCCAGCCGGAACGCGCTGGCGCTCGAGCGGTATTTCCCGGAGTTGATCGAACCGTTGCGGGCGGCGCTCCCGGAGCGCGCCATCGTCGACGGCGAGGTGGTGATCGCCACTGAGCACGGGCTGGACTTCGACGCTCTGCAGCAGCGCATCCACCCTGCCGCGTCGCGGGTGCGGATGCTCGCCGACAAGACGCCGGCCTCGGTGGTGCTCTTCGACCTGCTGGCCCGTGACGCCGACGACCTCCGCGAGCGCCCACTCGAGGAACGCCGGGCGGGGTTGATGCGGGCGATCGCCAGCAGTCGAACGGTCGGGGTCACGCCCCAGACAACCGATCCGGACGAGGCGACCACCTGGTTCACACGGTACGAGGGCGCCGGGCTCGACGGCGTGGTCGCCAAGGACCCGGCCGGCACCTACCGCCCCGGCGAGCGTCGCTGGGTCAAGGTGAAGCACCTGCGCACGGTCGACTGCGTGGTCGGCGGTTACCGGATCGCCAAGGATGGGCGCGGTATCGGGTCACTGCTCCTTGGGCTGTACGACAGTGATGGCGCGCTCCATCACGTCGGCCACACATCGTCCTTCGACGCCGCCGAACGGCGGGCGTTACTCGAGCAGTTGCAGCCGCTCGTCGGTGGCGACAGCTTCGGTAATGGACGGACGCCGGGAGGTCCGAGCCGGTGGCAGCGTTCCGCTGACAGCGCGTGGACGTCGGTGCGCCCGGAGCTCGTGTGCGAGGTGTCGTTCGACCATCTCCAGAGCGGCCGCTTCCGCCACGCATCGCGGTTCCTGCGCTGGCGACCCGACAAGGACCCGCGTTCCTGCGACTTCGATCAGCTCTCGCCTCCGGAGGAGTTCGCGCTGAACGACATCCTCGTCACCCGGGGTCCATGACTCAGCCATCGACTCACCCGAACCAGGGGGCAACGTGATGAGCGTAGAGTGCCGGCGCGGTGATGGCCGGTACTGATTACAGCTCGTACCTGCGCATCGACGAGCTCCTCGATCTCCAGCACCCGCTCACCGTGGGAGCCCACGACGAGATGCTGTTCGTGGTCATCCATCAGGCCTATGAGCTCTGGTTCAAGGTGATCCTCCACGAGCTCGACTACGCCACGGCAGAGCTGCAGGCGGGCCGACCCCAGAGGGCGATGGCGCCATTGCATCGCACCACGCGCGTCGACGAGTTGCTGATTGCGCAATTGCGCGTGCTCGAGACCCTGACGCCGGAGGGATTCCTGAAATTCCGCGATCCACTCAAACCGGCCTCCGGGCTGCAGTCCGGGCAGTTTCGAGCAATCGAGGTTCTCGGCGGGCTCGATGGGGCCACGCCTGCGGATGCGTCGTCGCTGTCCGACCACGATCGCGAGGAGTTGCGCCGGCGCTTCGGCCTGCCGAACCTTTTCACCGCGCTGTGCGCGTCACTGCGCGCCCATGGCTTCGACGCTCCGGACGGCGACGCCACCGAGCTGCGCGAGCGCCGCATCGGCGCGCTGGTCGCGTTGTACCGCGACCATGCAACCCCGGAGCGAGCTGTCCTCCACCGCGTATGCGAACTGCTCCTCGATCACGACGAGGCAATCTCGCGCTGGCGTTTTCACCATGCACTGATGGCCGCACGCGAGATCGGGTCCCGTCCCGGCACCGGCGGCGGCGGGGTCGCATATCTGGACACCACGATCGCGTCGCGATTCTTTCCCGAGCTCTGGGAGGTGCGCAACCGCCTGTGACCGTGCAACTTCCTGACAATCTCGACCGTAACTTGTGCATCGCGCTCGATGCGCAGGACGCACTCGCGGCCTTTCGTGACCGCTTCCTCAGCGACGGCGCGACCATCTATCTGGACGGCAACTCGATGGGCCGCCTCCCCAAGGCCGCCGTCCCGCGGTTGCGGGAGATGGCAGAGCACGAGTGGGGAACGATCCTCGTCCGGGGATGGACCGAGTCGGGATGGATGGAGTCGCCATGGCGCGTTGGTGATCGTGTCGGCGAGCTGATCGGCGCGTCACCCGGCGAGGTGCTGGTCGCGGACACGACCTCTGTGGGGCTGTTCCGGTTGATGACCTCGGTGCTGCGGGCTCGGACGCAACGCCGCGTGATCGTCACCGAGTGGAGCAACTTCCCGACCGACCTCTACATCGCCAGCGGAGTCGCAGACCTGCTCGGGTGCGAGGTTCGTGCTGTCGAGCGCGCCGCGCTCCGGGACGCACTCGACGGGGACACGGCGCTGCTCATGCTGACCGAGGTGGACTTCCGCACCGGTGAGCGCCACGACATGGGCGCGCTGACCGAGGCTGCGCATACCGCGGGCGCCCTGGTGCTCTGGGATCTCTCGCACTCCGCGGGGGCTGTCGAGATCCGGCTCAATCACCACAAGGTCGACCTGGCGGTGGGGTGTGGCTACAAGTACCTCAACGGCGGACCCGGATCACCCGCGTACCTGTACATCGCGACCGCGCTGCAGGAGGAGTTGCGCAACCCGATCCAGGGGTGGCTCGGGCACGACAATCCATTCCTCTTCGATTCCGAGTACCGCCGGGCACCGGGCATACGCGGCTGGATGAGCGGATCCCCACCGGTGCTCGCGATCGGCGCGCTTGCCATCGGCGTCGACATTCAGCTCGAGGCCGGATCGCACGCTGTCGGAGAGAAGGCGGCGCTGCTCACGGAGGTTTTCATCCGTCTTGCTCATGCCCGTCTCGACCCGCTCGGCTTCGAGGTCGCAACCCCCACATCACCCGAACGCCGCGGCGCACAGGTGTCACTCCGGCATGGCGACGGGCTTGCGATCGTACGCGCGGTTGCGGACCGAGGTGTGATCGGCGACTTCCGACCACCCGACATGTGCCGCTTTGGACTCGCTCCCCTCTACACACGATTCGTCGATCTGTGGGACGCGGTCGAGCGGATCGCGAACGTCGTCGAGAGCGGCGCAAGCCGCCTTCCGAAGTATCGTGAGGAGGTCGCGATCCCCTAGCTCAGCTCGCCTGAGGTCGGGAGTACACAGCTATCGGCTTGAACACGTAGGGCGTGATCGTGCAGGCGCCGTCCTCCTGGCAGACCCTGAAGCCGAAGATGATCTTCAGGTAGCCCACCCCGGCATGAATGGCTCGGAACGTCCAGGCGTGTGCGCCGGGGAACCCGCAGATCGCGCTCAGCTGGCACGGGGGATTCGGGGTTGCGGTGAGGATGTCGGGGTTGGCGGAATCGATGGTCTCGCCGTACCCGGGGAGCAGCACGACTTCGACGGTCGTTCCCAGCGGGACGCGAATCTGCTCAGTGGTTATGGGTCGAAGCACCAGGACCGACCCGTCGCGGCCCTTGATATCGGATGTTGCTGCCACGGCTGCCGGTCGGGGCACGACGGCCTGCGCGCGAGTCGCATACAGCACCACAGTGATCAGCGCGCCGACCGCGATCGGGACGAGCATGGCGGCGAACACGAGCAGCGATCGTCGCGGCCGGCCGCGCGCCGGCGCTCAGCGCCTGGTCGTCTCGCGGGGTGAGCGCCATGCCGACCACGTCGACCACGCGACGATGAGCACCACCATCGCGACGATGACCCAGAGCGCGTAGTTGCTGATCGCCTGCGCGACGGTCACCGCGGGCTGGCCGATCGCCCAGCCCGCGGCAACGATCAGTCCGATGTAAGCGAGGGAGCCGAGCAGGTCGGCCACGATGAAGACGACGAAGGGCATGCCGGCCTCGCCGGCCGCCATGTAGAAGAGCGGAGATGGCGCCGGTAGGAACGGCGCGAGCACGATCGTCCATACACCGTATTTCTTGAAGAAACGCTCCCCTCGCGCGGCTCGTTTTCGCCAGCGAGGATCCGACGCGCTCAGATAGGTGATCAGGCTGCGGCCGTATCGCCGCCCCGCCCAGAAGAAGAACGGGTCGGTCATCATCGTGATCGGAATCGGCGCGAGCAGCGCCAGAAGCAGTGGAGCCCTGCCGACCCTGGCGAATCCGCCTGCGGCGACCATCGAGGCGATGCTGCCCCGCAGCGCGCTGAGGAGCACCGGGTTGCGGCCCAGCAGCAGCGGCGTGAGGGGCAACCCGGCGTAGTAATAGATCGTGTTCGCGATGATCGGACCGACGCAGAGCACGTCCTTGATGCCGATTCGCGGGCTGGGTCGACGTGGCTCCGCGGGGGTCTCGACGATCAGGGTCTCGCTGTCCACGGACCCCATTGTCACCTCTTCCCGAGGTGACGCCGTCAGGCGACGTCGCGGACCGGCATCTCGACCGCAACCGCCGGCTCGGATTTGCGACTCTCCCCGACCAGGAGGACCGCGACCGCACCGACGATGAGCGCGGCGGCGACCACCGTGATCGTGGTGACCTGCTCGCCGAGCACCACCGCACCGAGCGCGACCGCCACCACCGGGTTCACGAACGCGTAGGTGGACGCCGCTGTGACCGAGACATGGTGGAGGAGCCAGATGTAGGCCACGTAGCCGACCAGCGCACCGATGAGCACCAGGTACACGAAGGCCGCCACCGATGCAACGGAGACGTTGCCGAGGTGCACGTGGCCCAACTCCCCGGTGACAACACCCGCGATGCTCAGGAGGACTCCGCCCGCGACCATCTCCATCCCGATCGCAGTGAGCGGCTGGCGCGGCGCCGGGGCGTTGCGCGCGTAGAGCGACCCAAGCGCCCAGAGGAGCGGGGCCAGCAGGACGACCAGCGTCTGCCAGTGCCCTGCGCCGGCGCCCCCGGGACGGACCAGGAGAACGATCCCCGCAAGACCGATCGCGATGCCGATCGCCGCAGTCCAGTTGATCGACCGGCCACCGAAGGCGGGCGCGAACAGGGCCATCCAGAGCGGCACAGTGGCGATGATCAACGCGACGAACCCGCTCGGAAGGTATTGCTCACCCCAGGCGACGCCGCCATTGCCGAAGAGCAGCAGGCATCCGCCGATGATCAGCGCGGACCGCCAGTGAATGAGCGTGAGCCGCTCGCGGGGCGCACCGGGACGGTGGGAGAACGCCAGCAGCAGCAGCCCGGCGAGGATGAACCGTGCCCCGGACATCAGCAGTGCCGGGATGGTCTCGATCGCGATATGGATCGTGAGGTAGGTCGAACCCCAGATGACATACACCGCGGCAAAGGCCACCACGATCTGAGCGCGAGAAGCCTGAGGACGGGGGATCTGGGTCATGGACACGTTCGTGGTCATTTGTTATGATACAAAGCGATGAACGTACCGATACGTTATCACATTACCGGACGGCGGGCGTCCGAGATCGCGGAGAGCGTCGAGCGCGGCATACGCGAAGGCGAGCTCACCGCCGGCACGCGCCTGCCGACCGTCCGGTCGCTGGCATCCCATCGAGGCATCAGCACCGCCACTGTCGCTTCCGCGTACCGGGAGTTGCGCCGTCGTGGCCTCGTCGCCGGCGCCGGCCGGCTCGGCACCACGATCGCGCCGCGAGTCCCGCCATCGCCACGCGGCCGGCCCATCGTCCCCGCCGGGGTCGTCGACCTGCTCTCCGGCAATCCCGACCCCGCTCTCCTGCCGGATCTCGGAGCCGCGTTCGCATCGCTGCCACACGAGCCGGTGCTCTACGGTGCCGCGGGCTCCGATCCTGACCTCGTTGCCCTGGCGGCAGCGCGCCTCGATCGCGACGGCGTGCCCAGCGATCACCTCACCGTCGTCGGTGGCGCGCTCGACGGGATTCAACTTGCGCTCCTTGCCCATGTCCGGTCCGGTGATCGGATCGCCGTCGAGGACCCGTGCTATCCCGGGATCATCGACCTCGCGTCGGCGCTCGGTCTGACCGTCCTGCCGGTGGCCATCGACGACCACGGGCCGACCGCCGACGGTCTGGCCCGCGCTCTCCGCGGCGGCGCCGTGGCCTGCGCACTCACCCCGCGAGCGCAGAACCCGTACGGGTCGGCTGTCGACGCCGAGCGAGCGGACGAGCTCAGGGCGGTGCTCGCCCGCCATCCCGGGGTGCTGGTGCTCGAGGACGATCATGCCTTCGACATCACAGAACGGACATGCCACTCACTCTGTGAGCCCGGGCGCGCTCGCTGGGCGCACCTCCGGTCCGTGTCGAAGTCATTGGGACCCGACCTGCGGCTCGCCATCCTGTCGGGCGACGCGACCACCGTCTCTCGAGTCGAGGGCCGCCGCCTGCTCTCGGCCGGCTGGGTGTCGCACATCCTCCAACGCCTGGTCGTCCGGATGTGGAGTGACCCCGCGGAAGCCGGTCGTGCCGCGGGCGTCGCGGCCACCTACACCCGCCGCCGCGAAGCCCTCCGGACAGCGCTTGGCGCCCGAGGCATCGAGTCCCACGGCAGCTCCGGCCTGAATGTCTGGATCCCGGTGGCGCACGAGGACGCGACCGTCGCCGCGCTCCAGGAACGTGGGTGGGGCGTGCTCGCCGGCGACCGCTTCCGGATCGCAAGCCCGCGGGGCATCCGGGTCACGACCTCGCGGCTCCAACCCGATGACGCGATGCGGTTCGCCGCCGATCTCGAGGCGGCGCTCACACCGCAGCCGTCGCGGCTCAGCTGACCGGATCGATGCCGGAGAACCGGTCCGAGCGCATGCATGAGGACCGGGGGCGCGCCCTCTCGTTCGGTGGTGTGGCCGCGCTCTATGACAAAGCCCGGCCGTCCTACCCTCCTGCGCTCATCGACGCGCTCATGGACATCGCGCCAGCGCGTGTCCTCGATGTCGGTTGTGGCACAGGAAAGGCGGCGCGACTGCTGCTCGAGCGCGGCTGCGACCTCCTCGGTGTCGAGCCCGACGCGTCGATGGCTGCCATCGCTCGCAGCCATGGCGTCACCGTCGAGGAGGCGACCTTCGAAACATGGGATCCGCACGGGCGGGTGTACGACCTGATCGTGTCCGGCCAGGCCTGGCACTGGGTGGATCCCGAACTTGGCGTCGCCAAAGCCGCCTCGCTCCTGCATCCGGGCGGACATCTCGGTGTGTTCTGGAACCGCGGCCAACCTGACACCGAGGCCGCGCGGGTGCTCGACGCTGTGTACGCGCGGATCGCGCCGGAGATCGCCAAGACCAATGTCGCCATCAACCCGACGGAGGACCCGGCGGATCGCTTCGAGGAGTTCGGCAGGGGCGGCCTGTTCACCGACATCGAAGCGCGCGCCTTTCCGTGGAACACGGTCTACGACCGCGCCGGCTGGATCGACTTCATTGCCACCCACAGCGACCATGTGCGCTTGCCCGACCTCCAGCGTCGCGTGCTCCTCAACGCTCTCGGTGCCGCCGTCGACGCGCTCGGGGGGACGCTGACGTACCACTATTCGACAGTGCTGGTGCTGGCGAAACGGAGGATGTGACCGCCGCCGTACCATCCGCCGCATGGCCACGGCAGCAGCGTGAGTCACGTCGCCGAGGAGGCGAGAGCACTCGGGTTGCGGTTGCTCTCGAGACGATGGGACGACCCGCCGCACACCATCGAGACGATGGACACGGCGATCGGCGAGCTCGCCGCTTTGCGCCGGGTTGCGGTCGATTCGGAGGACGCCGCGGCGTTGCAGGAGGTGCTCGGGGAAGTCGCCGAGATGCGCCGGCGGGTGCACTCGTGAAGCGAGGGGCTCCCGACTCGTGAGCGTCCTCGACGGCGTCGAGATCGGCCTGGGCGCCCTTGTCGTGCTGATCACGATCTACGACGTGTTTCAGTCGGTGGTCATGCCACGCCCGGCGGTGGGGCGCGTCCGGCTCAGCTTCACGCTCATCCGCGGCGCCTGGCGCCTCTGGCGAAAGATCGCCGAGCGCCCCAAGAAGCTGCAGACCCGTGAAACGGCGCTGGCCGCCTTCGCGCCGATGATGCTGGTGACGCTGCTCGTCCTCTGGGGCTTCTCGCTCATCGTCGGCTACGCACTCATCTTCAGCGGTCTCCACGACGGCCTGCAGCCGCAGCCTGATTCGTTCGGCACCACGCTCTATTTCTCGACCGGCCGGATGCTTGCTTTCTCCGTCGGGGGCATCGAGGCGACAGGCGTGGCAACGCGCGTCTTCGCTGCCATCGAGGCGGCGAGTGGCTTCGGTCTGTTCGCCCTGGTGATCAGCCTGCTGTTCTCGCTGTTCAGCTCATTCCAGCGACGCGAGACCGCTGTGGTGGCGCTCGACGCGCTGGCCGGCGCACCTCCCACCGGCATCCAGCTGCTCGAGTCCTGCGCCAACGATGGAATGCCCGATCAGCTCGTTGCGACCTTTGACGAGTGGCGACTGTGGACCGTTGATGTCATCGAGAGCCACCTCTCGTATCCGTTGCTCTTCTACTTCCGGTCGAGCCACGACAACGAGGCGTGGCCAAACTCATTCGGTGCGGTGATGGACGCCGCGACACTGGTGCTCACCACCGTGGACGGAGGACCGGTGGGTCACGCGCGGCTGATGCACAAGGTCGGTGCTCATTTCGTCGCCGACATGCGCGACCACTTTCGATACGAAGGCGAAGTGGTTGCCGGAGTGGAGCGCGAGGAGTTCGATGAGGCGTGCCTGCGCCTCGAGCGCGCGGGATATCAGCTGCACAATCCCGACGCAGCGTGGGAGGCGTTCAGCGCGCTGCGCAGCAAGTACGGTGCCTGGCTCAACCAGACGACCAAGGGTCTCGGAGTCCCGCCGGCGCCCTGGATCGGTGATCGTTCGTACCTGCCCCATCGCGAGCGCGCAGGACGAGGTCGCCGTCAGCGGCGCGTCGCCTGAGATCCTTCGCTGACGTACCCGTCGCAACGACGCACCGGGAGCGGCGGGTAGCGCGGAAACCGCTGGTCACTATCGGAGAGTCCACAGCGCACGAAGGTCGAATGCGCGCCCGGGACCACCTGTGCATGAACGCACGATGCGCAGAGGCCCGGGTCTGGCGGAGACGCTCGGCGAGGAGTCACATCCACGCGAACATGGTGCACGCGACGGTCATGCGAGCGCTTACCATGCGCGGGAAATGCCCGCCACCACCGTCACCGAACACATCGACAGAGCGATTCGCAAGATCGACAAGTCCACAGCGATCGACCATTGGGATCGGAACCTTGGACGCTATGACGCCGAGGAGTTGATGGCCGAAGTGCTGGGGCGAAAGCTCACACCGTCGGTTCTCGACCGCGTGCTCGACCGCACGTCCAAGAAGCGATATGCGGCCATGGTGGCGCGGCGTGTCGGCGGCGAGCCGATACCGCGAATCAAGGGCCACTACGCATTTCGCGGACTCGATCTGCTGGTGCGGGATGGCGTGTTCGTGCCGCGGGCATCGAGCGAGCTGCTCGCGGAGGAAGCGGTCAACGCGCTGCGCCGGCGCCGAGGGGAGCGTGTCGCCGTGGACGTCGCAACCGGTGCCGGTCCGGTGGCCCTCGCGGTCGCCAACGAGGTCCGCAACGCCGACGTCTGGGGTGTCGACATCTCGAAGGACGCAGCGACGCTCGGCAAGGACAACGCGCGCCATCTCGGCCTTCGCAATGCGCATTTCCGCGCCGGTGATCTGCTCGACGCGCTCCCGCGCCGGCTGCGCGGCGGGATCGATGTCTTCACCATTCATCCGCCGTACGTGCTCCGCGGCGACCTGAAGGAGCTGCCAAAGGAGATCCGGGAATTCGAGCCGCTCCAGTCGCTCACCGACGGCTCCGACGACGGGCTCGGGTTGGTGCGCAGACTCGCGGCTGAGGCGCACGACTGGCTCAAGCCTGGCGGCGTCCTGCTCGTCGAGGTCGGGACCTATCTGTCGCGCAGGGCGCAGGCGACCCTGCGNNGAACGCGCGCACCGCCGGTTGACGAGGGTCAGGTGACCGGCAAACCCCACGTTCGACGCGACCTCGTTCGAGGCACCGCGACCTACTACGAGCGTTATCGCGTCGGCAATCCACCGGCGCTCGTCGACGATCTTCTGCAATGGGCGGGGGTGCATGGGCATGGGAG
Organism: Candidatus Dormiibacterota bacterium; assembly: GCA_003135895.1. Lineage (GTDB taxonomy): Bacteria > Chloroflexota > Dormibacteria > Aeolococcales > Aeolococcaceae > Palsa-851. The sequence continues at coordinate 14,167 of PNBE01000052.1, forward strand.
ACTGCTCGAGCTCGCCTGTGGCACCGGCCAGATCACCTTCGCCCTTCGCGCGCATTTCAACGAGGTCTGGGCGGTCGACCAGGAGCCCGAGATGGTCGAAACCTTTGCGAACCACCACGCGGAGCACGGACGTGTTATCGAGGCGGCGTCGTCGGCGCGGTGGTGGAGCGGCATCGTCAGTCTGGAGCGGCTGCCTCGCCCGGTTCCGGCGTGAGCGCCTCGCCAAGCACAGGCGCCCGCCTGCCGGCGAGATTGGTCGACGGAGTGGGCGTGGCCCGGACACCGGTCAGCGAATCGAGGTCGTCGGTGCGCTCGGCGGAGCGCATGAGCTGATGCTGCAGCGTCTCCATCTCGTGCTCGAGCGCCACCTTGGCGTCGATGACCCGCAGCAGCTCATCGCGCAGCAGCGATGCCTGGCGAGCAGGGTCGGGATCGGTCGTGATGGTCGCGATGCGCTCCTGCTCTCGCTCGCGCCAGCGCGTCGCAAGCAAAGTCGCCGTCCCGTCCGGGGAGCGGTAGGAGCGCGCGCCGGCCTCGACCACGCGGCGAATGATGGCAGGCCCGCTGGCGCTGTTGAGGCGCTGGCGGAGGTGCAGCGGGTGGCGGGGCGGTGGGTCGCTCAACCGCAATCGAGGCCAGTAGATGCGCACCGCCCCGTCGTACACCGAGAGCATGCCCAGCCGTTTGGTCAGGCGATGCGAGTCCTCCACCCGAGGCATGACGAAGACGTGCGCAAGCCCGCAGAGCTCGCGAGCCGTGAATGATGGGTCTCCGGCGTCGGTCGGGTAGACGCCGTCCTGCTCCTTTACCGCGCTGAAGAGCACGACGGGAAGGCGCCGCCCCGGGTCGAGGAGGCACGCCTGCACAAACGAGTCGGTCTGTTCGCTACCGAGCACAGCCTGCGGTGTCGCGTGAAGCCGTTGGGTTCCGGCGCTCGCACCCTCACCCACGAAATCGTGGAGCAACGCCACCAGCGGCGGCATGAGCGGTGACGGTGGCACCTGAAGATGCCGCAGGTCCTGTTCCACCGAGACGCCGATGTCCACCGTGTCACCGGTGCGGACGGCATCGACGGTGGTCAGCCAGAGTAACGACGGGTCCCACTCGTCCGGACGCTGCACGACGACACGACACAGCGATCGGTTGTCAACATCGCAACGAACCACGTTGACTTCGACATCATTCTCGAGCAGCTCACCTTCAGTCAACAAATCCGTTGCAGTCTTAAGACCACTTGTTGCCCAGAGCCACATTCGCTGAGCTGCCGCTTCGAAAAGCGCAGCTCCGGCCACCCCCTTGGAGTCGAGGGTGAGTCTCGCCCCGAGGGCGCGGAACATTGCGCTTCATCCTACATCGTCGATGGCACCTCGCAATGCTGCGATCACTCCGCGTACGTGACGCTGTTCCTGTCGCAGGTTGCCGAAGGCAACGCGGATCGCATACTCGCCACGCAACCTTGTGTGACTCACGAAGAACCGTCCATCGGTATTGATCCGCTCGACGATGCGCTGATTCAAGCTGTCAAGTGTTCCGGGATCGTCGAGGCCGGGTGGATGCGCACGCAGGCACACGACGCTCAACAGTGCCGGTGCGAGCAGCTCGAAGTCCGGCTCACCTTCGACCCACCGCGCAAGCATCGACGCGTATTCGCAGTGCTCACGAATGCGCTGGGCGAGCCCGTCGGTGCCGAAATAGCGGATGACCATCCAGAGCTTGAGGGCGCGCATCCGGCGGCCGAGCGATGTTCCGTAGTCCATGAGATTCGGAGCGTCCTGTTCTGAGCCATCAGTGGTGGTGAGGTACTCGGGAACGATCGAGAATGCCTCCCGAAGGACGTCGGGGCGGCGCGTCCACAGCACGCTGCAGTCGATGGGCGTGAAGAGCCACTTGTGCGGATTGACGACGATCGAGTCCGCTCGCTCAGCGCCGTCGAGCACCCAGCGCAGCTCCGCCGCGATCGCCGCCGCACCGCCGTACGCCGCGTCGACGTGGAGCCACAACCCGTGCTGCTCGCAGAGCGCCGCTATGGCGGGGACTGGGTCGACGCTGGTCGTCGACGTGGTCCCGACGGTGGCGACAACCGCGAACGGCCGGATCCCGGCGGCGACATCCTCGTGAATCGCCTGGCGCAGGGCAACCGGGTCCATACGGTATCGCTCGTCGACCGGGATGCGGCGCAGCCCATCCTTGCCGATACCCAGCACGATGCCGGCTTTCTCGACCGACGAATGCGCCTCGGTCGAGGCGTAGAAGCGCAATCGCGGCAGCTCCGGCCGTCCGGCCATTCCGAGTTCACGAATGCGCAGGTCGGTCTGTGCCTCGCGCGCCGCCGCCAGGGCGTAGAGCGTGCTCGACGACGCGGTGTCGTTGATCACCCCGAACAACGGTTGGGGCAGACCGACCATCTGGCGCAGCCAGTCAAGGGTGACCTGCTCGAGCTCGGTCGCCGCCGGCGCGGTGCGCCACAGCATCGCGTTGACGTTGAATGCCGCGGCGATCGTCTCGCCGAGGATTCCCGGTCCCGAGCCGCTCGAGGCGAAATACGCCATGAACCCGGGCGACTGCCAGTGGGTGCTGGCGGGGATGAGCAGCGCCTCGATGTCGGCGAGCACCGCGGAGATCGGTTCGCTGTTCTGCGGCGGCGCCGTGGGCAGTCCGCGCCGCACCGTCCCCGGTGGCGCGGGGCTCAGCACAGGAAAGCGTTCGATGTCCCGAAGGTAGTCGGCGGTCCACTCGGCCACCCGGTGCGCGGCAGCGCGAAACGCCTCCGGATCCATGTCGCCGGTGTGTTGAGGGCCGGTGCCGATGTCGCCAGTCATGTGGTCGTCAGATCGTGACGGTCGGGCGCCTCGCCGCGCTGAGCGGTCGCGCCGCCGGGGCCACCGAGATCCCTGGCGCACAGCGCTAGACTGACACCGTGACTGCTTCCCTGACCGTCGCCGACGTGATGCACAAGCCGGCCGTGGTGGTGCCCACGAATATCACCCTGGCGGAGGCTTCGGTGATCCTGGACGGCGCCAACGTCGGCGCCGCGGCCGTGCTCGATCCGCAGGGCAGGTTGCGCGGAATGCTGAGCGAACGGGATCTCCTCCGTTCGGTCGGACACGGCATCGACCCGGGCACCGCCAAGGTCGAAGAGGTCATGACCAAGAACCCGGTCACAGTCTCGGTGACCGACACCGTGGAGAAGGGGCTTGAAGTCTTCCGGGAGCGTCGCTTCCGCCATCTTCCCGTGATGGACGGCGAGCGGGTCGCTGGAATCCTCTCGATCCGCCACGTCGTTCGGGTCGCGCACATAGAAGAGGTGCAGCCTGCGGGATCGGCGCCTCCCGGGCTGGCGCCACGTGGCCTCGAGGGCGTGGCGGTTGCCGAGACTGCCGTCGGCGACGTTCGCGGCGAGGAGGGATTCTTCCACTACCGCGGCTACAACGCGGTCGAGCTCGCCCGTCGCTGCTCGTTCGAACAGGTCTGGCACCTGCTCGCCGAGGGCGAGCTGCCTGACGATGCCCAGCTGAAGGCTTTCACCAAGAGCGCCGTCGAGGCGCGCCCGATTCCAGACACGGTCGCGGACCTGCTCCCCCGGATCGCTGCGCTGCCCGGGTACACACCGCTGATGGCGCTTCGTTCAGCCGTCTCCCTGACCGGAGCCGCTCTCGAGCAGCACCCGACCCTCGACATCCCGGCCGAAGAGGTCCGGAGGGAATGCCTGAAGATGGCGGCGGTCGTCCCAGTGCTGCTCATGCGGCTCCATCGTCACCACCTCGGCCTCGAGCCTGTCGAGCCGGATCCAGACCTCGGGTACGTGGGCTCCTACATCCAGATGCTCACCGGGGAGCGCCCCCACGACCGGGCGATCCGTGCGCTGGAGCAGTACCTGATCCTCACCATGGACCACGGATTCAATTCGTCGACCTTCACCGCGCGCGTGATCACGTCGACAGGATCTGACGTCGGGTCGGCATTGACCGGGGCGATCGGCGCCCTGGCCGGCCCGCTCCACGGGGGTGCGCCGTCGAGGGCGCTGGCCATGCTCGACGCGATCGGTACCCCTGACAAGGCTGAGGAGTACCTGCGTCACGAGATCTCGTCCGGTGAGCGCCTGATGGGCTTCGGGCACCGCGTGTACAAGACGGACGATCCGCGCTCGACCCTGCTGCGCGAGGTGGCAATCGAGCTCGGCGGTCCTCAGGCAGAGTTCGCGGTCCAGGTTGAGCAGACCGCGCTGCGCGTCCTCAACGAGCTGAAGCCGGGCCGCCGCCTGTACACCAACGTGGAGTTCTATGCAGGTGTGGTCATGAACAGCGTCGGCATTCCGCCCGACATGTTCACGCCGACGTTCGCCTCGAGCCGCACCGTCGGATGGGCTGCGGCGATCGCCGAACAGGCCGCCAACAACAGGCTCATCCGCCCCTCCGCGCTCTATGTTGGACCGCAGCCCCCGCGGCCGCTGCCCGAAGGGTACGGCGCGGCAATCAAGAGCGCCGAACTCGCGCGCTGATCTCGAGGTAACGCGGGCGTAACAGACGCCATTTCCTTGGCAGGCACCGAAACAAGCTCGTCACCCAACCACAACGTGTGGCCGCCAAGTGTGACTGATGCTGATCGACATGATCCCGGCATTTTTCCCAGCGTTGGTAGCCATGGTGAGGTCGTTGACCGTTCCCACCACTCGGCGGCGCGAGAGCGAACGTGGTCAGGGGCTCGTCGAGTACGGGCTGATCCTCATCCTGATCGCGATCTTCGTCATCGTCGTTGTCGGTGTCGTCGGACACCAGACGAACAACGTCTTCTCGAACGTCAGCAACGGCCTGAACGCCTAGGTGCGACAGCGATCCTGCGGCAACGCAGGCATCGCCGGTCGGCTCTGAGGTTCGGGTAGGTGGTGTCTCGTAGAGTTGCGCCCAGTGGAGTCACCACCCTGGCCTGACCAAGACGTGGAGCCGGACGACCGTGCGCTCGTGAGCGCCGGACTCGCCGGCGTCGTTCTGTGCGGCGGTCGCAGCACGCGCATGGGCGTCGACAAGGCGACCATCACATTCGATGGAGCCACGCTGCTGGAGCGCGCAGTCGCACGCCTCGATGAGGTGTGTCACCCAGTGCTCATCGCTGCCGGCGACGTCCCGCGGACGGCTGCCGGCCGGTCTTCGCTCATTGATGCCGCGCCCGGAGCGGGGCCACTCGGTGGACTGGTTGCGGCGTTGCGCGCATCACCGCACCGGCTGCTCGCGGTCGTGGCGGTGGACCTTCCCTGGATCGATCCGCGTCTTATCAGGATGCTGGCCGCGAGCATTGGTGAGTGCGACGTTGCGGTATGCGAGACGGCGCGTGGCGTCGAGCCACTCCACGCCGTCTACTCGACATCCATTCTCGACGCGGCCGAGACCGCGCTCGCCGGGCGCGACCGATCGCTGCGGCACCTCATCGAGCATGCCCGCGCTGTACGTCTCGCAGAGACCGAATGGCGCGGCGCAGGCATTTCCGACAGGTTCACCCGCAATATCAACACCCCCGATGACCTCGCCGAGGTCAGTCAGCACGCTCCTCGATGAGGGATCGAACCACCGATGCCGCCTGGTCGAGGGCGTCGGCCTCTGAGATGCCCGAGCCGACCGCGTCCTGGATGAACCGGCCGACCAGGTAGGCCGCAAGCGGGGCGTTCTGCCGCTCGGTCGCATGCGCGACGTCGCGAGCAATGCTCAGCAGTCGTGTCCGTGTGGTGAGGTCGACCGGCCCCAGCGTCCACCCGCCGCGGGCTGCGCTCAACCTGGAGGCGAGCTCGGTGAGCAGATCGGTCTCGTCGGGAGGATCGGCCATGCCGCCAATGATCTCGCCCGATGGCCGTCGAGCGCTGGGACCTGCCCTTCCGGGACGGGGTCGCTATCGTGGTCGGCGTGACCGTGCGCCACAGACGCGTGATGCAGGTTGCGGCCGGTGGGGCTGTGACCTGGCGGAGCGACGACGTCAGCACCGAGGAGCCACTCGAGATCCGGATCGGGGATGTCTCGCTCTCGGTCACGATGCGCACCCCCGGGGATGACTTCGACCTGGTTGCGGGGTTCCTCATCACCGAGGGCATCGTCCGCGGAGCCGGAGAGATCGCGGCGATGCGGATGTGTCCCGACGCGGCGGCCGCAACCGGCGAGCTCAACATCGTCGAGGTCACGCTGTCCGCGGCCGCGTCATCCCGGGAGGTGACGCCACGCGCGTTCTACATGACGTCGTCGTGCGGCATGTGCGGCAAGGCAAGCATCGAGGCGGTGCGTACCAAGTCGGCGTACGACGTGGCAGGCGACCCGCTGCGCGTCTCGCCCGCACTCCTGCTCGGCCTGCCCGCCATACAGCGTTCGGCGCAACGCCAGTTCTCCCGCACCGGCGGACTGCACGCCGCCGCACTGTTCGACAGTGAGGGAGGACTGCTCTGCCTGCGTGAGGATGTCGGTCGTCACAATGCGTTCGACAAGGTCATCGGCTGGGCGGCCACGCAAGGACGGCTCCCGCTGCGATCGCACATGATCCTCGCATCGGGCCGCGCCAGCTTCGAGTTGACGCAGAAGGCGTTGATGGCCGGGATTCCCTTGCTGGCAGCCGTTTCCGCGCCGTCAAGCCTCGCCGTCGAGCTGGCGGCTGACTCCGGGATGACCTTGATAGGCTTCCTTCGCGGTGAGCAGATGAATGTGTACGCCGGGCACGAGCGGATCCTTCGTGATGAGTGATCCGACCGGCGAGAAGCGCTGGCGCGCGGCCGAGATCACCGTGAGCGACAGCCGGCGTGGTGTCGACGTTGATGACCGAAGTGGCGACGTCATCGTCGCGCGATTCGCTCTGCTCCCTGCGGACGTTGTCGCCCGCGAGAGTGTGCCCGACGACATCGAGAGGATCCGCGCCGCTGCCGAGCAGTGCGCTGAGCATGCGGACATTCTCATCCTCACCGGCGGCACCGGTCTCGGTCCTCGCGATGTGACCCCGCAGGCGCTGCGCCCCCTGTTCGATTACGAGGTTCCGGGGATGGCCGAGGTGATGCGCCACCATGGTCTCAAGTCGACGCCGCACGCGATGCTCTCGCGGCAGGTTGTCGGCGTCACCAGGAACTGCCTCGTACTATCGCTTCCGGGGAGTCCCGCAGCCGTCGCGGAATGCCTTGACGCGGTGTGGCCGGCGCTGCCACACGCGCTCGCCCTGATCTCGGGCAACACGCGGCATAGCGACCAGTCGACCCTGACGGGCTAACGAGTCTCGGGGCGATCGAGCGACCCGCTCCGGCCGCCCTCCTTGTGCACCAGCGTGATGTCGGTGATCGAAGCCCAGTGGTCGACGGCCTTGATCATGTCGATCACGGTGAGTCCCGCGATGGCGACGGCGGTCAGCGCTTCCATCTCGACACCGGTCGCACCCTCGACGCGGGCGGTCGCCTCGATCACGATACCGGGGGTCTCGGAGGAGTCGAGGCGCAGGTCCACGTCGATATGGCGCAGCGCCAGCGGATGGCACAGGGGAATCAGGTCGGACGTGCGCTTGGCGCCCATGATGCCCGCGAGCCTCGCGGTGTCGAGCACGCTGCCCTTGGCAATGGCGTCGCCGGCGATTCGTTGCACGGCTTCGGCGCTGCAGTTCACGCGACCCCGTGCTGTGGCGCTTCGCTGGGTCACCGCCTTGTCGCTGATATCGACCATGCGCGCACGACCGCTCGAGTCGACGTGGGTGAGATCCTTCGCCTTCACGATGCCGCCTCTTCGGCTGCACCGTGGCGGGCGTCCACCCAGCGTGCGCCGTCGGCTCGGTGCTCACGCTTCCACACCGGCACGGTGCTCTTGATCAGTTCCAGAGCCTCCTGACAAGCGGGAAATGCGGTGTCCCGGTGAGGTGCGGACACCACCACGACCACGCTCGCGTCACCGATGAGCAGCGCTCCGGTACGGTGCACGATCGTGATCGTGCTGATGCCTCCGCGGGCGAACAGCTCGTCGCCGATCCGGCGCATCTCCGCTTCGGCCATCTCGGCATACGCCTCGTAGTCCATGCGATGCACCGCCACACCGTCGCTGTGGTCGCGGACCCGGCCGATGAAGGTTGCGACAGCGCCGTCGCGCGACGTTCCCGCGCCCGCGATCACCGTTGCGAGGTCGATGGGAGCGTCGGTGACCCACGCGCGTACAGGCGACGCGCCGGCATTCCCGCCCGCAACCGGGGGGATGAAGGCGACGGTGTCGCCGCCGTGCACCGCCGTGTCCCATTCGCAGTAGCCGAGGTTGCGCGCCGCACGTATCGACCCGGCGTCGACGGCAGCAGCCGGATGGCGGCGCACCAGCTCGTCCCACACCTCCTGCACGGTGGCGCCGTCGACGTGGACCTCGGCGACGCCGACACGCTCACGCAGCGGGCCGAAGACCAGGACGGTGATGTCATCCATCGGTCAGCCGCCGATGTACGACATCTCGATGCGCTCGCCCTCGGCGATGCCGAGCCCGCGCAGCTCGGAGTAGCGATCGTCGCGGCGCTTCCACCGATCGGCGACGATTCGACGCAGCGCGTCGTCGTCCGCGCCCGAACGCAGCGGCTCGCGCAGGTCGATGCCCGCGGTCGCGAAGAGGCACGTGTAGAGTTTGCCGTCGACTCCGAGCCGGGCGCGCGTGCAATCGCCGCAGAAGGGGCGGCTTACCGAGGTGATCACGCCGAGGTCACCGGCGCCGTCGGCGAAGCGATATGTCCGGGCCACCGCGGTGGGATCAGGTGCCTCCTCGAGGAGCGGATAGACTCGGCGCACGCGCTCGAGAATCTCCTCGCCGCTGACAACGTCGGCCATACGCCAGCCGTTGGTCGCCCCCACGTCCATGTATTCGATGCAGCGCAGACCCAGGCCTTCGCGGCGGGCGAAGTCGACGAGGTCGAGCAGGCCATCCTCGTTCACCCCGCGCTGCACCACGCAATTGAGCTTGATGGGGGCAAGACCCGCTTCGCGCGCCGCGGCGATGCCGTCGAGGACCTCGCCCACCTCTACTCGCGAATCGCTCAGCGACGCGAAGACCGCAGGGTCGAGCGAGTCGAGGCTGACGGTCACGCGGTGCAGGCCGGCGTCGCGGAGGCGGACCGCCCAGCGACGGAGCAGCGCGCCGTTGGTGGTCAACGCGAGGTCCGGCACGCCGAGCCTGGTGATGCCCTCGACGATCTCCACGAGATCGATGCGCAACAGCGGTTCGCCGCCGGTCAAACGAATCTTGGTCACCCCGAGCGATACGAAGACTCCGGCGAGGCGGACGATCTCTCCAGCATCGAGTGCTTCGGCGCGCGGCAGAAAGCGATGCCCAGGACCAAATTTCGCCTTGGGCATGCAGTACGGGCAGCGGAAATTGCAGCGGTCGGTCACGGAGATGCGCACGTCGCGCAGCGAGCGGCCAAACCGGTCGGGACCGATCGCCACGTCGGGCAGCGCGGATACTGTGGTCATCGAAGTGGAATCGCCTCGACCACGGTGCCGGCTGCGATCACCTCCAGGTCGGCGGGAAGCACGAGCAGGCAGTCGGCGCGGGTGAGCGACTGCAGCATCGACGAACCCTGGTCGCCCGAGCTGTGCGCGTGGGGCAGGTCGTCGGGGGATTGCGACGACTCGCGCAGCACGGCACGCGTATATGTCTCGAGGCCAGCCGGCTTGGTCATCTCCTCGCCGATCCGCACGCGCATCCGCCGCCGATGCAGCTCGTGGGCGCCCTGCATCCGGCGGATGACGGGTCGCGCGAAGAGCTCGAAGGTCACCGAACTGCTCACCGGGTTGCCGGGAAGGCCGATGAACACCGCGTTGCGCAGCCTTCCGATCAGCACCGGTTTGCCCGGGCGCATCGCCACGCGCCACGTCGAGATGGCTCCCAATTCCGCGGCCACTTCACGAACCCAGTCGTGGTCGCCGACACTGACACCCGCGCTGCTCACCACGAGATCCGACGTCGAGGCCGCTTCGAGCATCGCTCGCACCGAGTCCTTCGAATCGCGTGCGATGCCGAGGAACGTGGGGATGCCGCCGGCTTCGCGAACGGCCGCGGTGAGCATCGGGGAGTTGGAATCGACCAGTTGCGCCGGCCCCACAGCCGTGCCCGCCGAGACCAGCTCGTCCCCGGTGGCAAGCAGGGCGACGCGCGGTCGTGTCCCGACCATGAGACGGTCGTGACCCAGCGCGGCGGCGACACCGATGTCGATGCTGGTCAATTGCTGGCCCGGGAGGATCACGGTGTCACCGGCACGCATGTCGGCGCCGCGCGGGCGAACGCTCGTCCCCAGCGCAGTCGCGACTTCGATGAGCACGAATGCCCCATCGCGCGACGTCTCCTCCTGGCGCACCACTGTGTCTGCGCCGTCGGGTATCGGCGCACCGGTCATAATTCGCATCGCCGTTCCCGCAACGAGTGGTCCAGGGACCGCCCCAGCGCGCGATTCCCCCGCGACAGGAAGACGTACGCGCGCGGTCACGGTCGCCCGGGCGATGTCGCTTGCGCGCACCGCGTATCCGTCCATCGCGGAGTTGTCGAAGCCGGGCAGTTCAGAACGCGACTTGATCGGCTCGGCGAGGATCCGTCCGAGGGCCGAATCCAGGCCGACGGCCTCCGGGGCGAGCACGCCGACCTGCTCGAGGAGACGCCGCTGCGCGCTGGCGACTGATTCGAGGTCGGTGGAAACGGCGTGCGTCAACATCGTCAAGTTCTCATCCTCCATCCTCGTTCGGGATACCGACAACCATCATAGTCGCGGTTACCGGCAGGGTATTTCCACGATCACCTTTGCAGGTCGCCGATATTTTCGACGCGTATCCCACTGGCGTACTCTGTACTCGGTCCGTTGCCGGACATATCCGATAGAGGAGTTGGGCTCAAATCCCGGAGGTTTTGGATGTTCCCTGCCGCGTTCGACTACATCGCGCCGGGGGCGCTCGACGAGGTGCTCAGCCTCCTGAGCCAGCACGGTGACGACGCAAAGGTGCTCGCCGGAGGGCAGAGCCTCATCCCATTGCTGAAACTACGATTTGCGAGCCCTGTAATCGTCATCGATATAGGAAGAGTTGACGGACTCGAGGGAATTCGCCAGGAAAACGGGCATGTGCGTATTGGCGCACGCACCCGTCATCGTGATGTCGAGAGCGCGACCGACCTCCGCGGGACGCTCGATGTTCTCCTCGACGCGGCGCCGCTCATCTCCGACCCGCTCATTCGCAACATGGGGACGGTCGGTGGCTCGATCTGCCATGCGGACCCGGCGGGCGACTGGGGCGCCGTGATGCTCGCGGTCGGTGCGGAATTCGTCGTCCGGTCGTCCGGTGGCGAGCGCGTTCTCCCGGCGGTCGGCTTCTTCGAGGGGCCCTTCACGACAGGCCTGCACGCTGACGAGGTGATGACCGAGATTCGGATCCCGGTCGGCGCCGGGCGGTCTGGCGGGACATACCTCAAGCTGGAGCGGAAGGTCGGCGACTTCGCGAGCGTCGCGACTGCCGTCCATGTCGTGCTCGGCGGCGACGGTCGAATCTCGAGCGCCGGCATCGGTCTGTGCGCGGTCGGTGCGCAGAGCATCAAGGCGACTGCCGCGGAGGCAGCGCTTGTGGGTCAGACGCCGTCTGACGCGGTGATCGCGGAAGCCGCCCGACTTGCCGGCGCGGCGGCCGAGCCAAAGGCAGATATCCGGGGGAGTGCGGAGTACAAGCGCGACGTTGCACGGGTCTTCGTGCAGCGCGGCCTGCACACCGCGATCAATCGCGCGCAGGGAGCAACGGCATGAAGATCACGGTCAATATGAACGGGGCCGAGCGCAGCGCCGAGGCGGAGCCGCGGACCCTGCTGGTTGATTTCATCCGCACCAAGCTGGGCATGACCGGGACGCACATCGGCTGTGACACCAGCAACTGCGGTGCCTGTACGGTGCTGCTCGACGGACGCCCGGTCAAGTCGTGCACGGTGCTCGCCGTGCAGGTCGAGGGCAAGAACATCACCACCGTCGAGGGTCTGGCGAAGGGCGGCAAGCTGCACCCGATCCAGGAGGGATTCCACGCGGAGCACGGGCTGCAATGCGGCTTCTGCACGCCCGGGATGATGCTGGTCGGGGCGGCGCTCATCGAGGCCAATCCGCATCCCACCGAGGATGAGATCCGCTGGGGGATCAGCGGCAACATCTGCCGCTGCACCGGGTACATGAATATCGTCAAAGCGATCCAGCACGCCGCGGCTGCGAACGCTGCCGAGAACATCGCGGGAGTAGCGTGATGGCAGTCGACACTACAGAAGCTGAAGCCGCGCGCCAGGCGATGGGCGGCATCGGGGTCTCGCTCCCCCGCAAGGAGGACGCGCGCTTCATCCACGGTCAGGGTCACTACGTCGACGACGTCGTGCTCCCGGGGATGCTCCACATGGTCGTGGTGCGAAGCCCGCATGCGCACGCGCGCATTCGCGGCATCGATACCAGTGCCGCGATGGCGATACCGGGTGTGATCGCCGTGGTCACCGGCGAGCTGCTCGCGCAGCACAAGCTCGCCTGGATGCCGACGTTGTCCGGTGACACGCAGGCGGTGCTGGCCACCGACAAGGTCCGCTTCCAGGGCCAGGAGGTCGCTTGCGTCATCGCCGAGACCAAGTACATCGCCGAAGACGCCGCTGCGTTGGTCAGCGTCGACTACGAGCCGCTCCAGGCTGTGACCACACCGCAGCAGGCGCTCGCGGCCGGCGCTCCGGTCATCCGCGACGAGAAAGAGGGCCAGACCGACAACAAGATCTATCACTGGGAAGCAGGAGACGCGGCCGCGACCGACGCCGCGTTTGCGCGCGCGGCCAAGGTGGTGAAGCTGTCGACGTACTACCCGCGCTGCCACCCTTCGCCGCTCGAGACCTGCGGCTGCGTCGCCGACCTCGACCCGGTCACCGGGAACGCGACCATCTACATGACCAGCCAGGCGCCGCATGCGCATCGGACGCTGTTCGCGATCGTCGCTGGTTTGCCCGAGGAGAAGATCCGCATCATCTCGCCTGACCTCGGTGGTGGTTTCGGCAACAAGGTGCCCATCTACCCGGGGTATGTCGTCGCAACTGCGGCCTCGTTGCTCATCGGCCGGCCGGTGAAGTGGATCGAGGACAGGACCGAGAACCTGATCTCGACCGGGTTCGCGCGCGACTACTACATGGACGGCGAGATGGCCATCGACGAGGACGGCAAGTTCATCGGTCTTCGAGCGCATCTCCTCAGCGACAACGGCGCCTTCTTCGCCGATGCGCAGCCGAGCAAGTTCAAGGCCGGGCTCTTCCACATCGTGACCGGCTCGTATGACATTCCAGCCGCGCATATCGTGGCCGACGGCGCATACACCAACAAGGCGCCTGGTGGGGTCGCGTACCGATGCTCGTTCCGCGTCACCGAGGCGTCGTACCTGATCGAGCGCCTCGTCGAAAACATCGCGGTCGAGCTCGGTGAGGACCCCGTGACCACCCGGCTCAACAACTTCATCCAGCCTGAGGCGTTCCCGTATCACTCCGCGTCGGGATTCGAGTACGACAGCGGCGATTACCCGGCGGCGATGAAGGTTGCGCTGGACATGCTCGGCTACGACGAGCTCCGCAAGGAGCAGGCCGAGAAGCGCGCCAAGGGCGAGCTGATGGGCATCGGCGTCGCCAGCTTCACCGAGGTGGTCGGTGCGGGCAAGGGCAAGGACTACGACATCGCCGGGCTGCGCATGTTCGACTCAGCCGAGCTGCGTGTGCACCCGACCGGCAAGGCGATCCTCAAGCTCGGCGTGAAGTCGCAGGGCCAGGGACACGAGACGACCTTCGCGCAGATCGTCGCCGAAGAGCTCGGCATCCCCGCATCCGACATCGAGGTCCGCGAGGGTGATACCGACAACACCCCGTTCGGCCTCGGCACTTACGCGTCGCGGTCGACGCCGGTGGGCGGTGCTGCGACGGCGATGGTGGCGCGCAAGCTCCGCGACAAGGGCAAGCTGATCGCAGCGCATCTCTTCGAGGCCGACGTTGCCGATATCGAGTTCGACCACGGCAAGTACATCGTCAAGGGCTCGCCGGACAACGTCAAGACGATCCAGGACATCGCCTTCGCGGCGTACACCAATCTTCCGGAGGGCCTCGAGGCCGGGCTCGAAGGCGTGACCTACTACGACCCGCCGAACATGACCTTCCCCTTCGGGACGTACATGGTCGTCGTCGATATCGACAAGGGCACCGGTCAGGTCAAGGTGCGTCGCATGGTTGCGGTGGACGATTGCGGGGTACGCATCAACCCGATGATCGTCGAGGGACAGATTCACGGCGGACTCACCGAGGGCTTCGGGATCGCGTTCATGGAGCTGATCACCTTTGACGACGAGGGCAACTGCATCGGCTCCAACTTCATGGACTACCTGATCCCGACCGCGTGGGAGACGCCGCGCTTCGAGCTGGGCGAGACGGTCACCCCGTCGCCGCACCATCCGATCGGCGCCAAGGGTGTGGGCGAGTCCGCCACCGTGGGATCGCCGGCCGCTTTCGTCAACGCGGTCATCGACGCGCTGTCGCACCTCGGCATCACCAATATCGACATGCCGGTCACGTCCGACAAGGTGTGGGCCGCGCTGCGCAGCAAGGGGGTGACCGAATAGACGACGCCCTCCTGACCCTGCTCGCCGAGAACGCCGCGTCGGGGCGCCCGTGCGCACTTGCGACCGTGGTGCGCACAGAGTCGCCGACGTCGGCGCACCCCGGCGACAAGGCCGTGATCACCGCCGACGGCGCGCTGCACGGGTGGATCGGCGGCAGCTGTTCGGACGCGCTCGTGCGTCGCGAGGCGCTCGTGTCGATGAACGACGGCCTGCCACGACTGCTGCGCATCCGGCCCGATGTCGAGGCGCTCGAGACACGCAACGGAGGTGAGCTCACGGTGGCGACGACGTGCCCGAGCGGCGGGACGCTCGACATCTTCATCGACCCGCATCTCCCCAGGCCGCTGCTTGCCGTCATCGGTGACAGCCCGGCTGCCCGGACGCTGATCGCGCTCGGTCGGGTCGTCGGCTTTCGCACCTGCGGGGTCCATCCCGGCGCGCATGACGCTGACTTCCCCGGCGCCGACCGCGTGCTCAACAGCCTCGACCTGAGCGCGCTCGCCGAGGAGGACGACTGCTGGGTGGTGGTCGCGAGCATGGGCCACTACGACGATGACGCCGTGGCCGCGGCATTGACGCTTGCGTCTGCGGATGTCGCGCTGGTGGCAAGCGTGCGCCGCTCCGCCGCCGTGATCGCCACCCTGCGTGCACGCGGGGTGCCGGAGGACCAGCTGGCTCGGGTTCGTGCCCCCGCCGGGGCGCGCCGCGCCGGGGCGCAGGAGGAGATCGCACTTCACGCGCTCGACGAGGTGGTGGCACTCCGGCACGATCGGATGATTGCGAACCCGGTTGCGCCACCTGAGGTGCTCGCGGGATTCGCCGTCGACCCCGTATGCGGCATGACGGTCGACACCAGTGACACGGCGCACTCGACGACCCATGCCGGTCAGACCTTCTTCTTCTGCTGCTTGGGGTGCCAGGAGCAGTTCCTCGCGGACCCGGCACGGTTTCTCCGCGCCACCGCAGGCTGAACGATGGCGCCGCGCTCGGCGGGGATCGTCCTCGCAGCCGGAGCTTCGCGCAGGATGGGGGAACCGAAGCAGCTGCTCCCAGTGCGCGGCCGGCCCCTGCTGGAGACCGCCCTCGCCGCGGCGTGTGACTCGCAGCTGGATGAGGTGGTGGTCGTGCTCGGGGCGCACGCCGATGAGATCCGGCGATCCGTGCGCTTCGGACGCGCGCGCGTGGTCCTCAACCCCGACCACGCTCAGGGGATGAGCACCTCGCTTCGCGCGGGGATTGCCAGCCTCACGCCGAATGTGGGTCGTGCCGTGGTCATCCTCGGAGATCAACCCGACATCACGGCAGAGGTGGTCGATCGCCTTCTCGAGACGCAGGCCGCATCCGGGCTGCCCGCGGCCGCGCTCAGCTTCGATGGGCTGCTGCATCCACCCGTGGTGCTCGCTCGCGAGTTGTGGGGCGACATCGCCGCGCTGCAGGGCGACGTCGGCTGCCGCGCCCTGGTGCGTGCGCATCCGGAGCTTGTTGCCGCGGTCGCGGCCGGCAGGCCAGGGGCTCACCCGATCGACATCGACACCCCCGAGGACTTCGAGCGGCTCGCCGCTGACCCAGCCTGACGCTCTGCTAGCCTCGGGCGGTTCAGTCCGCGACCCGGAGGTGGGTGCGTTGCCAGCACTGGTCATCGTCGCCGAGCGACTCATCGACGGCACCGGGCGCGACCCGGTGGAGCGCGCGGCCGTGGTCATCGAGAACGGACTGATCACCTCGGCAGGGGCGCGCGCATCGTTGACCTTTCCGGCCGGCGCGGAGGTGCTCGAGGACGAGGACCTCACCCTGCTGCCGGGGTTCATGGACATGCACGTCCACCTCGCCTCATCGGGGACCAACCTCGTTCGAGTTCTCATGACGCCGCCCTCGCTGGCGCTGCTCAACTCGGTCCCCAACTGCGCCCGCACCCTTGCGGCCGGAGTGACCACCGTGCGCGACGCCGGCCACACTCCGGTCGGCGTCCGCCTGGCGTCCGAGGCCGGCTATTTCCCCGCGCCCCGAATGGAACTGGCGGTCAGCCTGCTCAGCCAGACCGGAGGGCACGGCGACGACCTGATGCCGTGCGGCGCGCGGGTCGGGCTCACCATGGGGGTCGACGTGCCTCACGGCGTGGTCGACGGCGTCGACGGGATGCGCCGCAAGGTGCGAGAGGTGCTGCACGCGGGTGCGGACTGGATCAAGTTGTGCACCAGCGGCGGCGTGCTCAGCCCCGGCGACTTCCCCGACCACGCGCAGTTCTCGATCGAGGAGATCCGGGTCGCGGTGGAGGAGGCCGCGGTCGTCGGCAAGCGTGTCATGGCGCACGCCATGTCGCCGGCCGGGATTCGCAACGCGCTTATCGCCGGGGTCACCACCATCGAGCACGGGTGCCTCCTCGATGAGGAGGGCATCGCCCTGATGAAGGAGAAGGGCGCCTACCTGGTGCCGACCCTGGTCGCCCCGGGGGACGTGATCGATGGGGCGAAAGCCGGCGGCGGGGGGCTACCGCCCGAGATGATCGAGAAGGCCGAGCGGATCGTCGGCCGGCACCGCGCCGCTGTGTCCGCGGCGATCGCCGCCGGCGTCAAGGTCGCGATGGGGACCGATGCCGCAGTCGGTCCGCACGGGACCAACCTTCGCGAGCTCGGCCTCATGGTCCGCTGCGGCATGACCCCGATGCAGGCGATCGTGGCCTCGACCACGGTGCCCGCGGAGCTGCTCCGCCGCGCCGACCTGGGCGCCCTCGAGCCCGGACGGCTTGCGGATGTGGTGGCGGTGCGTGGCGATCCACTTGCGGATATCGACAGCCTCGCCAAACCGGAACACATCCGGCTGGTGATCAAGGAGGGCCGGGTCGCCCGCGACTTCCGGGGAAGTTCCCTGGCGGCTCACTCCTCGTCGGGATCGTCGCCGAGGGCGGCCTCGTAAGGCGGGATCCGCCACGCGGCCTCCTTGCCGAGCAGGCCGCCGTGGCCAAGGGTCGCGAGGTACCCCGCATCGAGTGGGAGGCCGGCGTGGAGCCGGGCGATGAGCAGGTCGAGCGCGCTGCGGCGGGAGAACATGCCGCATGACGCCACCCCGATGACCGGCCGGCCGAGCAGCTCCGCGATCCAGTAGCTGCTTCCGGGGTGCATCGGCAGGCCACGCCGGATCGACGTCGCGCCTGCGGCGAGCAGGCTCTGCCAGGTGACGTCGAGGGGGTCGACGGATGCCACACCAACGGCGAGGACGATGTCCGCGCTGCCGGCGGCCTCGATCAACGCCCGCTGGACCTGCGCAGCGCCGTCGTCGACATAGCGCACCGGCTCGATGCTGCCGCCGAACCATGCGCTGCGCATCCCGAGCGACCGCTCGAAACGCGACCGGGCGTCGTCGGTGAGGTGCTGACGGACGATCGCGGCCACCCGCAGCGGGAGGAACGGGCGGACGCTGAGGATGCCGCCGTGCGCCGAAAGCGCCGCCCGCTCCGCCTGCTCCAGCGACCACTCGGAGATGGCAAGCGGGGTGATCTTGACCCCGGCCAGCGTCCTGCCGGCATCCACGTGCAAGCCGTCGGGCACGGTGAAGACGGTCACGCCGTCGACGGCGTTGACTGCCGCGAGTGCCTGCACATCGACTGCGACCATCCCTCGCCACGATGCGACCAGCCGTGCCTGCGACTCCACCGGCGGTCGCGCGAAGGTCCCGGGTCCCGCGACGGCGGCGGCGATCCGCACCGCGGCAGCGTCCTCGGCGACGTCGCCCTCGTCGAGCCAGAGCAGGTGCAGCTCAGTGGGATTGGCCTCTCGGAGCGCGGGCTCGTCGCCGGCCGCGAGCACGACTCCCTTGGTCAGCACCGAGCGGCTGTTCCCGTCCATGACGTCGCGACAGAGGACGGCGCCGACCCAGCGCGCTGAGGGCCCGTCGACCGCGGAACCGGGGAGGACCTCCAGCCTCACCCGGCAGTCGCTGCGGGAGCAGCAGAGAGTGATCCCGCGTTCCGGCCGCGACGAACCGCCACGATCTCGGCGAGGATGGCGATGGCGATCTCCTCGGGCGTCGCGGCGCCGAGATCGAGCCCGACGGGGCTGTGGATTCGTGCGATGTCTGCGTCGGTGAACCCCGCTTCGTGAAGTCTGGCAACTCGCTTGGCATGCGTTCCACGACTCCCGATCGCGCCGATATAGCCCGTTTCGGTGCGGAGCAGCGCCGACAGCGCCGGGTCCTCGAACTTCGGGTCGTGGGCGAGGCACACCGCGGCATCGCGGGGTCCCAGCTCGAAGTGTGGCAACGCCTCATCCGGCCACGCGGTGACCAGACGTTCCGCGTCGGGGATGCGCTCGATATTGTTGAAGGCCGTTCGCGGATCGATCACCGAGACAGTGAATCCCGCCGCGCGAGCCATGGTGGTGAGCGCAACCGCGATATGCACCGCGCCGATCACCACCAGTTGCGGTGAGGGAACGATCGGATCGACGAACACGCGCATGCCCGAGATCTCCTCGACCCCGGGGAGCCCGGACGCGATCCGGGGGCGCGCCGCGGCCACGGCTTCAGCCACCGTCGACGCGCCGCCGAGGCTCCCCACCAGGCCGCCGTCCGCGGTTGCCGCGGCTCGGTTGCCGGCGTTCTCGCCATCGAGAGCCGTCAGCAGCGCAACCGGTCGCGAGGTCTCGATCGCACGCCGGACCTCCTCGATGACGGGATCGGATCCGTCACCCTCCAGCGTCTCGACGAAGATGTCGACCTCGCCACCGCACGATAAGCCGACGGCCCATCCCATCTCGTCGCTGATGCCGTAATGGAGCAGGCGCGGCGGTGCGTCGCCGGCGATCGTCGCCTGAGCCTCGAGGACCACCGCGGACTCGAGGCAACCACCGCTCACCGAGCCGGCCATGCGGCCGTCACGGCTCACCAGCAGGCGGGCGCCCATGGGGCGCGGGGTCGAACCGGAGGTGCCGACGACGGTCGCGATCGCAACCAGCGGGTCATCCGTACTCCACTCATTCAACGTCGGAAGCAGATCTCGCATGACATGAGTATCCGCTTCCGCAGCCGAGCACGACAAGACGTCGCTTTGTCCCGCGGTGCACAATTCCGGGAATGCAAATCGAGAACTCCTTCGCCGTCAAGGCGGAACCCGATCGCGTCTACGACTTCCTGCTCGATGTCAACAACGTCGTGAGTTGCGTTCCGGGTGCCGAACTGTCCGAGGTGGTCGACCCGAACACCTTCAAGGGCAAGGTTCGGATCAAGGTGGGACCGGTCACGGTGAGCTACAACGGCACCGCCCGGATCACCTCGCGCGACGCCGAGTCGCGCACCGCGACGCTCGAGGCGGAGGGGCGCGAGACCACCGGCTCGGGAACGGCCCAGGCGACCACGGTCATGGCCGTCGCCGCCGATGGCGAGAGTTCGAAGGTCACGCTGACCACCGACTTCACGGTGGTCGGGCGGGTCGCCCAGTTTGGCCGGGGCATCATGGAGGACGTCTCGCGTCACCTGGTGGGACAGGCGGCCGAATGCATCCAGTCGAAGCTCGAGGCGCCGCCGCCCGGTGCGACGCCCACGGCCGGTGATGCCGCAACCGGTGCCGGCGCGTCGTCCGCCGGCGCTTCGTCTGCTGGCGCTTCGTCTGCCGGCGCTTCGTCTGCCGCAACGACGGCTCCGCCGCCCCAGGCTGCCTCCGCACCCGCTGCACTCGATGCCTTCGCCCTCGGGCGAGCCGTGGCAAAGGAGCGCCTGGGCCGGATCAAGGTGCGGCCTCAGATGATCGGCATGGCCTTCGCGGGGCTGATCAGCCTTCTGCTGCTGCGCCGTTTCCGCCGATCCCGACGCCGGCGCCGCGAGACGAACGACTGACGCGTCGAGGCAGCTGGGCGAGCAGCTTTCCGAGCGCGTCGAGCGCGTCGACGCTGTGGGCGCTCAGGAAATCGTCGCAGTGGGGGAGGGCGGCGGCCATCCCGCGCGTTTCGGGCTGATATGCCGAGCTGCCGAGCAGCGGGTTGAGCCAGATCAGCCGGTGGCAGCTCCGGCGGAGGCGAGCCATCTCGTGCCCGAGCTGATCGGGGTCCCCTCGGTCCCAGCCATCGCTGATGATCAGCACAACGGCACCATGGCCGAGCACTCGGCGGGCGTGGTCGCGCTGGAACGTGTGCAGGGCGTCGGCGATGCGCGTCCCGCCGCCGATGTCGTGCACCTGGCTCGCCACGTGGTCGAGTGCCGAGTCGATGTCGCCGTGACGGAGGAGATGGGTAATTCTGGTCAGGTGTGTCGAAAACGCGAAGGTCTCGACTCGCTCGCGTCTGCCGATCGCGTGGGCGAACACCAGCAGGTGGCGTGAGTACCGGTCCATCGACCCGCTGACGTCGCACAGGATGACGATCGGGCGGCGCTTGGTGCGCGCGCTGGCGCGAGCCAGCCGCTGGGCGTCGCCTCCCTGGCGCGCCGCGGCTCGCATGGTGCGGCGCAGATTCACGGTGCCACGACGGTCGGCGCGCAGTCGTCGTGTCTTACGCTCGGCGACCCGCCACGGAGACTGGCGGAGCAGCCGGCGCACCGATGCCAGCTCCTCCCAGCTCATCTCGCGAAAGTCGCGCTGGCGGAGCAATTCCTCGGCGCTGTACCCGGTGCTCGAAGCTGGAGGTCCCTCGACCTCACGGGCGACGCCGGGCGATGACAGCCCCAGCGCGTTCATCCACGCCAGCGCCTGCTTGGGATCGAGCGCCAGCGGACGGGATCGCCCGGGGATGGAACCCGCCTTGCCCTCGCCGCCGGGCCTGGAGAAGAAGAGGTCGAACGCCGCGTCGAACACCGGGCCCTCCTCGCGCCGGGTGACGAAGACCGCACGCAGCGCGTAGCGCACCTCGTCCGGGCGTTCCAGGTCAATCGCCAGCAGCGCCTCGCACGCGTCGCGCACGCGCTCGGGCCCGGTCGTGAGTCCGGCGTCGCGGAGAAGGCGCGCAAAGAGGGTGACGCTCTCAACGGGGTCTGGGGCGTGGCCGATCACGGTCGCGCGTGCTCGGCGATCGCCTCCTCGGCGCGCTCGAGGTCCTCCTGGTGCTTGATCGCCGCACCCATGGTCTCGCGAAGTGCCGCGGGCGTCGCCTCCGTGTGGCCGAGTGCGGCGAGCGCTCGCGCCCAGTCGACTGTTTCTGCCACTCCTGGCACTTTGTAGAGATCGAGGCCACGCAGCCGCTGGGTCACCTCCGCGACCTGACGGCCGAGGCGCTCGGAGACCTCGGGAGCGCGCACGCGCACGATCGCGACCTCGCGCTCGAGGTCCGGGTAGTCGATCCAGTGATAGAGGCATCGCCGCTTGAGCGCGTCATGGACCTCGCGCGTGCGATTGCCGGTGAGGATCACCAGCGGTGGGTGCTCGGCACGGATCGTCCCCAACTCGGGGATGCTGATCGCGTAGTCGGCGAGGATCTCGAGCAGGAATGCCTCGAACTCCTCGTCGGATCTGTCGATCTCATCGATCAGCAGCACCGGCGGGACCTGGTCGTGATTGTCGATCGCGTCCAGCAGCGGCCGCCGCAACAGAAACTCCGGCCCGAACACGTCCTGCTCGGTGCGGACGCGATCCTCGCGCTCGCCGACCAGCCGGATGTGCAACAGCTGGCGTGCGTAGTTCCACTCGTACGCGGCGTGGGCGAGGTCGATGCCCTCGTAACACTGCAGCCGGATCAGACGAGCGCCGAGACCCGCGGCCAGCGCTCGTGCCGCCTCGGTCTTGCCCACGCCGGCTTCACCCTCGAGGAAGAGCGGCTTGTTGATGCGCATGGCCACGAGAATTGCCGTTGCCAGGCGACGGTCACAGAGGTAGTCGTGTGCGCCCAGCAACTCGACGATCGCATCAACCGACGCGGGCTGCGCGGCATCGGCCGGTGCATTCATACGATCAGCCTGACGAGTCCGCGGCACGGCGGTCAAGCCGCTGGCGGGGTCACACCGAATAGACGTCGATCTCGGTCGCCTTGACCACCGCGAAGACCTCGCCCCCTTCGGCGAGGCGAAGCTCGGCCGCCGCTGCCGGGGTGACCTCTGCAACGAGGGGAAACGGACCATCGAGCCGGATGCGCCAGCGGTCCCCCTCCGGATCGACACCGGCGACCTTGCAGCGCAGGACATTGCGTGGGCTGCCGTCGGGAGGCTGCCGGTACAGGGCCACCGCCCGGGGCTGGATGGTCGCCAGCGCCGGACCCTGCACGCCGGTCGCAACGGTGAGCGAGGACCCATCGTCAAGCAGCAACGCGCCGCTCGACACCGCACCGTGGAGCAGATTCAACCCCACCACCCGCGCGATCCATGGCGATCGAGGCCGTGCCGACACGTCGCCGAACGGTCCTTCCTGGGTGACACGACCGTCCTCGAGCACCACGACGCGCTCGGCGAGCGACGCGGCTTCGAGCGGGTCGTGGGTGACGATCAGACGCACGGCCGTGAAGGTGGAGAGGTGCTCGCGAAGTGCGCGACGCAACTCGAGGCGTGCTGACGCGTCCACCGCCGCGAGCGGTTCGTCCAGCAGCAGCACATGTGGGTCGGTCACCAGGACGCGCGCGAGGGCGGCCCGTTGCGATTGACCGCCGCTCAGCGCCGCGGGACGCGACGTGGCGTATCGGCCGAGGTCCACACGCTCGAGCCACTCGTGGGCTTTCGTGTTTGCGGTCTTTCGATCCACACCGCGGGCGCGCAGGCCGAACGCGACGTTGTCGAGGACGCTCAGATTAGGAAAGAGTCCATGGTCCTGGAACACAAAACCGACGCGCCGGGCCTCGGGCGTCAGCCAGGTGCGCGTGGCCGTGTCCTCGAACACGGCTCCGTTGACTTCGATGTGGCCCTCATCGAGAGGCACGAGCCCGGCGATCACGCGGAGCAGCGTCGTCTTGCCGGCGCCGTTGGGGCCGAGCACGGCAACGGTGACGTTGGCCTCGACCGAAATATCGCACTCGAGACCAAGACTTCCGAGTTGCGTGCGGACTCGCGCATGCAGGCTCATCGCAATGCCCCGAGCCAGCGATCGCGCAGCACGACCAGTACCAGCACCGAGATCGCGAGGAGCAGCAGCGACAGCGTGATCGCCATGCCGACCTGACCAGATCCCTCGAACGAGCTGTACGCGGCGATCGGCAGTGTCTCGGTCGTGCCGGGAAAGCTCCCCGCAAACGTGATCGTCGCCCCGAATTCACCCAGTGCACGAGCCCAGCACAGCGCGGCCCCCGCTGCGATCGACGGGGCTGCGAGCGGCAGCGTCACCCGCCAGAACCGCCGCCACGGCCGCGCACCGAGCGTCGCGGCGACCTCTTCGAAGTGGTCGTCGCGCTGCCGGAGCCCTGCCTCGACGGTGATCACCAGGAACGGAAAGGCGACGAACGCCTCGGCGATCGCCGCGCCCGCGGTGCTGAAGGGCAGCACGATGTCGAAGTGATCGAGCAGTGTCCCGATCGGGGTGGTCCGGCCAAAAGCCGTCTGCAGTGCGATTCCTCCGACGACTGGGGGCAGCACCAGCGGCAAGGTGACCAGCCCACGCATCAGCCTGCGTCCCGGAATCGATGTGCGCGCCAGCAGATACGCCAGCGGAACACCGATGACGAGCGATATCGCGACCGCGATGACCGAGCACTCCAGGGAGAGTCGGAGTGCGGTGAGCACGTCCGCCGACACCAGCTGTGCGGGGAGATGGCTCCAGTCGACGTTGGCAAGCAGTCCGATCAGCGGCAGCGCGATGAAGAGGACGGCAATCGCCGCCAGGACGACGAGACCGATCAGCGGGCGTCGGGTGACGCCCCTTTTCACGACGACGGTGGCGGCAGGAATCCGGACGAAATCAACTCGGTCTGGACGTTGCCGGCAACAGCCGAGGTGACGAATGCCTCTGCGGGGGCCAGGTTGCTGCTCGCCTTCACCGCGGCGATCTCATACGTCCCAATCTTGTTCTGCGTGTCGGGGATCGGCACGCCGGTCACCTTGTTGCCCGCGGCGATCACGTCGGTGACGAACACGAGCGCGGCGTTGGCATCGCCGGACTCGACCTGCTCGAGTACCGCCGCGTCGCTGAGCTGGAGCGACACGGGCATGAAGTGCAACGAGTCGGAGGCTTCAATGTCGGTCACGTACGAGCCGACCGGCACGCTCGGATCCCCGATCACCAGCTTCACGCCCGGCCTGTTGAGGTCTGCGAGCGTCCTGATGTTCAACGGATTGCCCGGGGCGACCACGATCTCGAGCTTGTTTCGGCAGAACGCCAAAGGGGTTTCGACGAGTCCTTTGGCCGTGAGCTGGGCCATGGTGCTCGTGTTGGCCGTGGCGATGACGTCCGCTGGGGCACCGCCGATGATCTGCGTCACCAGAGCCTGAGAGCCTCCGTATGAATACGCGGCCTTGAAGCCCGGGTGATCCACCTCCAGACTTTTCTCGGCGGTGTTGAACGCAGTGGTCAGTGACGACGCGGCAAACACTGTGATCGACCCGCTGAATGGATCCGGCGACGCTGAGGATGAGGTCGCCGGGCTCGAGCCACAAGCAGCGACCGCAAGAGCGGCCGTTGCTGAAAGCTGGAGACGTATCCCGATCTTCATGATTTCCTCGGTTGCGTCTCCGTGGGTGGGGGGAGCTCGATGACCACGTTGGTTGCCTTCACGGAGGCGACCGCGAGCATCCCCGGCTCCAACCCGAGTTCGGCGACCGCCTCGCTGCTGATCAGCGAACTGATCCGAAACGGGCCGGCCTGGAGCTTCACGTGCGCCATCACCCCATCGGTGGCCACATCCGTGACCAGTCCGAGGAAGTGGTTGCGTGCCGACTCGGTCACGGGCATCGTGGGGTGACTGCTTGCCAGCTCGACGGCAAACCTGGCCAGCGCGACCCCGTCGACCAGCCGGTGACCGCCCTCGGTGCGCACCGTGTCGATGCGGCCGGCGTCCGCCCAACGGCGGACGGTATCGACGCTCACCCCAAGGAGGTCTGCAGCCTGACCCATCTTGTATGTCGGCATGGACCGCGACTTTAGCGCAAAAGCGGCCTTCTTCTCAACAGGGCCTCGCGATTGCGGCTTAGCCCACCAGTGTCCTACTCGTGCGAAACCACCGTGACCGCATGCACCACGTCACTCACGAAGAGCGGGGCCGGGTAGATCACGCGAACGTAGCCCTGCGGGTCGATGACATCAACGTAGTTGGTCTTTGGCGGCTCGAGGGGCTCGCCCCACTTCAACCAGGTGATCTTCAGGGTCGCGTCAGGACCCAGGAGCCAGTGCCACCCCGGCGCCCACTTGGCCGTGAGGTTGGTGCTGATGAACTGCGTCACGTCGGCAGGACTGCGATCGGGCATGACGCTGACGATGAGCAGGACCGGATTGATGCCCTTGGGGAGCGCCTGCTCCACGGCGACGAGGTCACGACCGAGGACCGGGCAGAGATTGACGCACAGCGGGTCCATGAAGGCCAGGAGCACGACATGGCCCTTCTCGTCTGCCAGTGAGACGGCGTTGCCATTCTGGTCGACGAGCCCAGTGAGAGGAGG
>PNBE01000052.1:40266-51699 GCA_003135895.1 Candidatus Dormiibacterota bacterium
CCGAGCCCCCCTGCCAGGGCGAGGACGATGAGGAGCGCCTGCCCGCGCTTGGTGCGGGTGACAGCTCCGAGGCTCCCCACGGGCTTCATCATCAGGACCCCTGCACAAACTTCGATCGCGACAACGGTTGCGTTGATGGTTCGATGCGCAGCTGCCGGCGACGCTCAGCCGCCGAGCGCGGCGCCAATTATGGCTCGCTTGATCCGCTCGCGTGCCTCCGGCGGTGGGCGAGGGTATGCTCCCGGCGTGATTCCGCATCGTCAGCCGAGGGTCGCTGCGTCAGGCGGTGTCCTCCTGGCGTTGGCCGGCCTGTTCATCGCCCACACGCTCGAATACCTCCGCGTCTGGGGGTCTGCCGGCGTGGTCTGGTCGATGACCAACCCGGTGCACGCCTACATGCTTCCGGTTGCCGGAGCGCTCCTCGTGCTCAGCGCGATCTTCGCGTTCCGTCTGGCGCGGGCATGGCACGTGTTGAACGAACGGCTCGACAGAGCGGCTGCGGGCGTGCGCCGCATCTGGCGCGGGCGTGCGGAGGAGGTGTCCAGTGCACAGGCGACGCCTCCGACTGCTGGCACGCGACTGGTGGCGATCTGGCTTCCCCTGGCGGCCGCCCAGATCGCGCTGTATCTCATCCAGGAGAACGTCGAGGCCTTGGCTCGCGCGCAGCCCCCTCCAGGCCTGGGCGCAATCACCGGGACCCACTGGGCCGCGCCGCTCGTCCACCTCTACGTGTCGCTGCTGCTCGCGTGCGTGGTCCGCATTTGCCAGATTTTGTTCCGCAGGCGCGAGGCCGTTGTCGAGCGTCTGGAGGCACTCCTGCGTGCGATCGTCCGGCGCCGCCGGACCACAGCTGTTGTCACCTTCGGTCCGATTGGGCGCATCGTCGCACCGCTCGAGCGGCTGGGACGGCACCTCTGGCGGAGGCCGCCACCGCTGCTCCTCGACATCTGACCGGCGTCCGTGAGCTTCGGCTCACCTTCGATCGTTCACCAACGAGGAGATATCACGTGGGGAAAACCAGCCTCCGAGCGTCTGCGGTTGCCGCCGCGACGCTGCTTGCCCTGACGACGTCGTTCGCAGTCGCCTCGGCCCATTTCATCTTCACCGCCGGGAAATACCGGATCGCCATCGGGTGGCAGAACGAGCCGTCATCCGGCACCGACACCTACGTCGGTGAGCAGAACGCCATCCAGGTGTTCATCGACATCGCGCCCGCGGGCGATCCGCACGGCACCGCGGTGAGCACGCTCAACCAGGACTGTTCGCATCCCGATTTTCAGGTGACCGTCACCGTCGGCAGCACCACGAGCAGTCCCCTCTGTCCGGCCTCGGTCTATGACGCTGACACCAGTAGAGGCAGGCTCGACGAGTACGACTACCCGCTGATCCCGACAGTGGTCGGGGCGTACACGTTTCGCATCTTCGGCACCATCAACGGCACGCGGGTCGATCAGAAGATCACGTCCGGACCGACGACATTCGACTCGGTCGCGGACGCGAACGCGGTGGAGTTCCCGGTTGCGGTGCCTGGCGTCGCCCAGGTCGCGACCAAGGTCGACACGGTGAATCAGCGGGCGTCGTCCGCATTGACGAGCGCGCACGCCGCAGCCGCCAACGCCGCGGACGCCAGGAACAGCGCGTCCGGAGCGACGGTGCTCGCGATCATCGCGCTGGTGGCCGCTGTCCTGCTCAGCGCCGCCAACCTGGTCATCGGAATGCGACGCCGGAGGACGTAAGCGTGCGGGTAGGGCGCACCAGGGCGGTTGCGGTATTGCTCGCGGGAGCGGCTGTGTTCGTGCTGCCGCTCACCGCGTCCGCGCACGCCCTGCCCCAGAGTGCGGTTCCAGCTGAGGGCTCGGAGGTCCAGACCGCCCCGGCGTTCGTAGAGATCACTTTCGGGGAGATGCCTGATCCTCGCCTCTCCAGCATCACCGTGGTGAATGGTTCCGGAGCAAGCGTCGACGCCGGTCCGACCGTCGCGGTGCATGGCCACCCGGTCGAGCTCGAGGTGCCGCTCAAACACATCGGCACGGGCGTGTACACCGTGATCTGGAAGACGGTGTCGGAGGTGGACGGCCATCTCGCGACCGGTGCGTACGCGTTCGGTGTGGGTGTTTCCGCGACCAGCGCAAATGCGCACGCGACCAGGTCGGTTGTCTCGCCGTCGCCGTCGGTGCTCGCAGTGGTGGCTCGCTGGCTGTTCTTCATCGGGTTGATGGGGATCGTCGGCGTGGCGTCGACATCCCTTGCCGCGCTTCGCGATGTCCCTCGCTTCGCGACTCGTGCTCTGGTGGCGTTGGGGGTTGTCGCGGCGCTGGGCGTCGCGGGTATCGTCGATGCCGAACGCGAAGCGGCCGGTGTCACCTGGGCGGCGGTGTTCTCGACGTCGTTGGGTGCCGTCGTCGTCGAGCGACTCGCGGCGCTCGTCGTGACCGCCCTCGGGGTCGCGACCGTCTTTGTTCTCGGCGCGACATCGCGACGCATCGGTGTAGCGCTCGCCGGTATCGGTGCTGCGGCCTCCATGTGGGTCGACGTCGCCGCGAGCCACGCCGGCGCCCAGGCTCCAGCCGCGGTCAACCTCATTGTCCAGTGGGCGCACATCGTCGCGGGCGGGGTCTGGATCGGCGGCCTGCTGGTGCTAATCCTCGCAGTTCGCGGGCAACCGTCTGAGGTCAAGGGACAGGCGGTACGCCGCTTCTCGACGGCTGCCGGCGTCGCGATCGTCGTGGTGGCGCTGACCGGGACTTTCCGCGCCGTCATCGAGATCGGCTCGATCGGGCAACTCTTCGGCACCCCGTTCGGCGTGCTCGTGCTGGTGAAGGTCGCGCTCTTCCTGGTGCTAGCCGTCCTGGGGGCCGTCAATCGTTTCGGCAACGTTCCCCGCGCATCGAGCATGCTGCGCGGGCTGCGCCGGGTCGCGTCGACAGAGATCGTGATCGGCACCGCCGTGGTGCTCGTCGCAGCGACGCTCGTGAATGTCGCGCCACCGGTGGCGTCGGCGACAGCGGCGACCACTGCGCAGTCGACCCAACTCGTGGTGAGCGGCAGCGACTTCGCGACCACCGTCAAGGTGCGTCTCGCCGTCTCGCCGGGCGCCGCGGGATTCAACGAGTTCACGCTTCGGGTCAGCAACTACGACACGGGAGCCGCGGTGCACGCGAACTCGGTGCAGCTCGAGTTCGCACAGCCGCTGCGGCCCCAACTCGGCCAATCGACGCTCACGCTCAAACACCAGAGCGACGGCACCTTTGCCGCTCGCGGCGCCAACCTTGCGATCGCCGGCATCTGGGAGGTCGCAGTAATCATCGAGAACGCCGACAGCTCCACGGAAGTCCACCTCCAGATGACAACCCTCTCTCCGGCGCCGATCGTCACAGCGACACGTTTCAAAGGACTCCCCACGCTCTACTCGATCCGGCTACAGGACGGCTGGCTCGCGCAGGTCTACATCGATCCCGACAAGTCAGGTGCCGACGAGTTCCACGTCACGTTCTTCACAAATGCGAACGAGACCAGCGAGATTGACATCGCGACAGCCACCATCGGCATGACCGCACCCGGAGGCACGCCGACCATCCTGGTGAGCCGGCGGCTCGATCCGATCGGCCACTTCGTCGCGGATGCGACGGTTCCAGCGGGCGCGACGCGCTACGACATCATCGCGACGACGCAGACGGGCGCGGCCATCGCGACCTACGTGACGATCACTCCCGGGATGTGATCCCTGGTCAGCGGATTGCCGAAGTGATCAACTCCGCGACCACCGACGGTTGTTCGAGGTAAGGGAGATGTGCCATTCCCTCGAGGACGTGAAACTGCGACTGGGGAAGCCAATCCGCGAGCTCCTTCGACCGCGCGACGATGAACGGCAGGTCGAGGTCGCCGCATGCGACGGTCACCGGCACACTGATCTCCTCGAGCCTGGACCACGCCGCGAGGCCGCTCTTGCCGGACTCCTCGGGGATCTCGTTCTTCAGCGCGATTGCGTTCATCGCGAGCGCGAGGTCTCGAGCCGGACCGGAGACGCGCCCTTCGGGAGCGCTCGGCCCGTCAAGCCAGAGCCACATCTCGATCCGGTTGATCTCATCGATCTCGCCGGACGTCTGCGCCGCTTCCCACATGCGGACGAGTCGATCGGTGGGGGCGTCGAAGGTGCTCGGTTCGGGAGCGCCGCTCACCGCAGGGGCGAGGAGCACCAGGCCGGCGACGCGTTCCGGCGACGCGAGAGCGGCGTCGATGGCGATCTCGCCGCCCATCGAACTCCCCACCAGCCACACCGGCCCCGTCGCCACATGATCGAGGACCGCATTGAGGTCGTCGAGGTGTGAGAAACCGTAGGTGGCCCCCGACGTCTCTCCGTAGCCGCGCATGTCGTAGGCGACCACGCCGGTCTGCGGTTGGAGCGCCTCGGCGACCTGGTACCACGACCGGCGGTCGGTGACACCCGAGTGGAGCAGGACCACGGGTTGCCCATCACCTGCCCAGCGCTCGGCGGCGAGGCTGGCGGTGCCGCGCTGCACGGTGAACTTCTCCGATGCCACCCGCCCATTCTGACCGGCCGGGGCTGGACTCGTCGCAAGCGGCCGACGTACATCGTCACGGAGCTGTCGAGAAGAGAGCGCGGTTGGCCGACAACCCAGGCCGCATCTCGGCGCGATGCCATGATGCCGGTGATGGCAGTTGAAGACCATGAGGAGGCCGACCTTTCACTCAGACCGGTGCAGGGTCAGCTGTCGTACCTGCAGATTCCCGCGCTCAACGTGCAGAGGTCAGCCGAGTTTTACGCGCGTGTCTTCGGCTGGCATGTCGAGCACCCTCATCCCGGTTTCCTTGCGCCCGGCCTCATCGGCCAGTGGGTGACCGATCGGCCACCGACGCGTGATGCGGGCCTGCTGCCATGGTTGAATGTCGACAGCATTCACGACGCCATGAAACTGGTGCGCGCTCATGGTGGCGAGGTGCTGGAGCATCCGACGCCGGACGGCCCCGACCGGCTCCTGGCCACCATCCGCGACCCCGCCGGCAACGTTGTCGGCTTGGTGCAGCTCGTCTCCCGCTGACCGCGGGCCTCACGTCAGATGGCGAGCAGAATGCCTGGATGGGCTACGTGGCGATGGCCGCACGCGACGCACTTCAATTCGGCGCGGACCGGGCGCTGCAGACGTTGCAATTGCCGGTGCTCGGGCTGCGGGTAGCGGACGGTGAGGGGGATGAGCCTGGCCCCGCCGCAACGAGCACACCGAATCGGACGATGATCGTTCGATCGTTTCACGCGCGGTATTTTCCTACCAGGTCGCGCTGCCCCGTCAAGTGTGGATTCCGCTCAAACCGGCACGCCGGCGAGGACGACGACCACCCCGATCAGGCCGGCCAGCACGAGCGTGCTCACAACCCCTCGACGGGCCAGGAAGAGCCACACGAGCGCACCCGCGAGCAACGCAATCTGCCACGGCACCTGCAAGGCGAGCCCGAGCGGGATCGTCGAGCCGGCGATGGCGCCGATGACAGCTGGGCCCGCGCCGGTGAGAAACGACTGAATGAAACCGTTGGTCCTGATCTGATCGAATCGTGGGGCGCCCGCGAGCACGAAGATGAAGGAGGGGGCGAAGGCGACGGCGACCGCGAGCAACCCGCCACCGATGCCCGCGGCCGCGTAGCCCACCACCGCGACCGTCAACACGACAGGCCCCGGCGTGACCTGGCCGAGCGCGACCGCGTTGAGAAACTGGCCGCCGCTCATCCAGTGATATGTGCTGACCGCGTCGTGCTGCATGAGCGGAACGATCACGAAACCGCCGCCGTATGAGAGCGCACCGACCTTGAACGCCACCCATGCGAGAGCGCCGAGGCCGCCGAGCGCGACGGTATGCACCGCAGCGGCGGGCAGCCACGCCATCGCGGTCCGCGGCGCTGACGGGGTCGCGCCCCTGCGGACGGTGACCTCGATGAGCCCGCACGCCAGCAGTACGAGGACGAGCAAGGGTCCGATCGTTGCAGCGGCCGCTCCGCCGGCAAGCGCGTAGAGGATCCACCGTTCGCGCTGCGTCCGGCGGCTGCCGGCGCGCGTCCAGCTCGCGGGTGTCAGGCTCCAGGCTGCCTGCAACGCGACCGCCGGCACCGCGGCGCCCGCGCCCGCAGCGGCACCCAGGACCCAGAGCGGCGGATGTGTCGCCAGGAAGAGTGCGGAGAGAGCGAGGATGAGCGCCAGCCCTGGGGCGATGAAACAGATCCCGCCGAGGATCGCGCCCGCCGGGCCGCGCACCCGCCACGCGCAGAAGATCGCCAGCTGGGTTGACGCCGGACCTGGCAGGAGGTTCGTGGTCGCGACGCCGTCCTCGAACTCCGGCGCGTCGAGCCAGTGTCGTTGCTCGACGCAGAGCCGGCGCAGCAGCGAAATATGCGTCGGCGGACCGCCAAAGCCGATGCAACCGAGGCGGAGCCACTCGCGAGCAACCGTAGGCAGTGACACCCTGTCGCGGACGGCGGCCACAACCTTCTGCGGCCGCGCCCTAGGAGCGAGCGCCGAGCGCTGGCTCCCGCAACGCCGACCACGGCCGCTGGCGTGCCTGCGCATCGATCGCCCACTGCAATGTCTCGAGGACGTGGCCGAGATGCTGGGCCATGGCGGCGTCGCACGCGTCGGGATCGTGCGCCGCTATCGCCGCAACGATCTCCTCATGCTCCCGGAGGGATTGCTTCGGACGGCCCGGCCGGAGGATGGTGCCGTACTGGAAACGGATGCTCTGCGACTTGAGCGTGTTCAGCATCTTGATGGCGACCTGGTTGTCCGAGATCTTCCAGATCCGGCGGTGCAGCTGTGCGTTGAGCTGCATGTAGCCGAGGGTGTCGGACTCGCGGAGACGCTCGGTCATAGCGGCGACGATGGCTCGAAGCTCGGCAACATCGTCACTCCCGGCCTCGAGGGCGGCGCAGCGAGCGAGCAGCCGTTCCAGCGCATTGCGCACGTGCTCGATCTCGAGAGCTTCCCGTGCCGAGATGAGCCGGACGCGGGCACCCCGGTTCGGTTCCCGGACGATCAGGCCCTCCTGGTCCAGCACCGTCAGGGCGGCGCGGATGGCGGTGCGACCGGCACCGAAGCGAACCGAGAGATCAGCTTCGACAAGGCGTTCGTTGGGTTGGAACTCGCCGCTGACGATGGCTTCACGAAGCCGGTCACAGGGGTCGCCGATCGAGCGCACGCGTGGTCCTTTCGAGTCGGAGGAGGGGGCTAGATTGTTCACAACACTGTCGCTAGTATTGTCGACAATCTTCGCCAGCCGCGCCTCGGGCGCTAGGAGGCATCTGATGCTCGCAAGCCATCACCGGGTCGGCAGAGGGGTTGGGGTGCTCTTCGCGATGCTCACCCTCGCGCTCGCCGCGTGCGGGAGCTCGACCCCCGGCGGGTCCACCAGCACGTCGTCCCTGCTCATCGGAGTCATCGCGCCGTTCACCGGTCCTGACGCCGCGCTCGGACCGGCATATTTCGCTGCGTGCCTGCCAGCGGCACGAGCCATCAACAACGCCGGCGGTGTCATGGGGCACAAGGTGAGTTGTCAGGAGTTTGACACCCGCGGTGAGCCCGCCGACGCAGTCCCTGCCGCCCAGCAGATGGTGGCAAGCCACTCGAACCTGATGGCCGTGGTCGGCTGCACCTCCGACGAAGCGGCGAGTGTCGCGCCCATCCTCAACCAGGCGCACATTCCGATGTTCTGCATGACAGGCCAGTCGGAGTTCAACAAGACGACCTTCACGTACTTCCATCGACTGGTCCCTCCCGATGAGTTCGATGCATTCGCGATGGTAGGCAGCGCGCTCGACCACTTCAACTACAAGAAGGTCGCGCTCGTCTTCGGCAACGACATCGGTTCCCAGGCGTTCGTCGGCCCGGCGATGGCCGCCCTCCAGG
The DNA here is from genome assembly GCA_003135895.1 of Candidatus Dormiibacterota bacterium. GTDB lineage: Bacteria > Chloroflexota > Dormibacteria > Aeolococcales > Aeolococcaceae > Palsa-851. Next base: position 48,173 of record PNBE01000052.1, read on the forward strand.
GATTGGGCGCGACCGTGACCATCAACCAGGCGATCGCGCTTGGTCAGCCGTCGTACCGGACGGAGGTGACCGCGATGCTGGCCACCCATCCCGACGTGATCTTCACCGAGGCACTCGGACCGACCGACGCCACCTACATGGCCGAGGTCAAGCAGTTGAACAACGGCGTGATGCTGCCCTTCATGGGGACGTCGGCGACGATCGACCCAGTGTGGTTCTCGGCGGTGACGGGCGCAATCGGTGTGCAGACGGTAGTCGACAAGTTCACCGCCGTCGACCTCGGGGTCAGCTTCAGCGGACCGGGCTATACCGAGTTCAAGACGAACCTCGACGCGGTCGCGTCGCAGTTCCCCACCGCACCGAAGTACTCGCAGCGTGGCGCGACACTCCATCTGTACGACGGCATCATCCAGGCGGCGCTGGCCATGGATGAGACCAAGAGCACCGACCCGACCGTCTACAACACGGTCATCAAGGATGTGGGGAATGGAGTCGCCGGAGCGACCACCGTGAACACCTATGCTGCGGGCGTCGCGGCCATCAAGAACGGCCAGAAGGTCCGCTGGGTTGGAGCCGGTGGGCTGACCAACTACAACCAGTACAACAACTCGCAGCAGGGCTACATCCTCGTCAGGTATGACGCCACAGGCAACGAGATCAAGTTCGGCGCACTCACTCAGGCGCAGACCGCAGCCATCATCGCGGCGGGCGGTGGCTGAGGCACAGATCGGTCGGGGGCGGCGGCGATGAGTCTCATCGTCGCCGCGTTCGGCTTCGGCCTTGTTTCCATGTCGATCATCGCCATCTCGGCGGTCGGTTTCACGATGCAATTCGGCATCACGAACATGATCAACCTCGCCTACGGGCAGGTGATGATCGCGTCAGCGTACGCAGCGTACGCGGTGAACAACGCGGGAGTGAGCATCTGGCTGTCACTGCCGGTCGGCGCCATCTTCGGCGCGGTCTTCTCGTTCCTGCTCAACCGCTTGGTCTATGCGCCCTTCCAGCGCAAGGGAACCAACCTGATCGGCATGGTGATCATCTCGCTGGCTGTATCGCTCGTCATCGCCAACGTGATGCTTCCGATCGTCGGGTACTACAGCGTCTCCTATCACCAGAACCCCGGGACGACGTATCACCTCGGGTCGATCGCCCTGACCGGAGAGCAGATCCTGATCATCGTCCTGGCAGTCGTTGTGATGCTGGTCATCTACGCGTTGCTCCGATTCACCAGGCTGGGCAAGGCGATGCGCGCGACCGCGGCCAATCCGACGCTCGCCCGCAACTGCGGCATCCCCACCGCTCGCGTGGTGGATCTGGCATGGCTGATCACCGGCGCCCTCTGCGGCCTGGCCGGCACGGTCGCGGGCATGAACTCCGACTCGTTCTCGGTCGCCAGCGGCTCTGAGTTCCTGATTCCGATCATCGCCGCATCGATCCTCGGCGGTGCCGGGAGTCCCTACGGGGCAATGATCGGCGCGGTCCTCATCGGCGAGATGACCGAGATCAGCGCCGCCATCATCTCCCCCGAGTACAAGCAGGTCGTCGCCTTCGCCGTGCTCGTGCTGGTCATGGTGCTCCGGCCCCAGGGACTGCTCGCCAAGCGAGGCGCACTCGCGGCTGCCGGGTGACCTACTACCTCACGACGGTCCTGGTCTACGCGGCCGTCGACATCCTTGCCTGTCTGGCGATCAGCCTGCAGTTCGGCGTGTCCGGCATCGTCAACTTCAGCTTCATCATCTTCCAGGCCGCCGGTGCCTACACAGCGGCGGTGCTGTCGTTGCCGCGGGACACCGCGAACGGCGGCTTCCAGACCTACATCCTCGGGCTGAACCTGAGCTTTCCGCTTCCCTGGATCGCCGCGACGCTGGTCGGCGCGCTGCTCGCTCCGCCGATCGGACTCGTGGTGCTCCGGCGGCTGCGCAGCGACTACCAGGCGATCGCGATGCTGGTGCTCTCGGTGATCGCCAGCCTCGTGGTCACGAACACGCCGGCGTTCCTCGGCGGTGCTGCCGGTCTCTCGCTCGTCCCCCAGCCACTTTCGGACAAGTTCAACCCATACTCGGACGGGTACCTCTGGGCGTACACGGCCGGCGCGCTCGTCCTCGCGGTGGTCGTCTTCTTCATCGCCCAGCGGATCATCAACTCGCCGTACGGGCGATCGCTGCGAGCATTGCGCGAGAACGAGGTTGCAGCCAAGGCGCTCGGCAAGAACGCGGTGGCGCTGAAGATGACCGTGTTCGTCGTCGGCGGAGCGATCGCCGGCCTGAGCGGTGCCATCCTCGTCGGCTTCATCACCACCTGGGCGCCGTCGACGTGGCTCTACCCGGAGACACTCATCCTGTTCGCCGCCGTGATCGTCGGGGGCCGTGGCAACAACTTCGGCGCCGTGCTCGGGGCGCTGCTCGTCCCGGTCGGATTCGAGGAGGCGACCCGCTATCTGCCACCGTTCGGGCCGCCCGGGCTGATTCCAGCGCTCGAGTGGGTGTGCATCGGTGGATTGATCCTCGGCTTCCTCTGGTTCCGGCCCCGCGGCGTCCTGCCCGAGCGGCGTCGCGTCTTCGCGGCACGGCCACAACCCGTTGTGGCAGGAGAGCCGAATGCCGGTCGGGACTGACCCGGTCGCCGTGACCCCCGTTGCCGGACAGCCTGCTGCTGCCGAGCGTCCACTGCTGGTCGCCAGCCACGTCAGCAGGCACTTCGAGGGTGTGCGCGCCGTCGAGGACGTGTCGATGGACGTGCTCCCCGGCCGGATCACGGGCCTCATCGGTCCGAACGGCGCCGGGAAGTCGACATTTCTCGCCGTGCTTGCGGGCACATTGCCCGCAAGCTCCGGGACGATCACCTTCGACGGCGACGATGTGACCGCGCTGCCCGCCTTCAAACGAGCGCGACGTGGACTGGTGCGCACCTTTCAACTCCCGTCCGAATTTGGTCAGCTCACCGTGCTGGAGAATCTGCTTTCGGCGGCACCGAACAATCGCGGTGATTCGCTCGGAGGCGCGCTCCTCGGCAAGCGCTACTGGAAGGCGGACGAAGACCGTCTTGTGGAGCAGGCACGCATCCTGCTCGACCGCTTCCGAATGAGTGCCAAGGAATCGGACTATGCGAGCTCACTCAGCGGCGGACAGAAGCGCCTTGTCGAGATCATGCGTGCGCTGATGCTGGAACCGCGCCTCCTGCTCCTCGACGAGCCGATGTCCGGCGTGCATCCGTCGATCGTCGGGGAGATCGCTGACTATTGCGAGGCGCTCCGCGACGAGGGTCTGACCATCCTGCTCGTCGAGCACGAGCTGCACATGATCGAGCGCATGTGCAACCCGGTCGTGGTCATGGCGCAGGGAAGCGTCATCGGCCAGGGCACCATGACAGCCCTGCGCCAGCAGCGCGAAATTGTTGACGCGTACCTTGTCGGATAACGCCGCGGCTGCGTCGGAGCAGCGGCCGGATCCGCTCCTGCGTGCGGAGGGGATCACCGCCGGGTACGGGGGCGTTCCGGTCATCCAGGACGTCTCGTTGAGCGTCGG
>PNBE01000052.1:51770-71854 GCA_003135895.1 Candidatus Dormiibacterota bacterium
TATCTGCTGCCGGCGGCAACGATTCGCGCGCGGGTCCCGGAGGTCGTCGAGGTTTTCCCCATGCTCAAGCCGATGCTCAAACGCCGAGCCGACAAGCTCAGCGGCGGCGAACGCAAGATGCTCGCGATCGCACGAGTGCTGATGCTCGATCCGAAGGTGCTGATTCTCGACGAGCCGACGGCCAACCTCGCGCCGCAGCTCGCCGACAGGCTGCTCCGCGAGCAGGTCAGCGGCCTGGGCGCGCTCGGCAAAGCGGTGCTGCTCGTCGAGCAGCGTGCCCGCGCTGCGCTCGAGATCGCGGCGTACACATCGGTTCTGGTTTCTGGATCCATACGAATGGAAGGTCAGCCCGGCGAACTCCTCGATCGCCAGGATTTCGAGGAACTGTTTTTGGGAGCGGCGACGAGTCTCAGCTCAGCGTCCGGCTCGGAGGCGAACAAGGTATGAAACTGCTCATGTTTCGTGATGGAGAGGCGGCACGCCTGGGTGTGGGACGCGACGGCACGGCGGACGAGATCGTCGACGTTGCTGCCGCGGCCAACGGCTCTGGANNCGTTTGCGTGTTCTGACGTCGTCGGCTCCAGCGAGTGCCGTGCGCAAGCTGGCCGACCTGACCCTGCTGCCGCCATTCGATCCGCCGCGTGGCAACGTGCTCGCGATCGGACGGAACTACCAGAAGCATGCCGAGGAGGGCGCCCGCGCGCTCAACACCGAGGTGGGACCGCCGACCATCTTCACCAAGGCGATCACCACCATCACCGCGCCATTTGCCGACATCAGCATCGACCCTTCGGTGAGCACCAAGATCGACTGGGAGGTCGAGCTCGGCGTGGTCATCGGACGTCGCGGCGCCAACATCAAGCGGCAGGACGCGCTCGAGCACATCTTCGGATACACGGTCCTCAACGACGTGACCGCACGAGACATCCAGAACGGCTGGGGCGGTCAGTGGTTCAAGGGCAAGAGCCTCGACGGATCGTGTCCGATCGGGCCCTGGGTGCTGACCCGCGATGAGGTCGCCGATGTGCAGGCGCTGCATCTCCAGCTGCGGATCAACGGCGCGGTCAAGCAGGATGCCAACAGCCGCGACATGATCTATCCCGTGGACGCGATCATCGAATGGCTCTCGATCGGCATGACCCTGCTCCCAGGCATGCTGATTGCGACCGGCACGCCGGAAGGCGTCGGCTTTGCGCGCACCCCACCCGAGTACCTGCAGCCGGGCGATGTCATGGAGTCGGAAATCGACGGTATCGGCACGCTCCGCAACACCGTGGTCGCATCGCCGGCCTGATGTCGGACGGCGAGCGGTCGGTGGGGGAGGAGCCGTCCCAAGCCGTGGCCGCTCTCGCCGCCCACGGCGTCGCCGCGGCGCACGAGGCATACGGGAGAGCCGGGCTGCTCGACGCCGCCATCCGTCCGATCCAGCAGGGCATCCGTCTTGCCGGCCCGGCGGTGACCGTGCTCTGCCCAGGGTCTGACAACCTGATGATCCACATGGCCGTCGAGCAGTGCCACCCAGGTGATGTGCTGGTGGTCGCGACCGCCCCGCCGGGCGATGCATCCGGCGTCATCGGAGAATTGCTCGCAACCTCGCTGCGCGCGCACGGCGTCATCGCTGCGGTCATCGATGCGGGAGTGCGGGACGTGGCAGCGTTGCGTGCCATGGGGTTTCCCGTCTGGTCGAGATGGATCACCGCGCAGGGGACGACCAAACACGGCCCCGGCACTGTGAATCGCGCCGTCCTGTGCGCGGGCCAGGAGGTCGCGCCAGGCGACATCATCGTCGCCGATGACGACGGTGTCGCCTGCATCGCCGCCGCATCAGCCGTCGACGTCGCTCGAGCTGTTGTGGAGCGCGTTGCGCATGAGGACTCGATCCGCCCACGGCTTGCGGCCGGAGAGTTGAGCGCCGACATTCTCGGGCTGCGCCATGCGGCCGGCGGCGTGCGGATCGCGTCCGGCGAGCAGTGATCCACCTCGATGCGGCGCAGCTGCTCCTGATCGCTGCCGCTGCCCTGATCGCCGGCGCGGTGAACGCAGTTGCAGGGGGAGGAACACTTCTCTCATTTCCGGCCCTGCTGCTGATCGGATTCCCGGCGCTGACCGCCAACGTCACCAGCACCCTCGGCCTGCTCCCCGGCTACGCGGGCGGCAGCATCGCGTATCGCGAGGAACTCGGTGTGCAGCGCGACCGTGTGCGCTTTCTCGGTCCAATCAGCATCGCCGGCGCGATCGTCGGGGCCATCCTGCTGACGCGAACCTCGAATCACGTCTTCGCGGCGATCGTTCCTTGGCTGATCCTCGCCGCCTGCGCGTTGCTCCTGCTCCAGCCGGTGGTGACGTCGCGCGTTCGCGCACGCCGCCCGGAACGCGAACAGCACCGTTCGCCCATCCTCGCGGTGGCGCAGTTCCTCGGCGGCGTCTATGGCGCCTTCTTCGGCGCGGGTCTGGGCGTGATGATGCTTGCGGTGCTTGGGCTTTTCATCCGCGATGACCTGCAGCGGATCAACGCCCTCAAGGGCATGATGTCACTGATCATCAACGTGGTCGCGGCCATCTACTTCGCCTTCTTCGGCCCGGTGTCGTGGATCGCTGTCCTGGTCATGGTGCCGATGAGCGCGGCTGGTGGATTCCTCGGCGTGACCGTGGCGCGCCGCCTCCACCCGGTGGTGCTGCGCACGGTGGTCGTCGCCCTCGGTGTTGCGTTTGCGCTCCACCTGCTGCTCTAGTCAGGTACTCACGACAATCGCCGTTCCGCCGCCCACCGCGTCAGCTGATGTCGCGTCGACAGCTGCAGCTTGCGCAGGACCGACGACACGTGGCTCTCGACGGTCTTCGCGGAGATGAACAGCTCTCGGGCGATCTCCTTGTAGGTGAAGCCACGGGCAATGAGTCGGAGCACCTCGCGCTCGCGTGGGGTCAACTGGTCGAGCTCCGGGTCGAACGACGGCCGCTCCTGGTCGCCAGCGGGCAAGGCCGCGAAGGCATCGAGCACGAATCCGGCGAGCCGCGGAGAGAAGACCGCTTCGCCGGCCGCCACGCGGTACACCGCGTCCACAAGCTCTGCACCGGAGATCGTCTTGGTCACGTAGCCGCGGGCGCCTGCGCGGATCACGGCGATGACGTCCTCCGGCGCGTCGGATGCGGAAAGAGCGAGAAATCGCACGTGGGGGTGGGTTGCCTTCAGCGCCGTCACAACCGCATGTCCGCCACCGCCCGGAAGATGGACGTCGAGGAGCACCACGTCGGGGTTGCACTTGGCGATCCCGGCGATCGCCGGTTCGACGTCGTCCGCCTCGCCGATCACCTCCACCCGGGTACCGAGCTCGGATCGCACGCCCGAACGAAACAGACCGTGATCGTCGACGATGAACACGCGCGGCCGGTCGCCACCCGGAGCGCTCATGCCGGCGGTGGTGGCGGNNGACAGCCTGACCTCGGTGCCCTGCCCTGGAACGCTCTCGATATTTGCGGTGCCGCCGTGGCGGGCCATCCTGGCGCGCACCGACTCGGAGAGTCCCTTGCGATCGGCCGGCACCGTCGCGGGTTCGAAGCCCCGCCCGCGGTCACGCACGAAGAGCGACACCTCGGCCGGCTCCACCTCGGCGTAGAGGGAGATCACATTGACCCCGGCCCACTTCGCCGCGTTCACCGTGGCTTCGCGCGCGGCCGCCAGCATCGCCTGTAGATTCTCGTCGAGCGTGCAGTCGCCGACGGTGACCACCTCGACGGTGACGCCGTGCTGGGCTTCGACCTCGTTCTGGATGAGCCGCACGCCCGCGGCGAAAGTCGTGTCCACCGCCACCGAACCGGGTGCGCGGCCATCGAACAACCAGGAACGCAGCTCGCGCTCCTGGGCTCTGGCAAGCTGGATCACCTGCTGCGGCTCGGCGGCGCGATGCTGGATCAATGCGAGCGTTTGCAGCACCGAGTCGTGGACTCGCGACGCCATGTCGGCTCGTTCCTCGGCACGGATTCGGGCCTGGCGCTCGTCGACGAGGTCACGGCCGACCCGCATCCACCACGGTCCCAGCACGACCACCATCGCGGCGATCACCAGTGCGACGCCCGCGAGTGGACGGAGCAGCGCCGCGCTCGTGTGTCCGAGGAGCAGCGTGGTCACGCCACCGACCAGGAGCACGCCCGCGACCAGGGCGCGCAACGCCACCCGCGATCGCCGGGTGTCGCCGGTGAAGCCGATGAAGGGATCGGCGAGACGCCGCAGTGTCACCTGCTCGGCAATCGGAGCGTTTCTCGAGATCAGGACAATTGCAATGACGCTGATCACGACCGACCAGGCGACCGAGCCGATCCAGTAGGCGCCGACCAGCGACATCATCACGAACACGGCGACGAGCAGCGACGCCAGTCCGGCGGCGAGCGTGATCCCCGTCTTGTCTGCGAGCGCCGCGCTGCCGATGTTCGACCGTTCCCCGGTGGCCGGTACCAGGAGCCAGGCGACCAGGTAGCAGGCGATGCCGAATCCACCGGCGAGCGCAAGGAACACGAAGACGGTTCTTACGACGGTGACGTCGATGCCGGTCCTCGCCGACACCCCGGCGGCGACGCCACCGAGCCGGCGCTGCTCGGGGACGCGACGCCACGAACCCTTGCGTCGCTTGGTCCGGGTCTGCTCTGCCATGTCGCCATATTGGGCCTCGCACGCCGGCAGGGCTATTGGGGAACACCCTGACGCGATCGTGGACGTGTCAGGGTCGAATCAGGGTTCCTCCGAGTTGTCCCGCCGAGATGGCGGCTCTAGGGTGAGGTCATGAACACACCCACCCCTACCCCGTCCGACCGCGGCACGACGACCGGGAGGCGCCGGGCGTACTCGCAGTCATGAGCCCGCAATCCCGCCCACCGCGGGCCGGCGGCGTGGTGCTGGTCGTCATCGGCAGCGTCCTGGCACTCCTGACGATCGGTCTGCTGGCCGGTGGCGGCCTCCTGATGTGGGCCGACAGGACCCAGCGGGACGCGTCCGGATATCTCACGTCGGGGAGCGGGAGCCTCGTCGCCCCCTCATACGCGATCGCCAGCTCGAGCGTTGATCTCAACTTCTCGAATCGCCGGTGGCCCGACCAGAATGCGCTCGGCACGGTGCGCATCACGGCCTCCAGTGCCTCGCCGGCGGGCGTCTTCATCGGCATCGCACCTCGCGCCGACGCGCTCAGCTACCTGAATGGCGTTGCGTATGACGGGCTCAGCAATCTGCAGTTTCTCCCGTACCGTGTCACGTACACACCCCACGACGGCGGCGCGCCCGCGCTGCCGGCAACGCAGTCGTTCTGGCAGGCGGAGGCATCCGGGGCGGGGACACAGACGCTGACCTGGCCGGTCGCCTCGGGACAGTGGATCGTGGTGTTGATGAACGCCGATGGAACGCGCGGAATCGTTGCTGATGTCTCGGTCGGTGCCACAGCTCCGTTCCTCTTCGCCGTCGCGCTCGGCGTGCTCATCAGCGGCGGGGTCGCGCTGCTCCTTGCAGTGCTGCTGCTCACAATTGGCATCGTGCTGCTCAACCGGCACCACCACAACGGTCCATCGCCTGCGGGCGTCCCGCTCCCACCGCCGTTCCCGGTCAGCACACCTTCGCTCAGCTACCCACTGCGCATCGAGGGGCAGCTTGATGCGCCGCTCAGCCGCTGGCTTTGGCTCGTCAAGTGGGTGCTGCTCATACCGCACTACATCGTGCTGTGGTTCCTCTCTGTGGCGATGTTCGTGCTCACCGTGATCGCCTTCTTCGCGATCCTGTTCACCGGTCGCTACCCGCGCGCGATCTTCGACTTCAACGTCGGGGTCTTGCGCTGGGCATGGCGCGTCGGCTTCTACGGCTACAGCGCACTTGGCACCGACCGCTATCCGCCGTTCACCTTCGCTGTGGACGCGGACTACCCGGCTACGCTCGACGTGCCGTATCCCGAACACCTGTCACGCGGTCTGGTGCTCATCAAGTGGTGGCTGCTGGCCATCCCGCAGTACATCGTCGTGGCACTGCTTGCCGGCGGGGTCGGGATCGCCGTGCACTTCTGGGGGCTCATCGCCATCCTCACCCTGTTCGCGGCCTTCGCCCTGCTCTTCACGAGCAGGTATCCACGGGGCATCTTCGACTTCGTGATGGGACTCAACCGCTGGGTGTTTCGGGTGCTCATCTATGTGCTGCTGATGCGCGACGAATATCCGCCCTTCCGATTCGATCCGGGTGGCGGCGAGTCGCCTCCGGTGCCGAGCGCGCCGCCGGCTCCGATGTCAGGTCTCGTGCCCGTTCCACCACCGATATGACCGTCGTGGTCACGCACCGGCGATCGGGGTGCTCGACCCCAGTCCGATATCTCGCTGAACGATGTTGATCGCAGCCTGGAGGTTTGACTCATCGCTCACGAATGTTGCTGAAGGTCTGCAGCGCCTGGGCATATGCCGCGTTGACCGGCGCCTCATTGGCCACGGTGTTGGTTCCCGCGGCGACCAGCGACTGGCCGAGGGTGTCCCAGAGCGTCGTGGCCGTGTCCAGTGCCGTTCCGGCGTTGGCGTATTGCTGGATATACGCCGGGCTCGTTGTCGGCGTCGCGAAGGTTGCAGTGCTTCCGCACCCCATCAGCGCCACGGACGCCACTGACAACGCCATACGCCGCGCCCGTGGACCTGCCATGACACCTCCTCCGTGACGGGCACTGTATGACAGCGGCGACGAGGGCGCCCAGTTCGAGCTCTGCGCCCCGGGCGGCCCTCCAGTACATGGCTGGTAGGCTCGGAGGCGATGGTGGGCCATGACTGAGAGGGCGATTCCTCCGACTGCGCGCGAGCGGGCGGCGTTCGATGCCGCGACCACGGGGACGCCCAAGGACTTCGTGACCACCTGTCGCGCCGCCGGGATCAACCCCGAAAAGATGCTTGACGCGTTCCAGGCGTCGCCATGGCGTTGGTTGTATGTCGCCTCGCCAGCCGATCCCGTGACCGACGAGGTGCGCCATCGACCCTTCCAGCCGCCAATGCAGGAACGACTGGACGCGGTTCGCGAGTACCTCGAGACGCCCGGATGGCGCCGGATCTTCGGCCACCGTCAGACGTGGGAGCAGGCAACCAGAATTCCCTCCACGCGGACACGACTGCCGGATCGGTAGTCGGATCGGCCTGGGGAGGGGCGTCACAGGCGCCCGCGCGCGACGATCAACTTGGTGACGGAGTGGCGCGACCTGAGTTCCGAGTGTGTTGAAGGCATCACGCTCTGGCGATGCAGGTCAGGTCGCAGGTAGCCTCAGACCGAAGCCTCACGCAGCGGCTGGCGCGAGCCTTTATCGCGGTGTCGGTCCTCATCATCGCGACCCTGGTGGTCACGGGTGCGTGCTTCGCGGCGGTCCTCGGACACTTCGAGCCGAACATCAATACTCTGATTGCCGGGCGCGCCTCCATGGATTCGGTGCAGAACGGCATGCTCGACGAGGAGACCGGGCTTCGCGGGTACCTCAGCAGTGGCGACCAGGTGTTCCTCACCTCCTATTACCAGGGACGGGACGAGATAGCCCGAGGCAATAGCTCATCCATCAATCTCGCGACGCGGCCGGATCTCATCGGAGCGATCCTCGCGATGCGGGTCGCTCAGCAACGCTGGTTCAGTGAATGGGCGACGCCTGCGCTGGCAATTGAGCGAGCGGTGACCAATCCGACCGCGCAGCAGAGCTTCTTGTTGAGTGGCAAGGCGCTGTTCGATACGTACCGGACGACAGAAACGGCAGTGAACACCCAGGTCGACGCAGATATCGCCGCCGAGCAAACGGCCGAGCACGACATCGTTCTTGTCGCGCTCGCCGTTGTCGGCGGCATGCTCCTGCTCACCATCGCGGTCGCCCGCAGGCAGCACCGGGCGCTGCGCGCAGCGCTCGTGGTGCCCATCAATGATCTGCTCTCGACAATGCGCAGGGTCGGTGCTGGCGACCTCACCGCACAACCGACGGGTGTCGGTCCCCCAGAGCTTCGAGAGGTCGCCGCCGAACTCGGCCAGATGACCATGACGCTCGCGCAAGACCGATCGCGCATGGCGGCCGTCGAGAGTGAGGTGCGTTCGCAGGCGAAACGGCTCGAGCTCATCGTCAACGTGGGGCGGGAGATCTCGGGCAGCCTCAGCCTCCGTTATGTCGCGGAAGCGGTTGGCAAGGCGGCGCTCACGATCAGCGGCTTCGAATCAGCGCGGATGTGGATCATCAATGAGGATCCGCGTGAGCTCAACCTTTTGCACGACACCAACATTGAACACGGCCAGACCGGCGACCATCCGTCCCTGCAACTGGGCGACGGCCTGGTCGGGAGAGCCGGGCAATTCGGGCGCACGCTGGCAACGCTGTCGACCGGCTCGCTGGCAACCGAACATCGTTCCGGCAGCTCGATCGCGGCACTCGCCGTGCCGATGATCGTCGGCGCAAAGATCATTGGGGTCCTCGAGCTCACTTCTCGCGAACCCATCGCCCTCGACGAGAGCAGCCTCGACGTCGTCCACAGCCTGTCGGGTCAAGCGGCCACAGCCGTCGAGGCGGCACGCTTCCATCAGAGCGCCGACGAGCTCAGTCACACTGACGCGCTCACCCACCTGCCAAATCGACGCCGTCTCGAGCTGGACCTCCAATTGGAGATCGCGAGGAGCCAGCGGTACAACCGTCCGATCGCCTGCATCATGCTCGACGTCGACCACTTCAAGAAGGTCAACGACGTCCACGGTCACCAGGCCGGCGACGAGATACTCTCGGAGTTCGGCAGCGCTTTCGCCGTGTCGCTCCGCGATACCGACACCGCGTACCGCTACGGCGGCGAGGAATTCTGTGTGCTCCTCCGAGAGACCGACGCGGAGGCCGCCGCGGTGGTCGCCGAGCGGCTGCGCATCGACATCGCCACTCGTTTCGCGGGCAACGGGGGATCGCCGATGGTGACGGCATCACTTGGCGTGGCGGCGATCCCCAGCGATGCAATCGACGCGAAAACCCTCATCGCGGCGGCGGATCGCGCGCTGTACTCGGCCAAGGCGGTCGGGCGGAACTGTGTGGTGCGCGCCACCCCGAGCCGCATCGTCCATGCCAGCTTGCCCCGAGTCCGCTCGCGCCCGACGGCGGGCCTGCTCCCGATCGTCGTCAGGGACGACCCCGCCGCCTCCTGAGCGCGGGGCTCATGTGACGGAGCGTCAAGCGTCACCGTGATTCGTGATCCGCACTTGTAGCGCGGTTTTCGTCGCGTCGTCCGCGCTAAGCCATAGGACCGCGCCGGGCGGGTTCAGTACCTCTTTGAAGTGATGCGGCGGCTCTTGCTCCGTAAGGGTGATGCGCGACTGAGGTTCGAGTAGGAGACCCGTAACCGTCCACGTCAGGCTCGGCGCACGGAGCGTGTCGGCGTAGGCGAGTGTCGCCGCCCACGCCGCGACCGCTGCTAGTAGCAACGCACCTCCGGCTAGGGACAGACTGACGCTCGTTCCCACATCGCCAGTCGCCAAGCTGACGACGATCGCGACAGTAACGGACACGGCGATGATGCCGACGCTACCGACCCATGCGAGCCGTTTCACCGAGCTGCGGGTCACCGAAGGCGACGCCGCTCGCGGATCGGGTTCGTCGGTTATAGCGCGAGCCAGTCGATGACGCGACCCCGGTCATCGGGGAGCACGCCGACCTTTTCGAGCCGCGCCCTGACATCCGGCTCGGGTTTCCCCTTGATCCGCTTTCGGTCGATGCAATCCCAAAAACGGCCCTGCACGTCTTCGGCGATGCAAACCGTCGTGCTGAGGCCGGGGTCGTTCGGATAGGCGACGGCGCCAACGAGTTGAATTCGCACGAGAATGTGCTGAATCTGCGCGGGAATTACGGCGTGGGAGACGACGGCGATTTCGGTTCCTTCGTGACCGACCCACCAAAAACGCGGGGCCTGGCCGCCGCCGTTATCGACGATGATGTTCATTCCGTTCGCTCGTGCGCCTTGCCACGTCACCGTAATGTGCGGTTGCACCATTGACCGACTGAATCGGTCGTTGCGACGGGCGTAGAACGCGGCGGCGCCCGCAAGAACGACGCCGAGCACCGATGACACAACGATGATCCAGGTGGTCACGTCCACGGCGCCCGCCGCGGTAGCAGCCGTCACCGCTCCGGAATCCGCGCTATGACCGTGTGGTCGCCTTCTCGGACCTTCGGCTCGCAGTCGGCACAGAACAGCGCCGAGCCGAACGCGCCGTCCCTGCGAGCGGACACGGCGACCGGCGCGCGATCGCAGAAGTCGCAGCGCGGCCCGTCGGCAACGGCACCGCGATGAGGCGAGACGTAGACTTGTGTCACGTACGAATGTTCGCACCACTCGGTCCGGGATTCAAGGGGGTCGTCGGTCCGGTCCGGCATGGTCTCTAGGTCCTAGGCGGTAGCACTCCGTCGCCGTGCCGGTGCTTGACACGTGCCGCGCCCGAGTGCCAGCGTTGCACGCATGAAGCGACCCGTCTGGCAGCGAACGTGGTACGTCCTCACCGCCATGTTCGCGATCTCGCTCTTGGTCACTGCGCTTCAGTGGAACACGAGCACGCCGACACCGCGTCCTGTTGCCTCGCGTCCCGTCTCCGAGAACGTACAGGCTGGGCTGCAATGTCTCGACTCTGGCAAGATCTGCATCCTGTCCTAAGTGCTATGCCGGGCCCCCGAAGGCTTCGACACAGCGACGTCATGCCGAGACGATCCGCGCTGAGATCGGATCGAGCAAGTCTTTACCGTACTGACGCTGACCCGCTCGACGGGCTTGACGCCTGACAGCGTATTGACAGCGTACGTATTCGTCGGTTTACGCGTCCAAACGCGTTCGCTGCAAGTTCATTTCGAATAGCCGACGGGGAGATTCGAACTCCCGGCCAGCGGTTTACGAAACCGCTGCTCTACCACTGAGCTACGTCGGCGAGGTGTTGAAGCCTACCAAGGGCCCACGAGACCACCGCGCCGGCCGTTCCAGGAAGCTGCCGATCGAGACGACCTCACGGCCGATGGCGGGGTCGGCGCGGCGGCTGATCCGGTCGAAGGGCATGACCTTGATCTCGATCTCTCGTGGCCTCTGCTCCAGGCGCCATCCACCGGTGATCCAGCCGTCCACGCAGACCACCGGGCGGATCCAGCCGCCTCCGCCGTCATGAATCCATGCCTCGGCGTCGGCGCCGCCGAGATGCTCGCGCCGGCGGTAGCCTAGGAGAAACGTGTCGAAGTGACCGAGCAGGCGCACCGCCGGCCGAGGGATGTCGGGCTCGTTGATGGCCCGTCCCAAGGTCCAGAGGCCGCGAATCAGACCCGGGAACTCGACCAACTCCGAGCCGATCGCCGCCATCGCGTGTCGGATCACTGTGACCCGCAGGCCCGACCATGCGGCGAAATCCGCGTCGCTCGCAGGACCGTAGGCGGCGAAGTACCGTCGGGCGAGCTCGGCGACCGCGGCCTCACCCTTAGGCCCGTGTGATTGCGGCACCCAGTCGTCCAGGAGGACGAAGCTGTCGTCCCGGCCCATGCGAGGTCCGGAGCAGACGATGCCGAGTGCGGCCGCGTGATAGAGGAGATGCAGCACCGTCTGGCCGACCGGTTCC
Source organism: Candidatus Dormiibacterota bacterium (assembly GCA_003135895.1). Taxonomy (GTDB): domain Bacteria; phylum Chloroflexota; class Dormibacteria; order Aeolococcales; family Aeolococcaceae; genus Palsa-851. The sequence goes on from PNBE01000052.1 coordinate 63,355, forward strand.
TGAAGCACACCGGCGCTCACCAGACGCTCGCGTATCTGTCGCCTCGCCATCGGCCCACCGGCGAGTGCCTTGCGAATCACCGCGACGCCGCGCGCGCACACCGCATCGTCGAGGCCGAGATTCTTGCGCCGGCTCGCACCGAACTGGTTGACCGCGGGGCCGAAAACGCCGATGAGCCAGCGCAGGTCGTCGGCCGCACAGAGATGCAGCGTCCCGCGCATCAACCATGTGCGCACCACCGACCGTTCCTGCTCGAAGGCGCGATCGACCGCACCGGCGGTGAGGTCAGCGCTGCGCACGCGCACCTGGTGACGCGCGGCATCGAACGCCTGCGCCTGGAGCGCGCACACCGCGCGCGTCACCGTCGCGACATCCGCACCGAGACGCGTGTCATCGGTGAGGTGTTGTGAGCGCAGGCGAGCGAGGCGCAGCAGGAGGGTGCCGTCAGGCATCCCCGCGATCTTCGCAGTGCGCGAGTGGGGACCGCCTCGTAGCTCAGAAGAAGTCGGGCATCCAGGGAAGGCCGCCGGCGACCAGGCCGTCCATGGCGCTGACAGCGGACGCCTCGCCCTCCAGAAGTCCAAGCCGGACCGCGTCCTGGGCTCGCAGCGCGTTCGAATACCAGGCCGACAGCGCTCCGATGCCGCAGCGAACCTGTCCGCTCCCTCCCGGCGTCACTCGCGCGGATCGTCCCTCAACCTCGAGCACCACACGCTCGACGCCGGTCACTGGATCGGTGACCTCGAGCTCGACGCGACCGGCGGCGCGTGCCGGCCAGCCTCGCGCGGTCATCGCCTGCTCGATGTTGACGATGCGCTGCATCCAGCAGAGAAAGCCCTGCACCTCGATGTCACGATGCGGCTCGGGAAGCAGCCAGAGCAGGGGCGACGCGTCGACCACCGCCGAGTGCACGAACGCGACGTGGCTGCTCTGCGACTCCTGGCCGCCGAGGAATCCGAGCAGACCGCGCAAGGCGTCGAGGGTCGTGAAGATGAACTCCTGGACGCGGAGCCGAATCCAGCCCCCAGCCTGACGCTCGGATTCGTAGCGCACGTACCCGGTGAGCTGGTCATCCTCGTACCAGCCGTACTCGAAGCGCAGTGTTTCCGGGTCGCCTGGATCCCACTCTACGGAGAGGTACCAGTCTGGTCGATCCAAGGGGCCGTCCCATTGCCGGAGGTGAGCGCGTCGCATGGCTTCGATGGCGCTTCGGTCCGGGTTGGCACGCACCCTGCCCGAGCCCGAAAGCCCGGTCAGCGCTGCGGTGCGCACGATCTGCCGGAGGGTCTGGGAGCCGACCTCCCACCCCCAGCGACGGTAGAGACGGACGGTTGCCGCATGGAGCGGCGCGAGCGCGCTTCCCTGCTCGCGCGCAAAGGCGACGCAGTCGCGCATCAGGGCTCCAGCCACGCCTCGACGACGCCAGGCGGGATGCACAGCGACCGCGGTGACCCCCTGAGTGGGCACCGACCTCCCACCGAAGAACTGCCCGACCGGCAGGAGCATGTACCCACCGACGATCTCGCCCTCCAATACCGCGAGACGGAGCGGAGCATATGGCGCTGCGGCTGCGAGCCAGCGCATGTTGGTCGCCGCGTGGCCGGCGAACGACTCCGCGTCGACCTCGGCGAAGCGCCGAAGGTCGGCGTCACCGCGCCCTTCGCGAATCTCGATCGGGTTCCGGTCTGCTTCCATGAGCGCCCGAGTGTACTCGCGCCTGCCCCAGCGCCCCGGGTACGGATCGGGTTTGGGCTGGGCATGGACTCGGGATACCCTTTGAGCCATGGACGCCGTCACCACCGCTATGGAGCCTGATCCCGCCCGCCTCGACGCGTACGACCACACAACGGTCGAGGCGCGCTGGCGGCGTGTCTGGGATGAGCGTGGCGACTATCGCACCGAGCTCGACGATCCCGACCGACCCTTCTACAACCTGATGATGTTCCCGTACCCTTCCGCCGAGGGGTTGCACGTCGGCCACATCATCCCGTTCGCCGGCGGCGACATCTACGGCCGCTGGCGGCGCCTGATGGGCGACACGGTCTTCGAGCCGATGGGGTTCGATGCCTTCGGCATCCACTCCGAGAACTACGCGATGAAGATCGGCGAGCACCCCGCGGTCGTCATGCGCCGTGCGGTCGCCAACTTCCGGGAGAACCAGCTCGCCCGGATCGGGTCGATGTTCGACTGGAGCCACCAGGTCAACACCGCCGAGCCCTCGTACTACCGCTGGACCCAGTGGATCTTCGTCCGGCTTTTCAATGCAGGGCTCATCGAGTGGCGCGAAGGCGCCGTGAACTGGTGCCCGTCGTGCCTCACCGTGCTCGCCGACGAGCAGGTGGAGCAGGGTCGCTGCGAGCGCTGCCACACGCTGGTGCAGACGCGGTATCTCCGCCAGTGGTGGATCAAGATCACACGCTACGCGCAGGAGCTGCTCGACGCGCTCGACACGCTCGACTGGTCGGAGTCGACGAAAACCATGCAGCGCAACTGGATCGGGCGCAGCGAGGGCGCGACCATCCTCTTCGACCTCGAGGGGTGCCGGCGCAAGGACGTCACCGTGTACACGACGCGCCCGGACACGCTCTTCGGTGCGACCTTCCTGGTGATCGGCGCCGACCACCCCGAGCTCGAGGACTTCGTTCCTCCCGACCGGATGGGGGCAGTCAACGCATGGCGCAACAAGTTCCCGCCGTCTGCCGCTGAACCCGATTTTGCCATCGGCATGGAGCTCGGGTCGTACGCGATCCACCCGCTGACCGGGGCGCGCCTGTCGGTGTGGGCNNGACGCGCGTGACTGGGCGTTCGCGCGGGCGCACTCGCTGCCGATCGTCGAGGTGATCAGCGGCGGCAACGTCGAGGAGGCCGCGTACAACGGCGACGGCACCCTGGTCAACAGTGGCGAATTCGATGGCCTGCCAGCCGAAGAGGGCAAGCGGCGCATCGTCGAGCGACTCATCGCATTGCGTCGCGGCCAACCCAGCGTGCAGTACAAGCTGCGCGACTGGCTCATCTCGCGACAGCGGTATTGGGGACCACCGATACCGATCATCCACTGCCCGAAGGACGGCCCCGTCGCCGTGCCGGAAGAGGATCTCCCGGTGTTGCTTCCCGCCGTCGAGGATTTTCGCCCCCGTGGTACCGGCCTCTCGCCGCTCGCGACGGTCGAGGAGTGGGTCCATGTCCCCTGCCCGAAATGCGGCGAGCCGGCACGGCGCGAGACCGATGTCAGCGACACGTTCCTCGATTCGGCGTGGTACCACCTTCGATATCCGTCCACCGATTTCGACGATGTCCCCTTTGACAAGGAACGGACCGACACGTGGCTCCCGGTCAACATGTATATCGGCGGCAACGAGCACGCGGTGCGCCACCTGCTCTATGCCCGCTTTGTGATGCGCGTGCTCTACGACATGGGACTCGTGCCCGCTCCGGAGCCGTACACGCGGTTTCGCGCCCACGGCATGATCATCATGGACGGCGCGAAGATGTCGAAGAGCCGGGGCAACGTGCTCAACCCGGACGAGTACATCGAGCGATATGGGGCAGACACGGTGCGCCTCTTCATGATGTACCTCGGTCCGTACACGCTCGGCGGCGACTTCCGCGACAAGGGCATCGCCGGCATGACCCGATTCATCAACCGGACGTGGCGGGCCACTCAGCTCGCCACCGGCGACGACACGACCGATGACTCCAGGGAGCGCCGCCGCCACCGGCTCATCAAGCAGGTGGAGGAGGACATCGCCGAGCTTCGATACAACACGGCGATCGCATATCTCATGGAGTTTGCCCGCGACCTCGACCACGAGTCCTCAGCGGGGTCGGCGCGCCGCATCGACGCGGAGACGCTGCTGAAATTGCTCGCGCCCTTCGCCCCGTTCGTCACCGAGGAGCTCTGGGAGCGCACCGGACACGAGAGCTCCGTCCACGAGCGCGGCACGTGGCCGGCCTACGACGCGGAGCTTGCCGCTCCGCAACGCGCGAGTGTCGCGATCACCGTCAACGGCAAGCGCCGCGCCGAGCTGGAGGTTGACGCGGGAACGCCCGAAGACACCCTGACTGCACTCGCACTTGCGAATCCGCGTGTCGTGGAACTGCTCGGCGGGCGCACGCCGCGAAAGGTGATCGCCGTGGTCGACCGCATCGTCAACATCGTCACCGACTGACCTCGAGCCGCATCGGCGCATGCTCGATGCCGTCCTCGATCCAGCCTTCGCCGCAGACCTCGAACCCGAAGCGTGCATACCAGTCCACGAGATACGCCTGCGCGCTCAACACGATCGGTGGCCCTGACAGCTCGATCGCCCGGCTGAGCAGCGCACCGGAGTATCCACGCCCGCGAGATCCGGCAAGCGTCGCGACACGCCCGATGCGGTGTCCGGCGTCGCCCTCGTTCAGGAGCCGGAGCGTGCTCACCACGCGGCCGTCATCATCCTCGATCCACAGATGCAGGGTTTCCGCCTCGGCGTCGCGAGCATCGATGTCCGGATAGACGCAGTTCTGTTCGACGACGAAAACGTCCTGACGGACCGCGAGGATCTCGAGCAGCGTCCGAGGCGACAGCTCGTCGAGGTGAGCCGTATGGACCTCCGGCACGTTCGAGTCCGCCCGGCTACGCCGCTTGAGGTTCGACGGCGGCCGTGCACGCCGAGCAGCGGCGAGCGGCCTTGGGGATCATGCTCAAGCACTCCGGGCAGGCTCGCGTGTTCGACTCCGCCGGCTGCGCCGAACGGATGCGCGCCTGCAGGCGGTTGTACGGCACGACGAAGAAGAAGTACACACCCGCAGCGATGAGCAGGAACGCGATCACCGCGGTGAGGAACGTCCCGTACTTGATGTTGCTGCCGTTGATGGTCAGCACGAGGTTGTCGAAGTTGGGCTTGCCGAACGGAATCGCGATGACCGGATTGACGATGTCGACCACGAGCGCGGTGACGACCGCGCCGAAAGCCCCGCCGATGACAAAGGCCACGGCCAGCTGAACGACGTTGCCCTGGTTGAGAAAGTCGCGAAAGCCTTTCATCGTTCTCCCCATTGCGCACACGCTTCCTAGCCGGCGACACCGCCCGCCGCGCCGGCCCCCGCCGGGCTGAGCATGGTGACACAGACGCCCGTCCAGCAGCGGGTGCTCGCGACGCGATAGCCACTTGCAGACGGTATCGGGTCACCCGGCTGCGACACGTACCAGACGACCGGCGACGTCGGTGAAGGGCTCGGGAGCGCGTGCAGCACAGCACCTGGGGGATACACGGCGGTGCCCCAGAACCACGGCACGTTCACCGCCAGCGCCCGCGCAGGCTGTGCGAGCGCGCGATCACCGTAGTAGAGGACGAGCAGGTACTCGCTCGGGTATGCGGCCACGATGTCCCCGGGCGACTGCAACCGCTCGAGCGCGCCGACGGCGAGCTGTGTTTGCGGGTTGGTGATGGCCAGCGTCGTGCCCGCCGCCACCGCAGCGGTCACCACCGCGGCGCCTGTGGCGACGAGACGGAGCCGCAGCGTCGCGAGTCCGGCGCCGAGCAACGGATACAGCGGTGCCCAGACGCAGCTCAGGTACTTCCCGTCCTCGAGCGGGTGGTAGAAGCTGGCTAGGAGCATCACGCCGACGCCGACCGCTACCGCCAGTCCCAAAAACGCCGCGCTCTCCCTCCCGGCCGTGCTCAACCGCTTCCGGTTCACGACCAGCGCGACCAGCACCAGGCACCCGGCGACATCACCGATGAGATCCAGCACCCGCAGCACCGCGAACCCGTTCACCCAGGTGTTGACCGGCGGCCCGGTGAAGAATTGCTCGAGGCCGCCGAAGACGCTGCTGATGCTCAGCCTCGGCACCCAGAATGCACCCGCCGTGTGGCTCAGCTGGGCACGGGCGGCGACGATCCACGGGGCCAGGCTCACCAGCGCTGCGATCCCGAGCGCCCCGACCAGCACCACCGTGCCGACACGCCTTCGGTGGAGGACCGCGACGGTGATCACCTGGGCGAAGACCGCGAACAGCGCGAAGTAGACGGTGTAGACGGCGAGGATCGACATCACCAGGTACATGGCCCAGCGCAGCAACGACGGCCGTTCGAGCGCGCGCAGCAGGCAGAGCGTCGAGGCGAGAACGAATGTCGTAGCCAGCATGTACATGCGCGCGTCGAGGGAACTCACCAGCAGAGCGGGCGCGACCGCCCCGATCACCGCCGCCCAGACACCGCCTTTGTCGCCGGCGACGCGTCGCCCAAGCGCCGCCACGACCGGGATTGCCGCCGTCCCGACCAGAGCGGGAAACAGGCGAAGCATCGCCGGGCTGGTCGACACCACCGCGAAGAGCCGCTCGATCATGTAGAAGAGCGGTGGCGCGCTGTCGTTGCGGACCACGTCGAGCATCGGGCCCAGTGGCCGCTGCACCGCCAGCGCGGTGAATGCCTCGTCCCGCCAGAGGGGCTGATAACCAAGCAGCGCAAGGCGAGCGACGAGCCCGCCGATCGTGATCAGCCAGATCTTCCCCGCATATCGGCGCAGCATCGATCCCACCATAGAGCCGCGTCCGGCAAGTGCGGTGACCTGCGGGTCAGGGCAGCGCCGGAACCTCCGGCTGGGGCACGACCTCGAAGACGACAGGGTTGCCCTGTGGGTCGGTCGCGCCAACCTTGGCCTCCGCCGCGATGCCCGAGCCGACGGCGGCCGCGATGTCGGCTCGCGAGGGAGCAACGATGAGCGTGTACACCGCCGCATTCGCGATCCTGGTCATCGGCGCAACCATGGTCGGCAGACGGCCGGCATCGAGAAACTGGACGTCCATCGCGTCGTAGCCGTCGAGGATGACCAGCGTGGATGGCCCGCCGTCCGTCGAGTTGTTCACCGCGGCGTTGGCGAGGGCGACGTCGGCGAATGTGAAGGCTGCATACCGATCCGCGACAGGGCGGTTGAGGTACGTCACCGCCGACGCGATGCCCAGCGCCGTCAGCGCGATCGCGCAGATCATCCAACCCGTCCAGGTGACCGATCGCTCCGATCCAGGGTTCCCCGACGCGAGCCGGCGGACAATCGCGATGCCCTCGACGCAGCCGAGCCCGATGCAGGCAGCCACGTAGGGCTCGAGTCCGAGCGACCTGAGGAAGTGCGGAGCGCCACCCTCGTTGGCAACCAAAGGAGGGATCAGGAACACCGGCAGCCCGAGCAGCACCAGCGCGTAGCCGTGGTCATCGCGCCGGCGCCAGCAGTGCCAGATGCCGAGCAGGAAGGGCACCACCAGCACCGGACCGAGCAGCGGCAGCGCGGAGACGTCGTGGCGCGGGTTCGGGTCCCCGGTGAAGAGGAACATCCCGAGGGTCTTGAGGATGTGCACCGGGTAGGTGTCCGTCGACAGCGACCCGCTGTTGAAGACCGAGACGAAGGCGGCGCGGCCGAAGTAGGCGGAGAAGTCGGTGATCGCCGTATACACGATCGGCGCGACCACCACCACGAACGCCACGCCTGCCCATCTCGAGGTGCTGAGCAACGCTTGAAACCGCTCGCGGTCGCGAGCCCGCATCCAGAGCAGCCAGAGAATCGCGAGCAGGGGCAGCAACTTGAGCGGTTGATACGTCCAGAATCCGAGGGCGACGGCGACCCCGGCGGCCGTGGCGCTCCATCGAGACGGACGGTCTCCCCAGCGCAGCAAGGCTGCCAGCGCTGCGGCGCCGATGAGCACCGTCAGGATGTTTCTGAACCCGTCGCGGGACACGGCGATCATCCAGAGCGAACCGGCGGTCCACGCCATCGCCACGAGCGCCGGCCCCCGGCCGAAGCGGCGGACCGCGACGTAGGTGGCGACGACCCCCGCGACACCCACCGCAGCGGCGGTGCCGCGCAAGCTCAGCACCGAGGATCCGAACACCTTGAAGGCGGCGGCGACGATGTAGGCGTAGAGCGCCTCGCGTCCGCCGTCGCTGTTGAAGAAGACTGGGTGGTAGCCGGGGATGGTCAGCAGGCTCTGCGCGCTGAGCCCCTCGGCCGCCTCGTCCGGGTAGAGACCGCCCGGCTGGGTCTGGAGCGCCCAGGAGCGCACCAGGATGGCTGCGATGATGATCAGGACGGCGGCCGCAGCCTCTACTGCAGTCGCCGTCCCGAGGCGCCGAACGACGCCAGTTATGCGGGTGATCCGGCCCCCGTCAATTCGAGGCTGGATCGGTGTAGCAGCGTCCTGGTGGCGGCGATGCGGCACGCCAGCATCTCCAGAACGTCATCGAGCTGGTCCCGCAACACGGTTTCCAGCTCGATTGGGTGGTTGTCTATCTCCCGCAGCAGCGCCGACAGCCGGAGCGCCTTCTGGTCGATCTTCGCAACGACCTCCTGCGGGCCTGCCGTTGCGGTCAGGTGAGTCAGCTCCATCCAGATCCTCCGTCTGCGCGTTGGTGGATATCACCAGATTAGGCACCTGTGCGGGGCTTGTCCAGCGATCGTTCTGTCGCAAAGTGGCCGCCAGGGCGCAAGCACTAAACTGGCCCTGGCCGGTTCGACCGACCGGGCG
>PNBE01000096.1 GCA_003135895.1 Candidatus Dormiibacterota bacterium
TCCTCGGGGGCGCCCCAGCTGATCGACACCGCCGCGGGATGGCGGATGGCGTCGCTCGCGGCGGTCGCCGCCGCGTCAATGAAGCCACGCTCGCAGTTGGGCGCGTTGTAGCTCACGATTGTGAGGTGGGCCTTGGGGGCCATCGCGGCCACCATGCCGCCGATGACCTGGTAGTCGAGGGCCACCTCGACGTCCGCGCCGTCAGGGTCGGGAGTCGGTCTTGCGCCGTCGAGCCACACGTTAGTGATGTCCGGCGCCGCCAGCCCCATGCGCGCAAACGATGCCGCCACATCGAAGGGATGGACCACCCCGCCGAGCTCGATCATCGCGGCCACCAGCTCGACACCCTCGCCGCCGTTGGCGAGCCGGGGGAAGTCATACAGTGAGGCGAGCTGTGGCGGGTCGTACGCGAACATCGCCGTGCGGCCGTCGTCGAGCCCGTGCACGTGAGAACGGGCGAGCGGGCGGTCATCGAGCCCGTAGACACCGTCGACAAGGCGATCGAGGTGGGCGGGGAGGCGAACCGGGCCGCGATGGCCGCGGTACTCGACGCTACGGCCGTCCGGCCGCTCCCAGGCGAATCGCTCGAGGTCGACCTCGAAGGCGCGTGCGAGCTGCTCGGCGCTGCCGCGCAGCATCACGCGGCGCGTCGCCGCGTCTTCGCCGGTGACCTGCAGGCCGCTCGCGGTCGCCCAGCGCACCACGCGATCCCGATCGGCGGCGTCGACACCGTGGCGTGCGGTCAGCTGTGCGATATCAAGGTGGCGCGCGCTCGGGTCAGGGAGCGACTGGAGCCAGGAAAGGCTCTGCGCTGTCGTCGGCCCGCTCGTCCGCTCGCGGAGCAGGAGGGTGACGCCGGCATCGGCGTGCATCTCCGCTTCGCTGAGCTTGCGCAGACTTCGGTGGCCGGGGCGCGTGCCTCCGGCCGGGTGATATGTGCTGCCGCGCAGCGGAACGGAGTCGGGCATGATCGCCCCCCTCTCGAGGACGTCGGGCGGGCGCCGCCGTGGCGACGGCGCTGCATCCCGACGCGGAGCCGCCCATCATCGAGCGAGGTTCCGGACGTCCCCAGGACATCCCAATGGACGTCCCGTTGCGGTGATCGCGGGATCAGGCGGGGGTGCGAGTCCGCCCGATGGCGTCGATGGCACCCTGGTTCTCGAGTGAGGAGAGATCGCCGGGATCGGTGCCCAGGTACACGGACCGGACCACGCGGCGGAGCACTTTGGCGTTGCGCGTTTTGGGCAGTTCTGACACGATCTCGACGGCATGCGGCGCCAGCGCCTTGCCGAGGTCGTCGGCGACACGGTGCGCCAGCGCCGCGCGCAACTCCGGTGAGTCGGAGACCCCGGGTTTGAGCACCACGAAGACCACGAGTGCCTCGCCCTTGAGGGGATCGGGGATGCCGATGGCGGCTGCTTCCGCGACCGCCGGATGCGCCACCAGCGCGGACTCGACCTCGGCGGGTCCGAGGCGCTTGCCGGCCACCTTGATGGTGTCGTCGCTCCGCCCGCGCACGTACCAGAGGCCGTCGGCGTCGACCTCCACCCAGTCGCCGTGCACCCACACATCGGGCCAGCGTGACCAGTACGTTTCGAGGTAGCGGTCACGGTCTCGCCAGAAGCCGCGCGTCATCCCCGGCCACGGCGCGCGAATGACCAGCTCGCCCACGCGCCCCCGGACGCTCTGGCCGTTCTCGTCGACGACGTCGGCGGCCATCCCTGGACACGGCCCCGCGAACGCGCACGGTTGCAGGGGCGTGAGCATGTTGCCCGCGAGGATGCCTCCCGAGATCTCGGTGCCTCCCGAGTAATTGATCACCGGGAGGATGCCGCCGCCGATCTTCTGCTGGTACCAGAGCCAGGGACCGGTATTCCACGGCTCTCCCGTGGACCCGAGCACGCGCAGTGACGAGAGATCATGGGCGGCGACGGGCTCGTCGCCATGGCGCATGAGCGCACGAATCACTGTCGGCGCGATGCCCAGCACCGAGACGCGATGTCGCTCCACCACCGACCAAAGACGATCAGGCCCCGGGTGGTCGGGGACGCCGTCGAAGAGCACCAGCGTCGCGCCGATGCTCAATGCACCGCAGATGGCCCACGGACCCATCATCCAGCCGATGTCGGTGAACCAGAGCAGGCGGTCGTGCTCGCCGAGGTCGAAGCAGTGGGCCATGTCCTGCATCGCCTTCACCGGAAACCCACCATGAACGTGCACCGTGCCCTTCGGCCGTCCCGTGGTTCCGCTGGTGTAGATGAGCATGAAGGGCGTGTCGGCGTCGGTATCGGCAACCGGGGGACCGATGTCGGAGCCTTCGGGCATCGGGGTGTACATCACGTCGCGATCCGCCTGCATCGGGACTCCCGCGTCGCCGAGCTGGGGCACCACAAGGATGTGCTCCAGCGACGGCAGCTGCGTGGCCGCCTCATCGGCGACCGCCTTCATCGCGACGGTACGGCCGCGCCGTGTGAATCCGTCAACAACGACAAGAACCTTCGCGTCGCAGTCGCGCAATCGGGAGACGATCGCACCGGCGCCGTAACCGCTGAAGAGCGGCACCACCACGGCGCCGAGCCACGCGCAGGCGAGGAACAATGCGGCCGTTTCAGGGATCATCGGCATGCACAGGCCGACGCCGTCTCCGGCACGGATGCCGAGATTGTGGAGGGTGGCGGCCGCATACGCGGTCTGACGTTGAAGATCGGCATACGTCCACTCGCGCGTGCTGCCGTCGTCACCCTCCCACACGACCGCCGGTCGCTCGGGTGCGCGGCGGGCCCAGCGCGTGACCGCGTTGTGAGCAAGGTTGAGCCGTCCGCCGCTCCAGAACCGCGTCCAGGGCAATCCCAGGGATGTGTCCATGGCGACATCGAAGCGCCGCGTCCATTCCACACCGATGTCATCGACCATCGCCGCCCAGAATCGTTGCGGATCCTCGCGCGCGAGCCGGGCAACGCCGTCGAGATCGCTCGCCCCGAGCGCGTCGATGAAGTGTTTGAGCCGCGATCCACCGGCCTGCTCGGCCGTCGGGGTCCACGCGAACCGGGAGTCGCTGCTGCTCATCTCGCGCTGACCATAGCGCGTGGTCAGCGGTCGATCGCTCCCACGTCCCAGTGGCGATCCCCGCGCACGTTCTCGGGGCTGGTCACGTCTTCGAGGCGCGAGAGGTCGCCGGCATCGAGCGCGATGTCGACAGCGCCGGCGTTCTCCTCGAGTCGATCGCGCCGCTTGGTGCCCGGGATGGGGACGATATCGGGACCCCGTTGGAGCAGCCATGCAAGGGCGAGCTGAGCAGCGGTGACGCCTCTTTCGGCGGCGATATCGCCGATGCGCGAGGCGACCGCCACGTTGGCGTCGAGGTTTCCCTCGGCGAAGCGCGGGAAACGGCTGCGGCGGGTGTCCGACGACGCCAGCGTGTCGGAACCGATGGCGCCGGTCAGGATGCCCCGGCCCAGCGGGCTGTATGCGACAAAGCCGATGCCGAGCTCGCGCATGGCAGGGAGCACGGACTCCTCGACGTCACGCGAGAACAGCGAGTACTCCGACTGCACCGCGGAGATCGGATGGACCGCGTGGGCCCTGCGAATGGTTGCCGGCCCTGCTTCGCTCAAGCCGAGGTAGCGAACCTTGCCCGCCTGGACGAGCTCTGCCATCGCTCCGACGGTCTCCTCGATGGGCACCCGGCGATCGAGACGGTGCTGGTAGTACAGGTCGATGACGTCGATGTCGAGCCGCTGGAGCGACGCATCGCACGCTCGACGCACGTGCTCGGGGCGGCCGTTGACGGTCTGCGATCCGTCCGACTGGCGCTCGAACCCGAACTTGGTCGCCACGATGTACTGGTCGCGACGTCCGGTCAGGGCCTTGCCGATCAACTCCTCGTTGGTGAACGGCCCGTACATGTCCGCGGTATCGAGCATGGTGACACCGAGCTCCGCCGCGCGATCGATGGTGGCGATTGCTTCGTTCTGGTCGCGTTCCTCAGCCGTGCCGTAGAAATCGGACATGCCCATGCAGCCGAGCCCGATCGCAGAGACCTCCAACCCCTGCGTCCCCAGCGTTCGCTGCTCCACCTACCGTACTCCTGATCGGTCGTCCAACTGAAGCGAAGAATGATCGAAGCGGGCCGGGCTACGCCACCTGAGCGATGGGTGGGGACGACGCACGGGCTGCGCGCCGGGTGTCAGCCCATCCGTAGATGGTGGCTGCCACACCGATGACGCCTGCGACGAAGAAGGCGAGCTCGGTGCCGCCAGTCTCTGCCAGCCAGCCTGCGAGCAGGCCGCCCAGAGGGGCCGTGCCGAAGAAGACATATCCGTAGATGCCAAGCACGCGTCCGCGCATCTGGTCGGTCACGGCCAGCTGCAGGGCCGCATTGGCCTGGGATGAGTAGAGCGTGAACGCGATGCCGGTCACCACCAACGCAAGACCCGCTGCCCATGCGACATGGAGCGGAGCGAGTGCGATCTCCGACACCGAGAACAGCGCGGCGCCGACGAGCATCGTGTGGCGGCTCGCACGCCCCAATGATGCGGAGAACAGCGCGCCGACGAGTGCGCCGAAGCCGAAGAGCGCGGAGAGGATCCCGAAGATCTCGGGCCCGCTGTTGAGGGTTCGCGAGGCGAGCACGGGGAGGAGCACATTGAAGTTGATGCTGATCGTCGCGATCACCAGCATCATCACCAGCACCGATCGGATCACCGGCCTTCGCCATGCGAATTTGAGGCCCTCGAGCGATCCACGGAAAAGGTTCTGGTGGAGCTGATTCTTGCGGACCGGAAAGAGCTGCTGCACGCGCATCAACCAGAGGGCGGCGAGCACCGCCAGGTAGCTGAGCGCGTTGATCAGGAAGCACACGCCCACCCCGGCGACTGCGATCAGCGCGCCGGCGATGGCGGGTCCGACGATGCGTGAGGCGTTGAAGAGACTGGAGTTCAACGCGACGGCGTTGGGAAGCTCATCGCGCCCGACCATCTGGATGGTGAACGCCTGCCGCACCGGCGTGTCGAGCACGGTGATCAGCCCGGTGACGCCCGCGAGCACGTAGACCTCCCACACAGTCGCGTGCCCGGTTAGCGTGAGCCCGGCAAGGAGCGACGCCGTGACCATGAAGGCGGCCTGGGTGCCGAGCAGCACCTTGCGCTGATCGATCCGGTCCGCAATCGCCCCACCAAACAGTCCGAACAGCCCGTACGGGCCGAACTGGCAGACCGCGAGGATGCCGACCGCGAGCGGCGAGTGCGTGTTCTGGACGACGAACCATGCCTGGGCGACGCTCTGCATCCACGTGCCGCTGATGGACACCACCTGGCCGAAGAAATACAGCCGGTAGTTGTAGTGGCGGCGCAGGCTCAGGAACGTCCGCGCCGTGGCGTTGCCGATGCCGAGGCTCATTCCGCCTGCGCCAGTAGCGCTTCGAGTGGCGCGATCGCCGCGGCGACGGCGGCGAGGTCGGTGTCGGCAAGCTTGCTGAGCCGTGCCGACAACCACGCGGTGCGCTTGGACCGGATCACCTTGAGGACACGCTGGCCCTCGTTTGTGACCTCGAGGTCCACCCTGCGCCGATCGCGTTCCGCCTGCCGGCGGGTCACCAGCCCGGATGCCTCCAGACGGTCGAGATGGCTGCACACCGACGGCATCGACATTCCCTCGCGGGCGGCGAGCTCCGCGACCCCGATGCTCGGGTTGCCGTCGATCAGACCGAGCAACGACAGCTGGCCGGCCGAGACACCCGAGGTGTGCACCTCGCGGCGCAGATGGCGGTTCAGGTGCAGCAGCACCGGCCGGAGCTGGTTGGCGATGTCGACGGGTTTGCTGATGGCGGCGGGCATGGTGTGAATTGATTATATAACCTAACTAAGTTTCGGGCAACCCTTTTCCGAGCCATGCCGGGAACCCTGTGACGCCTCGTCGCGTCTCCGTCTCCGCACGATGTGAACCCGCTTGGAGGCCCGAGATGCGCAAGTTCCTGTTCGCCGGCATGGGTGTTGCCGCCGCTGCCGTACTTCAGGCGGGACCGGCGCTCGCGTGCGGCGGCCTGGTCGCACCCGATGGCGACGTTCGTCTCGCCAAGGCGACCACGTTCGTTGCCTGGTCAGGCGGCGTCGAGCACTACGTCACCAGCTTTGCCTTCACTGGCGCAGTGGCGGACGTGGGATGGATCGTGCCCCTGCCCGCGATTCCGACATCGATCACCGAGGCGGGCGCCTGGACGCTGCAGCGGTTGGAGCGCGAGTTCGCCCCTCCCGAGTTGCTCCAGCTGGCGGCCGCCCCCGACTCATTTCACGGCGCGCCCGCGATCGTGGTCGAGCAGGTGCAGGTCGAGGCCCTGGACGTGACCGTCCTCAAGGGGAGCGGCCAGGCCGTGATCGACTGGTGCACGCACAACGGTTTCCTCGTCTCCCCGGAGATCGAGGACCACCTGCTCCGCTACGCGTCGTCCACCCCGATCTTCATGGCGGCGAAATACAACACGTCGCTGGCATTGCAGCGCCATCAGCAGGCCGGTGACGGCGTGCCGCTGCTGATCACCATGCGCACCCCGCACCTCTGGGTGCCGCTCGAGATTCTCGCCAACGCCGGATCCCCGGTGAACGCCGACCTGTTCCTGCTCACCGATGCACCGCTGCACACCGCCAACGGCCTCGCTGTGACATCGCGGATCACCGACGGCACCACGCTGGACAGTGCTCCCGGGTTCACGGTGGCGGGTGCGGAGCCGATGAATCCGAGCCTCCATCACGATCTTTCCATCGACCGGAACATGTCGTGGGTGCCGGCGCACGGCTACATGACGTATCTGACATTGAACGCACCGGGAGCGCGCGTCACCTACGACCTCGGCGTGGGAAGCGACGGCGCGATCCGGCTCACGTCCTTCGGGTCGCCGGTCACCGGCCTCGGCACCACGGGGGTGATTCCCGTATCGCCCAACCCTCTTGACCTGATCTTCCCTGCGTTGCTCATTGCGGGAACCATGGTCATCGTGGCGCCCATCGCCGTCTGGCAGCTGCGGCCCCGGCGAGTGTCGGGTGAGAACGTGCGAGGGCTGTAGGAGGGACGCGTGCAGCGCACACCGATCCTCGCATGCGCTGTTGTGAGTGTCCTCGCCTTCGCCACGGGTGGATGCGGATCGGTGTCGTTGACGGGCGCGGCGTCGTCGCCGATCCGGGTTGGTGGTGTCGCGCTGGTGCCCGAAGCAGATCGGCGTAGCAAAGGGTGTGTCGAATCCTCACGTCGGCGACGAACTGGCCCCTCCGAATCCGATTGCCGGCCTCATCGTTCGCGTATGCGAATGCCCCGGATGTCGATCTCTGGTTCAAGGACAGCGGATGCCAGACGCTCGACAACGGCACGCTCGAGGCTTCGCAAATAGCGAACCCGATGTTCGATGGGCCGTTTGAGGCGCTGATCTCCGAGTGGGCTCCGGGGCGTTTGTAGGGGCCCAACGCCGGCTCAGGCTGCGGAGAACATTCAGGAAAGGCTCAGAGGTTGAGGATCTCGACCGGTTCGATGGTCTCCGCGAGAGTCATGCCGGTCACGGTCGCGAAGAAGTACAGCTGCGCCTCGAGCGTGCGCGCGATGTTCGCCGCCTCGCGGAAGCCGTGCTGCTCGCCCGGATATCCGATGTACGCACAGGGAACCCCCGCACCCTGGAGTGCTGCGAACATCATCTCCGCCTGGTTCGCCGGGACCACAGGGTCGTCGAGTCCTTGCAGGAGCAGGACCGCGCCGCGCACCTGGTCGATGAAGTGCACGGGCGAGCGGTCGTACATGCCTCGGCCCTTCGGCAGCGGGGCGTCGTAGTGCGACTCGAACTTGTGGCCCGGTTGGGCAAACAGCGCTTCCAGGTCCGCGATACCGAAAAGACTAGCGCCTGCCTGGAAGACGTCGTGGAATGTCATGGCGCAGAGCACGACGTAGCCACCTGCGCTCCCGCCGTGGATGAACAGACGGTCGGGATCGACATCGCCGCTGTCGACAAGATGCTGCGCGCCGGCGAGGCAGTCACCGACATCGACCACGCCCCACTGCTCGTTGAGACGATCGCGGTACGCGCGTCCATACCCGGTGCTGCCACCGTAGTCGACGTCGAGATATGCGAATCCCCGGCTGGTCCAGAACTGCACGGAGGGATCCAGCGCGAAGTTCGTCGATGACGTCGGTCCTCCGTGCGCGCGGAGCAGCAATGGCGGCTTGCGACCGCGTTCGGGTTCGATGCCGTCATTTCGCGGCGCGTAGTACCAGGCGTGCGCCGTCGCCCCGCCGTATCCGGGAAAGGTCACGTGGCGGGGCCTGGAGAGCATCGATTCGTCAATTGCCATGTCGTCGCTCTCGGAGCGAACGATCCGGTGTTCGCCGGTGGCGAGGTTGCAGCGCACGACGCTGAGCGGCGTATCCGGCCCTCCGGCGTGGAAGAGCACCTCGTCGCCCCGGGCGTCGACATGCAAGGCGAACGCCGAATAGGGAACATCGACGCGTGTCAGTGCACCCGAAGAGTCCAGCGTGAAGAATTCCCATCCGCCATCCCGGCAGGTCCAGAGGACGACGCGCCCGTCGCCGCAGAACGCATAGGTGGAAAGCCCGAACGTCCATTGCGCGGCCCCGCATTCCGCCTGCATCGGTGCGAGCGCATCGACGTCGTTGCCGTCCCACCGGTAGAGGTTCCACCACCCAGTCCGGTCCGACGTGAAATGCACGATCGATTCAGGAGACCACGACGGCTGAAAGGTCGACTCGGCCCGCCCGCCGGCGATCAGTCGCGCATCGCGAGGCATCCCGGAGTCGTCAAGCCCCGCAACCCAGAGCTCGCACCCGTCCCAGGGCATGTTCGGGTGGTTCCACGTCAGCCATAACAAGGACCCGCCATCCGGGCTCACCCGCGGCGTCGAGTAGAAGTCGTTGCCGGAGACGAGCGTGACCGGCGCACCGCCACCAAGGGGGATGGCGCGGATGTCATTCACGACCGTCGCGCCATGGTGGTCCTCGACGACGCAGATGAGCCGGTCTCGCGTGGGGTCGACCTCGAAGTCGGCGTAACGGAGGCCTGCGTCCTCCGGAGTCAGCGGCTCAGGCGTCGCGCCGGGGCGGACCGTGTGGATGCGTCCGTCACCCGCGTTCGAGAAGTACACCGTCCCACGGTGCGCACGCACGGCGGCGCCGCCGTACTCGTGCACCCACGAGCGCGCCGAGTACGGAGCATGGATGAGGTCTGCAATGACCCCATCGTGCTCGCGGACGATCACGCAGCGGCCGTGTTCGAGCGGCCGACCCTCGATCCAGTAGGCGTCGCCGTCGCTCAGTTGGATGTCGCTGAGGCGCATCCGTCCAGCGGCGGCCCGCTGGGCGGTGATCGGCGATGGCCAGACGGCCGACGGCGCGACGTTCTCCCTGGTGCGCAGGGTCATGCGGTCGGAACGACGACGAACTGCTCCGCGAGGCGTCCGGCCTCCAGGCCATTCGCCTTCGCGGTGGCCTCGAGCCAGCCGCGCACTCGTTCCTCGAGGGCGTCCCAGTCGCTGTACTGACTGCGGTGGCAGCGAAGTGCCGCCAGTTTGCGGTCAGCTGTCTCGGTGACGTCGACGACCTTGATCTCCTGCCCGGTGCTCAACACCGCGCTCATCCAGACCTCGGCCACCGACCAGGGTTCGAGCCCCTCCACCTCGAGCAGCTCGCGGTGCGCGAACGGATTTCGGGCGTCCGGATAGACCGCGCACAGAGTTGCCTCGCCCGCGGCGAGGTGGTCGGGATGGCTGGCGAAGATGCGGGTGAAGTTGCGCACGGGCGATTGCGTGATCACCCGTTGCGGCTGCTTCAGGCGGATCACCCGGGAGATGTCGCGGCGCAATTCGATGCTCGGGGTGAGCCGCCCATCCGGGTGCCCGAGGAACGTGAGGTCGGTCACGCCGACCTCGGCGGCAGCCGCGGTCTGCTCGATCCGCCGCATACCGGCCATCTGCTCGCGGGTGATGCTCCGATCGGATCCGCCCGCGTCCCCATCGGTCGCGATGCAGTACGAGACGGTCACCCCGGCGTCGGTCCATTTCGCCGTGGTGCCGGCATTGCCGAAGTCGCAGTCATCGGGATGGGCGACAACGACGAGGACGCGTTCGATTCCGTCGATCTCTGACACGTCAAGGATGGTAGCCAAAGCGGACGCCGGAGCTTCCTTCGACCCGTGCGACACTCAGTGCATGCCTCTGGATCGTCCCACCCATCCCGACCTCGGACGGCTCGCCGACCTGCTCGGCGATTGGCAGGGCGAGGGTGAGGGGCAGTGGGCCGCCGGTGAACCCTTCCGATACCGCGAGTGGCTCACCTTCGGGCACAACGGCAAGCCATTCATCTCATGTGCGCAGCGAACCGTCGCGACCGACGACGGACGCCCGCTGCACGCGGAGACCGGGTACTGGCGCGCCCTGCCGGACGGCGCCGTCGAGGTGGCGATGACCCATCCGATCGGCGTTGTCGAGATCGAAACCGGCCGCTGGGAGGGCAATCGCCTGGCGCTGCGCGCCACCACCGTGGAGTGCACGCCGACCGCCAAGACGGTCACCGGGCTGCACCGCGACTTCGAGATCGACGGCGACATCCTCCGCTACGCACTCCGCATGGCCACCGACGGCGGCGAGCCGCGGCCGCACCTGACCGCCGAATTGCGTCGCGCGCGTCCCGCCGGCGAGACCGCGGGGGGCTGAGCCGTGGCCGGCATTCCCGTCCCCCGCAGCGTCCAGCGCCTCCTGTCGCGTTCGACCTCGAGGCCGTCACGGCCCTTTCCGCTGCAGGATCCGACACCGGACCCCGGGCTCTTCGGCCCAGGTTCGGTGACCTGGATCGTGATGCGTGAACCCCGGCTGCTCCTCGCGGCCGGACGTGCCCTGCTTCTGCAGGCGGCGAATCCGCTCGTCGCCCAGGGCGCGATCGAGCACAGCACCTACAAATCGGACCCGTACGGCAGGCTGGAGCGGACGGTCCGATGGGTCACGGTCGTCTGCTTCGGCACGACCCGGGAGGCGGAACGCATCTCCGGGCGGGTGAGCGGGCTGCACCGCCCGGTCTCGGGATCATTGCCGGCGGCGAGCGCGACGTCGAGGGTCCCCGCCGGGACGCCGTATTCGGCGAGCGACCCAGCCCTGCTGCGCTGGGTCCACGCCTCCTTCGTCGACACCATGCTGGTCGCGCACGACGCGCTGGTCGGGGGGCTCTCCACGCAGAAGCGGGACACCTTCGTGCGCGAATGGGATGCGGTCGCCCGGCTGATGGGTCTGCCCCGGAGCCAGTGCTGGCCGGATGCCGCCGGGCTTCGCAGGTACGTGGATAACGAGGTGCGGCGCGCCCAGGCGCTCCCCGGCGCCGGCTCGCGGGAGGTCGCGGAGACGGTCCTGCACCCCCCGGTGACATCGGCCCTGCTCCGTCCGGGCACCGATACGCTCGCCTTTATCGCTACCGGACTCCTGCCGTCGGAATTGCGCCGGGGCTACGGCCTCGCCTGGACCCCTGCCCACGCCGCCGCGTTCTCGGCGCTCACCCGATCATTGCGCCTCGCGACCGCCGCAATGCCGCGGCGCCTGCGCGTCTCGCCCGTCTACGACCTCGCCCTGGCGCGAGCGCAGGGGCGATGGCCGGAATCGAGGGCAGCCTGAGCGATCGGCCGCCTCACTCAGCAGGGTGAACTTCGCCCGAAGGACCGCCGACGCCCAGGTGAATCGCTACCCTACGACTACAGTCCTGGGGCAGAGGTACGCCTGTGGACATATGTCGTCACAAGGAGGCACAGATGACCTTTCGGAGTTGGCGGGCCAAGTCATTGCCCGCTGTCATAGGTCTGGGTGCGATCGTTCTCGCAGCGTGCGGGGGCAGCAGCACCTCCAGCACAGGCGCCGCAGTGACCAGGACCACGGCAACCTTCGCGGAGGGCCCGGGAGCCCAGCCGAACTACATCTTCCCGCTCGCCTCGCTGGCCTACTTCAGCGTGTCGAACCTCAGCCAGTTCCAGTTCCTGATGTACCGGCCGCTCTACTGGTTCGGCACCAACGGCCAGGTCCAGTTGAACAGCAGCCTCAGCCTCGCCGATCCGCCCGTCTATTCCTCGGACGGCAAGTCAGTGGCCATCACCCTCAAGGGCTGGAAGTGGTCGAACGGGGACCAGATCACCGCGCGGGACGTCCAGTTCTGGCAGAACATGGTCACCGCAAACAAGGACAACTGGGCCGGTTTTTCGCCGGGCGAGTATCCCGATAACGTGACCAGCACGACCATCGACCCGAGCAACCCGCTGAAGATCACCTTCAACCTCACCCAGGCGTACGGCTCGTACTTCTTCACCTACAACGAGCTGAGCCAGATCACCCCGCTCCCCCAGAAGGTCTGGGACAAGGAATCGGCGACCGGCGCGGTCGGTGACTACGACAAGACCCCGGCCGGCGCGCAGGCGGTCTACAAGTTCCTCGACTCGCAGTCGAAGGCCATCTCGACCTACGACACCAACCCGCTCTGGCAGGTGGTCTCGGGTCCCTGGAAGCTCAAGTCGATGGACACCGCGGGCAACATCAAGATGGTGCCGAATCCCGGCTACGGCGGACCGATCAAGCCGACCCTCACCGAATTCGACGAGGTGCCCTTCACCAAGGACACCGCCGAGTTCGACCAGCTCAAATCAGCAACTTCGGTCAACAACGCCACCATTGACTGGGGCTATATACCGGATGCGGATGTGCTCCAGAAAGCCACGCTGAGCAACATCTACAACTTCTCGGTGTGGGCGGGCTGGCAGATCACCTACTTCCCGGAGAACTTCACGAACCCGAAGAGCGGTCCGATCTTCAAGCAGCTCTACTTCCGACAGGCGATGCAGGACCTGGTCGACCAGAACACCTTCATCAGCAAGGCCTTCTTCGGCTACGGGTACCCGACCTACGGCCCGGTGCCGACCAAGCCATCCTCGACCTTCGTGGACTCGTTCGAGCGGACCAATCCGTACCCCTATAGCCCGAGCAAGGCTGTGTCGCTGCTTCAGGCCAACGGGTGGACGGTCAATGCGGGCGGGACCAGCACGTGCACCAGCCCGGGCACCGGCTCCGGTCAGTGCGGAGCCGGCATCCCCCAGGGAGCCAAGGCCTCGTTCAGCCTTCAGTACGTGAGCGGGACGCCTGCCCTTGACCAGGAGATGGCCCAGTTCAAGACGGACTACGCCCTGGCGGGCATCGCGATCGACCTGTCCACAGCGCCGTTCGACACCGTCATCGGCAACGCAACGCCGTGCAAGGCGGGGTCGGCGTGCACCTGGGACATGGAGTTCTGGGGTGGTGGCTGGATCTACGCCCCTGACTACGAGCCGACCGGCGATGAGCTGTGGTCGTGCACCGGTTCCGGCGCCAGTGTCCAGTACGCGGGCTCGGACTCCGGCGGCTACTGCGACCCGGTGGCCCAGGCGGACATCCTCGCCACCGAGACCAGCAGCGACGTGCAGGCCATGTACACCTACGAGGACTACCTCGCCAAGCAACTGCCGGTCATCTGGATGCCGGTCAACTACGCGCAGTTGAACATGATCAACAAGAATCTGAAGGGCACCCAGCCGCTGGACCCGCTCCTCCAGATCTACCCGGAGAACTGGCGCTGGTCCTGAACCACGCGCTCTAAGTAACCTTCACCGTATCTATTCGGGGGATGCCGGCCGGAGCCGGCATCCCCCCGTCCGTTCCGGTACTCTTTTGTGAAATGGGCGTCAGGGCGAGGTAGGAGCCAATGCTCGGCTACATCATCCGGCGGGTATTGCAGGCGATCCTGATCACCATCGGGGTCACCCTGATCGTCTTCATCCTCCTCCACGTCATCCCGGGTGGAGGGGTGGCCAGGAACATCCTCGGCCCCCGCGCCAACGCGGAGCAGATCGCCGCCTTCAACCACGAGAACGGCCTCGACCAGGCCTTGCCGCTGCAATACCTGACCTATCTGTGGCAGTTGCTCCACGGCAACTTCGGGTTCTCGTACAAGCTGAACCAGACCGTCGGATCGCTGCTGCTCCAGTACCTCCCCAAGACCCTGCTGCTGCTCGGTCTGTCCTACATCGTCGCGATCGTTGTCGCGATCCCGCTGGGGATCTACCAGGCGGTACGGCGCAACAAGATCGACGACTATGTTTTCACCGGTGCCTCGTTCGTCCTCTACTCGATGCCCGTGTTCTGGCTCGGCATCATCCTGATCGTGCTGTTCAGCTTCGTGCTCCACTGGTTCCCGGCCGAGGGACCCCAGGGTGCCTTCGTCACCGATGACCTGAACCAGTTGAGCGCGTTGGTGCTTCCGGTCGCGACGCTCTCGCTGGTGACCATCGCCTCGTTCAGCCGCTACATGCGCTCGTCGACGCTGGAGAACATGGTCCAGGACTACACGCGCACCGCGCGAGCGAAAGGCGCGTCGAACTCGAGGGTGCTGTTCGTCCACGTGCTGCGCAACGCGATGATCCCGATCCTCACCCTGATCGGGCTTTCGGTCGGCTACGTCTTCAGCGGGGCACTGATCACTGAAGCACTCTTCAACTACCCGGGGATCGGCTACATCTTCTGGAACGCCACCCTGACCACGGACTATCCAATCATCCTCGGCGTCATCGTTGTGACCGGCTTCGCGACCGTCCTCGGTTCGCTCATGGCCGATGTCATGTACGCGATCGCCGACCCGCGCGTGAGGTACCGCCGAGCATGAGCACGCTGGATCAACCGCAAACCATCGTCTTCCCGGTTCCATCTGGAGGAACCCAGGAGAAACCGGCGGAGGTGCAGGACATCGTCCCGGCCTTCGAGGCCCAGGGCGTGTGGCGGTTGGCCCTCAACGTCTTCGTGCAGAACCGCCTCGCCGTGGTCGGCGTCGGCATCGTCGTGTTCATGGTCCTGTTCTGTTTCGTGGGGCCGATCTTCTACCACACGAACCAGACGGATACGAACCTCGTCAATGAGTTCCTTGCTCCATCAGCGAAGCACTGGCTCGGTACCGACCAGCTCGGGTTCGACATCGTCGGGCGGCTGATGATCGGCGGGCAGACGTCACTCGAGATCGGCATTGCCGCCGCCCTGATCGCCACGGTGTTCGGTGTCCTCTGGGGCGCCGTGTCGGGGTTCTTCGGCGGCTGGGTGGACAACGTGCTGATGCGCTTTGTCGACGTGATGCTCGCGATCCCCGCGCTGTTCCTGCTCCTGTTCCTCGCGGTCGCCTTCCCGCGCAACGTCTTCACGTTGATCCTCGTGGTCTCGGTCACAGCGTGGCTCATCCCAGCCCGTCTGGTGCGCGCGGAGGCGCTCACGCTGCGAACCCGCGAGTACGTCCAGGCGGTCACCATGATGGGAGGCGGCGGCTTCCGCATCGTCCTCCGTCACATCATTCCCAACTCGGTGGGGACGATCATGGTCAACGCGACCTTCCAGGTCGCCGACGCGATCCTGCTTGTCGCTGCGATCAACTTCCTCGGCCTCGGCATCGCACCCCCGGCAACCAACTGGGGCGCGATGCTCTCCGACGGCACGACGTATATCGCCAACGGTTGGTGGTGGTTGATCTACCCCGCCGGGATCGCGATCGTGCTGACGGTCGTTGCGTTCAACTTCATCGGGGATGCGCTTCGCGACGCGCTGGAAGTGCGGCTGCAGAAGCGCTGACGACTGCTCGTTCGTCAGCTCGCGCCCCGCGCATAGTTCCGCACCCTCGTCCGGGTCCTGTCGGCTTCGGGGTCCCCTCGCCACGCTCCGGGTCGGCTCCGAGCTCGCGCCAGCTTTCCCTGCCGATTCCGTTGAGCACGTCTCTTGCTGGGGCTGGGTGTTTCACTGGGTCGACAGTGCGTTTTCGTGCAGGGGCAGGCCATTTTCGCGGAAAACGTCAATGTGTCTCGGTGACGCGGGAACGCCTCGCGCGCGGGCTAGTTCGGCTGCGTTGCCAGGGGTTGCCGTAGGGGGAAGTGGCAGGCGGCTCGGTGGTGCTCGCCGAATGCGCGGAGTGGGGGTTCCTGCTCGGCGCAGAGTTGCTGGGCGAGGGGGCATCGGGTGCGGAAGCGGCAGCCGGATGGGGGGTTGATGGCTGAGGGGATCTCGCCTTTGGGGGCGTCCATCTTCTTGCTGCGCTCGATGTCCGGGTCGGGGATCGGAATCGCGCTGACCAGGCCCCTGGTGTACGGATGCGCGGGCTGGGCGTACAGCTCGGCGCCGCTGCCGATCTCGACCATCTTGCCGAGGTACATGACGCCGATGCGATCGGACATGTACTTCACCACCGACAGATCGTGGGAGATGATCACGTAGGTCAGCCCGTACTTCTCCTGCAGGGCGTTCATCATGTTGAGAATCTGCGAGCGAATGGAGACGTCCAGCGCCGATACGGGCTCGTCGGCGACGATGAGATTTGGGTTGAGCGCAAGCGCTCTCGCCAGACCGATGCGCTGCCGCTGACCGCCGCTGAATTCGTGGGGGTAGCGGTCGAGTGCGCCGCGCGCGAGACCGACGTCGTTGAGCAGCTCGGCGCAACGTTCGATCTGCTGCGACTTGTTCCCCATCCCCTGAATGGCAAGCGGCTCGCGCAGGATGGTGACGACGCGCATGCGCGGGTCCAGGGATGCGTACGGGTCCTGGAACATCATCTGCATGTCGCGACGCTTGGTGCGGAGCTTGCCCTTTCCCATGGTCGCGATGTCCTCGCCGTTGATGACGATCGACCCTGATGTCGGAGGCTCGAGCGCGACGATCATTCTGCCTGTCGTGGTCTTGCCACATCCCGATTCGCCGACAAGGCCGAACGTCTCGCCGGGGAGCACCTCGAACGAGACGTCCGAAACCGCATGCACAGCGCCGACCTGACGCTGCAGGACAGCTCCCTTGGTGACCGGAAACTCCTTGACGAGGTTCTTCACCACGAGAAATGGCTTCCTGCCGTTGGATGCGAGAGGCGCAGCTGTCGGCGCGGAGGGCGTAAGGGTCATCTGACGGGGACGGTCTCCGGAACAGCGGGATTCGCAACGCCGGCGGGGTGATGACACGCGTAGTAATGCGCCGGTTCGTGCTCGATGAGCATCGGCTCCTGGGAGCGGCAGATCGCGGTGCCGTACCTGCAGCGCGCGGCGAAGCGGCACGCGGGCGGAGGTGCGGTGAGGTCCGGCGGCAGACCGGGAATGCTGTACAGCCCGGTCGCGGCGTCCTGGTCGAGCCGCGGAATCGCTTCGACGAGCGCCTCGGTGTAGCGATGGCGCATGCCCTTGAACAGCCTTCGCGTCTCGGACGTCTCGACGATCTTGCCCGCATACATGACCGCGACCCGGTCCGCGCGACCGGCGATGACACCCATGTCATGCGTGATCAGCAGCACGGCCATGTGCAGGCGCCGGCGTAGATCATCGAGGAGGTCGAGGATCTGCGCCTGGATGGTGACGTCGAGTGCTGTGGTGGGCTCGTCGGCGATGAGCAGCTTGGGGTCACAGACCAATGCCATGGCGATCATCACGCGCTGGCGCAGACCGCCGGACAGCTGATGCGGATAATCGCTGAGGCGTTCTCGGGGACGCGGCATTCCGACCAGGCCGAGAACGTCCGCGCTTCGCTCACGGGTCTCGTCGTCGTTGGTGTTCCGGTGGATGTGGAGCACCTCGCCGATCTGATCGCCGATGGTCATGGTCGGGTTGAGCGACGTCATCGGATCCTGGAAGATCACAGCGACCTCGTTGCCGCGGATGTCGCGCATCGCCTTCTCTTCAAGGGGAACGATGTCGCGCCCGTTGAGCTTGATGCTCCCCGAGACGATGCTGCCGCCCGAGGGCAGCAGTTTCATGATCGACATGCCGGTGATGCTCTTGCCGCATCCGGATTCGCCCACCAGTCCCAATGTCTCTCCGGGAGCGATGTGCAGGGAGATGCCGTCGACCGCTCGGACTGTCGACCGGGACAGCCGGATGTAGGTCTTCAGACCTTCGATGTCGAGTACGTTGGTCGCGTCGTCCATGGCGGGACTGGGCAATCCTCCTCATAGGGAGTGTACCAGCGGCACACCGCGGGTTTGGGTGTTGTTGACGGCCCTTCGGATTGGCTAGGCTCGCGCTGTGAAGGTGATGCAGGACAACCCCGACGCGCTGATCGAGGACGACTCATTTGTCGGCGTCCGCGGCCTGAAGATCCACGCCAGGACGTGGCTCCCGGCCGGAGCGCCGATCGGCGTCGTGGTCATCGCGCACGGGTTCGCCGAGCACGGAGGCCGGTATGCGGCGGTGGCGGAACGGCTGGTCGCCGACGGTATCGCCGTCCGCGCCGCCGACCATCGCGGTCACGGGCTCAGCGAGGGGAGGCGGACCAGCATCGTGCGCTTCGGCGACTATGTCGATGACCTCACCACGGTGATCGCGCAGGCACGCGGGCGCTGGCCTTCGCTGCGCCTCGTGCTGCTCGGACACAGCATGGGTGGCCTGGTCGCTCTGGACCTCGCCGTGCGCCCGGGTGGTCCGGTCGACGGTCTGGTGCTCTCCGCTCCCGCGGCGTGCCCGCGCGAGGTCTCGCGGTTCACCCTCGCCGTCGGGCGAGCGCTGTCCCGGGTCGCACCGAACACCGGCGTCCTGCGCCTGCCGCTGAACCGGATCAGCCGCGACCCTGCAGTTGTGGACGCGTACAACAATGACCCGCTCGTGTTTCGCACGCCGATTCGGGCACGACTCGGAGCGGAGATGCTCGACGCGATGGATCGTGTGGACGCCGGACTGCCGTCGTTGCGGACACCGCTGCTGGTGATGCAGGGGACTGCCGACGGGCTCGTCGATCCTGGGTGCGGCCCGCATGTCTACGATCGCGCGGGCTCCGAAGACAAGACGCTGAAGATGTATGACGGCCTCTGGCACGAGATCTTCAACGAGCCCGAGCGCGACCACGTGCTCGACGACCTGACCGGCTGGTTACGGTCTCACCTCGGCTGAACTGCGCTCCAGAGTCGTGGACTAGAGTTCATCAACGATGCGCGAAGTGTGGTCCGTCAAACCCGGGTCGAAGGTTGACGTCGCAGCCATCGATCCTGCGAACACGCGGGCCCTCAAGGACGGCCGCACCGCGGCGAACGCGGCCATCGCAGACAACGAGGCATCGCTCACCGAGTTGCAGATGCGCCTGTGGGCTGAGAGCCGGCGCTCGCTGCTGCTCATCCTCCAGGGCACGGATGCGTCGGGAAAGGACGGCACCATTGCTCACGTCTTCCGCGGTGTCAACCCGCAGGGCACGCGCGTCACGTCGTTCAAGCCACCCACGGCGGAAGAGCTCGCCCACGACTTTCTGTGGCGCATACATCGATCGGTGCCGCGCGCCGGCGAGATCGGCATCTTCAACCGTTCTCAGTACGAGGATGTGCTGGTTGCGCGGGTGCGCAAGCTCGTTCCCAAACAGGTCTGGAAGAAACGCTACGCCAACATCACCACGTTCGAAACGCTGCTCGCGCACGGTGGCACGACCATCATCAAATGCTGCCTGCTCATCTCCAAGGACGAGCAGCGCAGACGATTCGAAGCACGCCTCAAGGATCCGCAGAAACGCTGGAAGTTCCAGCGCAGCGACCTCGAGGATCGCTTGCTCTGGAAGGAATATCAGCTCGCCTATTCGGAAGCGATCGAACGCACGTCAACGAAAGATGCGCCGTGGTATGTGATCCCCGCTGATCACAAATGGTTTCGCAATTGGGCCATCAGCCAGATTCTGATCGAGACGCTGACGGAGCTGGATCCGAAGTATCCGGACCCACCCGATCTCGCCGGCATCCAGATCGTCTGACCCACGCGTCAGACAGGTTGTTCGGTGATCCAGATCATCGATCGGCCGGTCTTGTACGGCGCGTCGAGCACATCCTGCACGACTCGATCGAGCCGGAACCCCAGGGTTCGCGCGACACTCGCGCTCGGGATATTGCGCTCGTCGCAATGGATTTCGACACGTTGCACACCGGGAAGCACGAGTGCCGCGTTGGTGAGCAGGCGCGCGGATTCGGTCGCGACGCCACGACGGTGATATGCGGCGTGCACCCAGTACCCGACCTCGAGTGCACCTGGTCCGATGCGAGGCATCAGACCGCATCCGCCCACATACCGACCGCAGTCAGCGAGGGTGATCGCGTAGTTCGCGGGAGCATCGCCGCCCCATAGGCGGACCGACGGCTCGAGAAAGCTCATCACCGAGACGTCGGTCGGCGCTGACTGGGCCCAGGGCATCCACGGCTTGAGACTTTCGAGGCTGACGGCGATCGCGTCCTTCACGGCAGCGGCGTCGGTGAGTCGATAGCGGCGCAGGATCACACTCGCGCCGCGCAACTCATCCGGAGGATGGAAGTCCATGAGGGCCCATTCTCTCGTTCGAGCCTCGCGTGGCGACCCCGATCGGATTCGAACCGACGATCTCCACCTTGACAGGGTGGCGTGTTAGGCCAGGCTACACCACGGGGCCGCGAAGCACCCGATGATACCAACCGGGCTCGCACCGAACCGGACCAACGTGCACGACGGTGCTCCGGGCGAACCGGAGTACGGTGCAGCGGTGCCCCGCCGGCCCATGCGTCCCAACGCGATTTCGTCCGGGGGAGTCGTGGTACGGCGAGCGTCCGGCGGCTACGAGGTGTGCCTGGTCAGCGACGGCCACTACTGGGGTTTCCCGAAGGGCCACGTTGAGCCGGGCGAGACACCCGAGGCGGCCGCCATGCGCGAGATCTCCGAGGAAACCGGCATCCCGCTCGAATCGCTCGTGCTCCGCGCTCCTCTGCCGCCCTCGGAGTACGTCTACCGCCGCCCCAACCACGGCGCCCTGGTCTTCAAGCGCGTCCATCACTTCATCGTCGAGGCGCCGGAAGGCGCCGAGCTGCACCCGGACCCGGCGGAGATCGTCGACGCCGCCTGGCTCGGATTCGACGAGGCGAGAGCCCGGCTGAGCTTCAAAAGCGCCGTCTCGGTCCTCGACGCGGCGCGCAGTGTGCTGAAGCCTGAGCCGCCGCGAAGGGCGCCTCTGAGCGCACCGTAGAATCGGGCCGCATGCAATTGTTCGACACCGCCCGCCAGGAGGTGGTGCCCTTCGAGCCCCGGGGCGGACGGGTCGGCATCTATGTCTGCGGCATCACCCCGTACGACTCGGCGCACCTGGGTCACGCTTTCGTCTACCACGTGTTCGACGTGCTCCACCGTCGGTTTCGCGACGCCGGCCTTGCCGTGCGCAGTGTGCGCAACATCACCGATGTTGACGACGACATCCTGCGTGTCGCTCGCGAACGCGGTGTCGACTTCCGCGATTTGGCCACCGAGCAGGTGCGCATGTTCGACCACGACATGGCGGAGATCGGTCTGCTCCCGGTCGACGTGGCGCCGCGGGCGACCGAGCATGTCGATGAGATGGTCGACTGGATCGAGAGGCTGGTTGAAGGCGAATACGCCTACGCGGTCGACGGCTGGGTCTTCTTCGATTCGGGCGTTTACCCGGACTATGGCCGGCTGAGCCATCTCGACCACGCGACCATGATCGAGCTCAGCCGCGAGCGCGGCGCCAACCCCGACGACCCGCGCAAGCGGCACCCGCTCGACTTCGTGCTCTGGCAGGCATCAGCCCCCGGGGAGCCGAGCTGGCCCAGCCCGTGGGGTCAGGGCCGGCCCGGCTGGCATATCGAATGCACAGTGATGTCGACCGGCGCGCTGGGACATCCCGTCGATATTCACGGCGGGGGCGACGACCTGATCTTTCCGCATCACGAGTCGGAGATCGCTCAAGCCGAGGCGGCAGGGGTCGCGCCGTACGTCAGGCACTGGACCCACGTGGCGATGGTCAACCACGAGGGCGTGAAGATGAGCAAGTCGCTCGGCAACCTCGTCTTCGTGCGCGACCTTGTCGGCCGAATCCCGGGCGCCGCGGTCCGCCTCCTGCTGGCGTCGCATCACTACCGGCAGTCATGGACGTACGACGATCGCGAGGTCGACGTGGCCGCGGCTCGTTTTCGCCGCTACCTCGCGGCCATGCAGGGCGGGGGCACGCTCACCCATGACGCGGCGCGGCGGCATGAGCAGCGCTTCTTCGAACGTCTTGACGACGACCTGGACACGCCCGGTGCGCTCATTGAGCTCGACGCCGTCGCCGCCGAGCTTTCCAACGGCAACAGCGGCGCGGCACCCGGCACCGAGGGTCAGCAGCTGCTCGGCAGGCTCCTCGGTGTGCTCGGCGCGGAGACCGAGGCGGTCCCGGCTTGAGCGGTCAGCGACCCCACGGCGCGCGGTCGCCGCGAGCCCTGAAGCGGAGCACTGCTGAAGAGATGTTCTCCTCGAGGAACCGATAGAAGAGCTGTCGCTGCGAGACGTCGATGGCGGCCTCGACCTCCTGGCCCTCGCGACGGCGTGCGATCCAGGGTGGGACGCCGTCGGCGACCATCTCGGTGCCCACGCGGACGTGCACCAGTGCATCGTTGTCCTCACTGACGTGCACGGTCACCTTGAGGACGAGCCCGGTGTGCTCGACGATCCGCCAGCTCCGTTCCCAGCGAGCCTTGCGAGCCGGGTCATGAGCCAGACGGACGGATTCGTCGACGATGACGCTCTCGCCGCCCCGAGCCGCACGGCCCAGGAGGCGCCGGATGCTCTGATCGAGGTCGCGAGCGATCCAGTTGACGAGCGACGGTGCGCGATCGTTGAGGTCGGGGAAGCCGTTCGGATCCTTGGCCAGCTCCCCGATTGCCTGCACGGTGCCGGCATGGCGGCGGCAGTAGCTGGTGCCCGAGAAGGACACGCTGTGCGCGGGGCAGAATGTGGCCGGGCATCGGCGCCCACGCCGGTCGCGGTAGGCGCAGATCTGCGCGTTGGTGTTGGTGCATCCCCGGAGGGAGCACGGTTGCGCCGCGGCCACGGCGACGACGCCGTTGTCGGCGGCCTTGGGGTCGTATTGGAACAGGGTGGTCATCGGCGGCACTCCACGGGGACGATCCTACCCTGGGGTTGCCGCCCTGACCGGTGACGGAGCTGTTGCGACCTGTCGATCCAGTGCGACAGCCAGGCGGCGGATCGATCCCATCAACTCGGCGAAGGCCGCCGGCGTCAGGGATTGCGCTCCGTCGCTGAGCGCGTTCTCGGGGTCGGGATGGACCTCGATCATGAGGCCGTCGGCACCGGCGGCGACGCCTGCGCGGGCCATCGGAGGAACCAGGGGTCGGTGCCCGGTGGCATGCGACGGATCGACGATCACGGGCAGGTGCGACAGCGACTTGACCACAGGAATCGCGCTCAGGTCGAGCGTGTTGCGCGTCGCCGCCTCGAACGTCCGGATCCCGCGCTCGCACAGGACCACGTTCGGGTTGCCATGGGCGACCACGTATTCAGCGGCGAGCAGCCACTCCTCGATGGTGTTGCTCAGCCCTCGCTTCAGGAGCACCGGACGGCGGGCCCCGCCGACGGCCTCGAGCAGGGCGAAGTTCTGCGCGTTGCGGGTCCCGACCTGGAGCATGTCGGCGTACTCGGACACGAGCTCGACGTCCGCGGGGGTCAGGACCTCGGTCACCACCGGCAGGCCGGTCGCTTCCCGTGCCTCGGCGAGATGGCGCAGGCCGTCGAGCCCCAGCCCTCGGAACGAGTACGGCGAGGACCGCGGTTTGAAGGCGCCGCCGCGGAACATCGTCGCTCCGGCGTCGGCCACGTCCCGTGCGGTTGCCAGCACCTGCTCGCGACTCTCGACGGCGCATGGACCGGCGATGACCACCAGAGAGCCGTCGCCGAAGCGGACGCCGGAGACGTCGACCACCGTGGGCTCAGGGTGCCACTCGCGGGTGACCTGCTTGTACGGCTTGCTCACGGGGATGGCGTCGACGACGCCTGGGAGATCGCAGATCGCGTCGCGGATCGACCCCGGGTTGCTGCCCAGGACCCCGATGGCCAGGCGGTCGGCGCCCGGCAGCTCGATCGGCTCGAAGCCGCGCTCACGCACGTGCTTGATGACATTGGCGACCTGCTCCGGTGTCGCCTGCACGTTCATGAGGACCAGCATCGCCTGATCCTACGAGAACCACGGGTCATGCCCACGTCCAGCTGTTGAGGATCTCCTGCAACCCTGCGGCACCTCGGGCGAAGCCGGCTTGCGCTGTAGTGAGCAGGATCTCGTACGTGTTCCCGGCCTGGTTGACCACCATCGCCTCGTTCTCCTGCGCCGCGCCGCTTGCGGGAACGACCAGGTAGGTGATCAGCACACCGGACCTGCCGTCGATATCGACGGGCTCCACGTGGCTCACGTCGCTCGCCCCTGGCGGCGTGACCGTCGTCAGGTAGTGTGCGAGTTGATCGTCAGCGACGGGCTGCGGGGTGGTGCGCACCGCGACCAGACCATGGTCCGGCGAGGCGAGGAGCATGAGCACCGTGCCGCTCCCGCCGAGCGATGAGACCGCGGTCTGATTTGTCGTCTGATCCTGCCAACCGGCGGGCACCTCGGTGCGAAAACCGGTTCCGGCGAACGCCGGCGGCGCTGCGCTGGGGCTCGCTGCGTGTGATGTGCTCGAGCTCGGGGTCACCGTGACCGTTGTCGCGCCGCAGGCGGTGCCGAGCAGCATGGCGATGCACGCACCCGTGAGGGCGCGCGTGCAGGGGGAGGGGAAGGTCACGCATCGAGGATAGCCGAGCGATCCCGCCTGAGCAGGTGCCGATGCGAGGAGAATCGCACGCATGGCAACGAGCTCTGCCCTCCGCGTCTCGCGGCTGGGACCGGCGGATACCGCGCAACTCGCCGCGCTCATCGATCGTGAGCCGGTCACCAACGTCTACCTGCGCAGTGAGCTGCGGCTCGGCTTCGAGGCGGGCGATTGGTGGGGCGCATTCGACGAGACCGAGCTGACGTCGGTGGTGCTCGGGTGGTCGTTGGTGGTGCCGTACATCCCCGATCTCGAAGCCGCACCGCCGCTTGCGCAAGCGCTCACCGCCAGCGCGCAGCCACGCATGGTGGTCGGCCACAGAGCGTCGGTCATGGCCTTGCACAACGCTTTTCGACCGCCGCGGCCGGCGCGCGAACTGCGTGATCCGCAGCCGCTGATGGTCCTCGATCGCGGCGACCTCCGAGGCACGCCATCCGCCGACGTCCGCCTTTCGACACGAGGCGACCTGGAAGCGCTGATTGTCGCGGCGGCGCGGATGCACCGTGAGGAGATGGGCGTCGATCCGCTGGTGGTCGATGCGCCGGCATGGCGGATGCGCATGCTCAGCCTCATCGAACGCCGCTGGAGCTGGCTGTGGATGAGCGAAAACGAGGTGCTCTTCAAGGCCGAGCTGTCAGCGTGGACTCCGGACGTGGTGCAGATCCAGGGCGTCTACACGGCGCCGAGGTATCGAGGCCAGGGAATCGGGCGCGCCGGGCTCGCCGCCGTCTGCGCCAACGTCTTCAAAGACGTCCCGCGCTGCAGCCTCTACGTCAACCAGTACAACGTGATCGCCCAGCGCTTGTACGAACGGCTCGGGTTCAAACCGGCGGCCGTGTTCGCCACAGTGATGTACTAGGCGGACACCTTCGATGATCGAGACACGCGCCGACGTCACCCTTCCCGTCCCGCCCGAAGAAGCCTTCGCGGTGATCGCCGATGTCGAGCATGCCGACTGGCTGCCCGCGATCCGGCGGCTCCGCCACATCAGCGGGCCGTCAGGTGGCGTGGGCGCGCGATACGAGGTCGAGGCGGGGCTGGTCGGCCGCCACCTGCGCGGCGTGCTCGTCTGCACCGAGCTGACGCCGCCCAAGCACATGGTGCTCACCCTGGAGGAGGGTTTGGATCTGACCCTCGAGGTCACCATTCGCAAGGTGACTGGCGGGTGCTCGGTGGTGATCTCGGCGCGATACTCCGTGAGCGGCCGTCCTTTCGCCGGTGCCGTGGAGCTCGCCTCGCAGGGTCCCGCTCGCCGGGAGACGGCCCGGGCCTGTGAGCAGCTCGCCGCGCGGTTCGGGCGCAAGGACAAAGTCGAGCGGGCGGCGCGGTGACGTGGTGACCAAGAGCGAGCTGACCGACCGCGAGATCCTTGACGCCAAGGTGCGATCGCTGCCGCCGCTGTCCGAGCGGGCGGTCGCGGAGCTGCTCATCAAGGTGCGCCTCAACGGCCGGGGACCCGCGCTCGACGAGCTCGTCGAGCACCAGCTCGCGGCCATCCTCGAGCTCGCCGAAGCGCGGCGTGGCAAGGGAGTCGAGGTCGGCGATCTGACCCAGGAGGGAACGATCGCCGGGGTGGTCGCGGTCATGGAGTACGCGGGACAGGATGGCCCGGCATCCGGCCTGGACAGGTTCGTCAGCCGGCTGGTCGCCACCCACATGGACGACACCATCGAGCTTGCCGTGATCGAGCGCGCCGGGGACGAGGCATTCGTCCGCGACACCGAGATCTACGAGGCGGCCGAGGTCCGGATCCGCCACGAGCTCGGCCGGAATCCGACGGTCCTCGAGCTTGGCGCCGAGCTGGGCTGGCCCGAGGAGCGCGTGGCGATCGTGGGCGACATGCTCAACGAGGCCAGGGCGCGCTACGACAGCGAGATCGTCGAATACCTCGACGACGTCGACGAGGAGTAGGCCAGCCGGTCGCTACGTCCCGAGGCGGTTCCTTCAGGACGCCTCGCCGAAGTCGACGTCGTTGGTCTCGACCGTGCCGGCCGTCCGCCCCGGCGCCGTCTGGTAGCTCCAGTACAGATTCGTGTGCGCGATGACCTGATCCGGCGGAGGCGCCCCCCAGGCCGACTGGTCCTCGGTCGTGTGGGCGTCGCTGACAAGGGTCGCGTCATAACCCCTGACGAGCGCGCCGTGAAGGGTCGAGCGGATGCACGCGTCGGTCTGGGCACCGACGACGACCAGTCGCCCGACCCCGAGACCCGAGAGCACGGTCTCGAGGGTGGTGTCCTCGAAGGAGTCGCCGTAATTCTTCTCGACGAGTGGCTCGGCGTCGCCCGGAGCAAGTTCCGGAACGATCCGCCAGCCGTCGCTGCCCCGAGCAATCTGGTCGTCGGAATGCTGGACCCAGACAACGGGGACCCGTTCCCGCCGCGCCTTCTCGACGAGGCTGCCGACGTTGGCGACAACCTCGTGGCGCTTCACTGCTCCCTCGACGACGCAGTTCTGCACGTCGACGACGAGGAGGGCGGTGTTCGGCCGGTTCTCGAGAGTGCTCATGGTTTCCCCCTAGATGCTGGCCTCATACGCCTCGGAGCGCCGGCCGCCGTGGTCTTGGGCATCGATCGACTCTGACTCAACGGCGCAGGTCGTCGCCCCGCCAGTCGAGGTCATGCAGCCCATCTCCGGTGCCGCGACGTATGGCGCCCTGCCCGAAGCGCTCGCGCAGGCTGTCGAGGGTGTGGTCGATGCGATCGTTCGCCGGTCGGGCGAAGAGATCCAGCTGAGGCGCATCGGCGAGGCCGCTCACTCCGACACCGAGCAGGCGGACCGGGTCACCGGACCAGGCNNTTCCTGTCGCGTGATCGTGGTGAAGTCCGAGTAGCGGAGCTTCAGCGTGATCGTGCGAGCGGTCCACCCGCCGGTTCGCAGTCGGGCGCCGACGTCGCTGGCGAGCTCGGCGACGCGCGCGTGCAGGGCTTCGCGCTGTGCGACGTCTCGAGCGAAGGTTTCTTCCCGCGACACGCTGCGCGGAGCGCCGGGCACGGAGACCGGAGCCGGGTCGATTCCCTGGGCGCGCTCCCACAACGAGTTCCCCGACGCACGGCCGACACGGCGCTGCACGGTGTCGAGCGGCAGGGACGCCAGCTGCCCGAGTGTCGAGATGCCCAACCCGCTCAACGCTTTCTCGGCAGCGGGTCCGAGCCCGGGCAACCGGCGCAGCGGGAGCGGAGCGAGAAATGCCGCCTCGCCGCCGGGCTCGACCACGACGAAGCCCCGCGGCTTGCGGAGGTCGGAGGCGATCTTGGCGACCGTCTTGCACGTCGCGACACCGAATGAAGCGTGCAGCCCGCTGGTTGCCAGGATGCGGTCGCGCATCTCCTCCGCGATGTGCTGTGCGGTGCCGAAGCGCCGTGTCGAACCGGTCACCTCGAGGAACGCCTCGTCGAGCGACAGCGGCTCGATGACCGGCGTGTAGTCTCGCGCGATGTCGAAGACGGCTTTGGACGCGTCGCGATAGGCATGAAAGTCGACCGGCACCAGGACCGCCTGGGGGCAGAGACGCAGCGCGGTGCGCAGTGGCATGGCGGAATGGACTCCGAAGGCCCGGGCTTCGTATGAAGCCGCGCTGACCACTCCTCGATGCAGCTGCGCCGAGCCGTCACCGGACGGCGCACCGCCGACGATGACTGGGAGCCCGCGCAACTCCGGGCGGCGCAACTGCTCGACCGATGCATAGAACGCGTCGAGGTCGAGGTGGATGATCGCTCGGTATGTCACGAGCGCGCCTCACCGCGTGTCGCGTCAGCTGCCGGTGTGCTGCCTCCACTCATCAATGTCCGCCTCACGCACGTAGCCTGCGCGAATCATCAGCTCCATGTATGGAACGGCCAGATGCGGTGCCGCGCGTCGCAACACCCACGGCGGTGGATTGTCCTTGTTCTTGTTGACGCTCTGATAGAAGTAGATCTGGTTCAGATCGCACAATAGGGCGAGCCGGTGCAAGGAAATCCCCCTCTCCGCGCACCGTTCTTTGACGTACTCCTTGAACTCCACGCTTAGACCAAGTATATGCCCATGTTCCGCAGCGCACCGGGCAGTTCTCGAAGGGCGGCAATCACCGCGTCGGCCCGGCTGGAGCCGCGCCCGCCACTCCTGCTGATGAGTACCGCGCGCATGCCGGCCGCGTGCGCGCCGGCGATGTCGGCGGACTCGCTGTCGCCCACCATCAGCATGCGACCGGCAGCCGTCCTGAGCGCCTCCGTTGCGGCCGCGAAGATGCGCGGCGAAGGCTTGCGCCACCCGACCTCAGCAGAGAACGTGGCTGCATCGAGGTGGGCGTCGAGCCCGAGAAACGCGAGCTGTGCGTGCAGCGACTGGACTCGGTAGGGCGCGTTCGAGCAGATGCCGACGCGGATTCCCCGGGCCCGGAGGTCGTCGAGGAGGGGAATGGCCTCCGGGTCGAGGTGCGCGCCGTGCCACCATGCCTCCTGCTCGATGCGCAGGACCTCGTCGAGGAGCGCAGCGTCAAGGCTGATGCCGGCGTCGCCGTAGGCGCGGAGGGCCGCGGCGGCCAGGTCGATCTCGTCGAGGGCGCCGCTCACCTGGTGCTCGGTGACCTCGCGATCGACACGGTCGAAGACGGCGCCGAGTGACGCAGCCGACGGAGCCCCACGCCCGGAGGTCGTCAGCAGGGCACGGATCCGCACCTTGGCTTCGGCGAGGGCCTGATGCGGACGCGAGAATTCGACCAGCGTCTCGCCGTAGTCGAAGAGCATCCCATCGATCCCGCGCTGTTGCCCTTCCCCGACATCGCTCACGCGGGCGGAGCACCGCCGCCACCGCCACCGCCGCGTCCACCTCTGCCGCCGCGGCGCTTCCGGCCGCCCTGCCAGCGCCGCTTCGGCCGCTTGCCGGTGCTCCGCGGCGCCGGCGACAGCTTCTCGAGGTACGCGTCCCCGGGATGTGGCTCGTTGGGGTGCCCCGCGTGAGCGCCGGGCGCCGCGGCAACCCGCGCCTCGTATTCGGCGAGGACCGCCTCGAGCGGGCGTTTGTCGCTCGCCGGCGGCGCCGCCGTCTCCGCCCACGGTTGAGACTTGGGACTGGCCTCGGCGGCAAGCGCGTCGCTGCCGGGAATCTCGGGCACGGCGTCCAGGACGGATTCGATGGCACGTGCGATCAGCCGATCGGCCTCGAAGGGGTCGCGCAGCGGTCGGTCAGCCATCGACGGCGGTCCTCCAGCCGGCGAGCCCAAGGCCGGCGATCGTCTTGACGTCGACCTCGCCGTCGCGGACGAGGCCGGTGATCCCGTCGCGATCGAATCGCTCGACATCCATGCGTTCGTCAGCGTCACGATCGGTCGGCCCTTCGGTGAGGCCGGTTGCCAGGAAGAAGTGCATCACCTCTGTCGAATACCCGGGCGTGAGCGGGGCCGTGGCCAGAGGACTGATGTCCGTGGCACGCAGGCCGGTCTCCTCGGCGAGCTCGCGCTCCGCCGTCCGGGCCGCTGCTTCGTCGCTGGCGCGCGTGCCCGCGGGCAACTCCCAGAGGGCACGCCCGACTGCGTGGCGCCATTGCCGGACCAGGACGACCCGATCCTTGTCGTCGATCGCGACGATCGCGACCGCGCCCGGATGGGCCACGACCTCGCGCTGGGCGCGGGTCCCGTCCGCGAGGCTCACGTCGTCCTCGTAGAAGGTCAGCAGCCGCCCGCGGTAGATGATTCGCCGGGACGTCTGGGTTTCACGGAGGTGTTCCGTGGCTCCAGGATCTCCGGAAACCGGGTCGGTGATCACCCGCTGAGTTTGACGCCCCTGTCAGCGATTCAGGCGCACGACCACTCGCCGGACTGGCCCTGGGCGAACATCTTCGCGGCGATGTTGGCCTGCGCCACAGGATCCCAGATCGAAGCCGCGGTCCCACCGTTGCCGATGAACGTCGACATCAGGAACTGGAAGACGCCGATGTACGGGCCGCTCGGGTTGACCGAATTCCAGTGGAAGTGCGATTCGCAGTTGGCCGTTCGCAGCATCCAAGCCACGTTCACGCCCCAGTGCTGGGCCGCCGCTGTGATGTCCGCGACCACCTGGGCCTGGCTGACCGACAGCCCGGTCGGCACCACGAAACTCGGCCGCAGGATGCGGACGCGGCGGGGGACGGCGTGCTTGACGACGGGAACGGCGACGACAAAGACCTTCGACGATCGAACCCGCAGCATCATCGGGTGCGTGGTCACGTTGGTGAGGCGATCGATCTCACCGACTGACGAACGGACCAGGGAGGCAGATGCCGCAGCCCCCTGGGTCGGCGTCGTGATGAGCACTGCGGTTGCCGGTCCAGCCACCAACATGAGGAGGCCGAGAACCAGTCCACGTGCCCGCTTGGGTAAATGCAAGGCGGATCACTCCTGTTTGGTCGGGCTCCGGTCATCGCTCCCCTGACCGGGCTTGAAAGCGGTTCGACCCCCCGCTGCCCCTCTGGAGACTCTCGTCTCGACGACAACGTGGCGACCTGAACCGCGGCCGACCGTATCACAACGGGTACTTGTGCCTGCAACTCGCCCAAAAGAAGCGAACGCGTCTTACCAGCCGGTGGATGCCCCGATCGCACAGGATGAAGGAGCCGCGTTGAGCACGACCGGAATGTCCGCGGAGAGGCTGGATCCCGCCTGCCAGACGAACTGCTCGGAGCCGCCTCCCAGGATCACCCCGGCCTTGTTCGCGCACATCGCGAAGCCGACCACCGCGACGCCCGCGGCCACCGGCGACGAGGGCGTGAGGGTCCCCTTCACCTCGCCATAGCCGTGAGCCGTGTGGCATGGGTGGCACGAGTACGTGGCAGAGGTGGTCGCGAAGATCGGTCCGAAGGTCGTCGTCCACGACCCGACCGCCACGGTCGCGCCCAAGCTGGTGGCGCCGTTGCACGCGTCAGTGCAGTCGCCGGTCACCGCCAGGGTTTCGCCCGGGCCGAGGTCGACCGCCACCGACTCGAGCGAGCCGAGGGTCCGGCCGGCGCGATGGGTCACGAAGTGCACGATCACCGAGGCTGCGCCATGGAACTTTGCCTCGTTCTTGAGCAGGGCGACGGGGATCGCGGCGAGGGCATAGGTGCCGATGCCGATCCCCAGCACCCCGACGAACAGTGTGTCCGGCGGGAGCGGCGTCGGTGACGGGGTTGGCCTGGCCGTGGCGGTGGGAGACGGGCGTGGTGTCGTAGTAGCCGCTGGGGAGCACGCCGTCGTGAGCACAAGGGTGACGCCGGCGAGCAGGAGGAGCGCGGACCGGAGTCGAGCCATCGTCACCATCCTAGAGTCAGTTTCCGCTTCGATCGGTGCGTGACAGAATTGACATCGAAGTCAATCGGTCGGCCCACGGAGGAATTCGTTCGTGCATTTCTCGGCTGATCACGACGCGCTTCGCGAGACGGTGCGCGACTTCGTCGCCAGGGAGCTGCGGCCCCACGCTGACGAGTGGGAGGCGGCCGAGGGCTTCCCGGACAGCGTCTTCACCCGGATGGGCGAGCTCGGCCTGCTCGGACTGCGCTACCCGGAGGAGTACGGCGGCCAGGGCGGCGACTACTTCAGCGCCATCGTCCTCGCCGAGGAGATGGCGCGCTGTGGATCCGGGGGCGTCGGGATGGCGATCAGCGTGCACACCGAGATGGCGACGCCTCCCATCCTCAAATGGGGTACGGAGGAGCAGAAGCAGCGCTACCTCGTCCCGGCCATCAGAGGCGAGAGGATCGCCGCCCTGGGGATCACCGAACCCGACGTCGGAAGTGACGTCGCCGGCATTCGTACCCGCGCCGATCGCGTCGACGGCCACTGGCGGATCAACGGCAGCAAGCTGTACATCACCAACGGGGTGCGCTGCGATTTCATCCTACTGGTGGCGCGCACTGGCTCGCAGGAGGACGGCGCCCGCGGGATCACCCTCTTTCTCGTCGACAAGAAGCTCCCCGGCTTCACCGTCTCGCGAAAGCTGAAGAAGCTTGGGATGCACTCGAGCGACACTGCGGAACTGTCCTTCAACGACGTCGAGGTCGGCGACGACGCCGTCCTCGGCGAGGTCGGCCAGGGCTTCTACAACCTCATGTGGGAGTTGCAGGGCGAGCGCCTGATCGGCTCCGCCGGCTCGATCGCAGGTGCGGAGGTCGCATTCGAGGAAACCCTCAAGTGGTGCAAGGAACGCGAGGCGTTCGGCCGCCCGATCGGCACGTTCCAGGTGAACCGGCACAAGCTCGTCGACCTCTACACGGAGATCACCGTCGCCAAGAACTTCGTCTACAGCGTCGCCGAGCGATGGGACCGCGACGAGTATCCGGTCGCTGAGATCTCGATGGCGAAGCTCCTGGTCGGGCGCGTCACCACGCAGGTCGCGGACACGTGCCTGCAACTCCACGGCGGCATGGGCTACATGGCCGAGACCGGCATCTCGCGATACTTCCGCGACTCACGGCTCATCCGTATCGGCGGCGGCACCGACGAGGTGATGAAGGAGATCATCGCCAAAACGGCGCTCGGCCTTTGATTTCTTATCGGGTTTGACCTCTGACTTTCGGCGCGTATCACAGGGTCAGACCAGCATGGCACGAGAACCATCTCGTACTACGACGACAACAGGTCTCAGAGTGACGGTGTCGGGAAGGGTGTCGGAGCCGGCCTCAGTGCCGGGACGTTCACCGTCGAGCCGTTCGCCGACGTGCAGCCCGTGATGTGCAGTCCGCCGGCGTCCACTGATGCCGATGTGCAGGCATAGGTCGTGATCGTCGTCTTGCCGCCGAAATTGGCGGAAAAGAAGCTGCTGCTGACAGAGAGGTGGCAGGAAGCGGGATCGACTGAGTAGGTGGTTGTGTCGCTGGTGTCGACGCCCATGTCAAACACCACCAGGTTGGTCCCGTGCACGCACGCATGCAATGCCGTAACGAGACAGCCTTCTGCGTCCATCGAGGTGCCTGCTGCCGGATACGCCGACGCCCCGCGCACGTCGACCGTCCCGCAATGTCGTTCGCCGCTCGTGGGGTCGGGAGACGGCCCGGACGCCTGTCCGCAACCAGCGAGCACGATCACAAGCGTCAGCGCCGCCGTCGAACCGCCCGGCAGCGACCTCCACACGACTCTCATGCAACCTAGACGCGGCGGGTCCATCGCTGGTTCCGCGAGCGATTGGCCCGACGCCGGAGTGTCCATCCGTCACCGCGCCCCGATAGACTCAGCAGACACCGTCAGCTCGGAGGACAACCTGATGCAGGACCGGATCATCGGCACCACCATGCCCGTGCTCGAGATCATGCTCGACCCGGGCGAGGCCATCTTCTCCGAGTCGGGAGAGCTTTCCTGGATGACCCAGTCGATCGTCATGCAGACCTCGACGCAGATGGGCGGCGGCGGCGGCGTGGGAGGCGTGTTCAAGCGCGCGCTGGGCGGGAGCTCGATCTTCATGACCGAGTACTCGGCGCAGGGAGCGCCCGGCATGATCGCGTTCGCGGCCAGGCTGCCCGGCATGATCTTTCCGCTCGAGGTCGCGCCCCAACCGGGGATGGGGTTCCTCGGCCACCGGCATTCCTTCGTGTGCGGTGTTCACGGCGTGCAGCTCTCGGTCGGCTTCCAGCAGAGCCTCGGCGCCGGCCTGTTCGGCGGCGATGGCTTCCGGCTCGAGAAGATCACCGGTCAGGGAAAGGCGTGGTGTGAGCTCAGCGGCGAGGTCCTGACGTACGACCTGAAACCCGGCGAGAGCCTGCGGGTCCACCCGGCCCACGTCGGTCTCTTCCAGGACACCGTGCAGTTCAGCATCACCACGGTCAAGGGGATCAAGAACAAGATCTTCGGTGGCGACGGCATCTTCCTGGCGCTGCTCACCGGACCGGGCCGCGTGTGGCTGCAGTCGCTGCCGCTGCAGAAGCTCGCGCAGTCGCTCGGTGAGTTCTCGCCGGGTCAGGCTGTCGAGGCCGGCGCCGCGGGCGCGGTCACCGGCGGCGTCATGCGGGGGATTTTCGGGGGCTGAAGTCGCTGCGCTGGAAGAGCGCGTGCAGCGTGATTCCCGCGGCTTCCACGGTCTCGCGACCGCCCTCTTCGCGGTCGACGACGCACAGCGCGCCGGCAATCGTCGCGCCGGTGGCGGCCACCGCCTCCTGTGCCTGCAGGAACGTGCCACCGGTGGTCATCGTGTCGTCGACGAGCAGGACGCGCATCCCCGGGTGGAGATCCGGTCCCTCGATGGCGCGACCGGTGCCGTGCGCCTTGATCTCCTTGCGAACGATGAAGGCGGTGAGCGGATGATCGGTCTCACCGCTCAGGGCAGCCGTCGCCGCGGCGATCGGGTCCGCACCCAACGTCAGGCCGCCGACCGCGTCGATGCCGTGCTCGCGGCAATGTTCGAGTGTGAACCGCGCCACCAGGTAGAGCCCGCGGCCGTCGAGGGTCACCTGCTTGCCGTCGACGTAGAAGTCACTGGTGCGCCCGCTGGTGAGCGTGAACGTTCCGTACCGGAATGCCCGCACGGCGACGAGCTCGCGCAGCTCGTCACGCAGCGCGGTATCGGTCGCGGTCGTCATGGCGTCCAGCGCAACACGGGATGGCGCGCGGCGCGCACCTCATCGACGCGACTCACCGGTGTCTCGTGGGGTGCGTTCTGGACAAATGACAGATCGCGTTCCGCCTC
Organism: Candidatus Dormiibacterota bacterium; assembly: GCA_003135895.1. Taxonomy (GTDB): domain Bacteria; phylum Chloroflexota; class Dormibacteria; order Aeolococcales; family Aeolococcaceae; genus Palsa-851. Next base: position 35,238 of record PNBE01000096.1, read on the forward strand.
ATCGACGATGGCGGCGCAGATCCCGGCGAGCGCGTCGAGGCTCTGCTTCGACTCGGTCTCAGTGGGCTCGAACATCAACGCCTCGGGAACAGTGAGCGGGAAGTACACCGTCGGCGCGTAGACGCCATAGTCAAGCAGGCGCTTGGCGACGTCCATGGCGCGCAAGCCTTCAACACGACCGCCCTTGGTACTGGCGACGAACTCGTGCATGCAGGGTGTCTCGACCGCCATTGCGAATAGACCGGTGAGCTTTGCCTGCAGATAGCGTGCGTTGAGCACCGCGTCGCGCGCGACCCAGGGGAGGTGATCGCCGTACGCGCGGATGTACGCGTACGCGCGCACCAGCATTCCGAAGTTGCCGTAGTATGCGCGCACCTTGCCGACGCTCTTCGGCCGCTCGTCATCAAGGAAGAAACGGTCACCGTCGCGTTCGACAGTCGGTGTTGGCAGGAAATCGACCAGTCGCTCACCCACGCCGACCGGGCCGGCGCCGGGACCGCCGCCGCCGTGAGGGGTCGAGAACGTCTTGTGCAGATTGAGGTGGACGACGTCGAAGCCCATGTCGCCAGGACGCGCCATCCCGACCAGCGCGTTGAGATTCGCGCCGTCGTAGTACACCAGTGCTCCAGCGTCGTGCGCGAGCTTGGCGATCTCCACGATGTCCTTTTCGAACACCCCGAGCGTGTTGGGATTGGTCAGCATCACGGCGGCGACCGTGGCATCGAGATGGCTCGAGAAGTCGTCGACGTCGACGGTGCCGTCGTGGTTGCTCTTCACGGTCACCACGTCGAGCCCGCACGCGGCCGCAGACGCGGGGTTGGTGCCGTGCGCGGAGTCCGGGATGAGCACGCGCGTGCGCGCCGTGTCACCTCGACTGGCGTGGTACGCCTGGATCATGCGCAGACCCGTCCACTCGCCGTGCGCGCCTGCCGCAGGCTGGAGTGACATGCGCGCCATCCCGGTGATCGATGCGAGCAGGCGATCAAGCTCCCACATCAACTGGAGCGCGCCCTGCGTGTCCTCCTCGTCCTGGTACGGATGCAACTGCGCGAAGCCGTCGAGCCACGCGAGTTGCTCGTCGACCACCGGGTTGTACTTCATGGTGCACGACCCGAGCGGATACATCCCCTCGTGGAGGTTGTGGTTGCGCCGCGCCAGGCGTCCGAAATGGCGCGCGAGCACCGGCTCGGGGACCGCGGGTACCGTCGGCGGCGTCCTGCGCAACAACGACTCGGGAACTGATGTGTCGCCACCGCTCACCGGGACTCCCGCGGCGGTCACCGCGGGTCCGCTTGTGTAGTTCGTGCTCAGCTCGAAGACGAGTGGCTCGTCGACCGCCCAGCCGGCTTCGCGTGTCACCTCGGGAATCGACTCGTTCATGCGTGTGCCATCGCGACGCTGCGCTCGGACGCAACCACGTCCGCAGCCGCTGCCGCATACCGATCGATTGCCTGCGGCGAGGTCAGCTCGGTGCAGCAGACCAGGAGTTCGCCGTCCCGTGTCGCGTCGATGCGCCCGAGCGGCAGTCCGGCGACGATGCCGCGTTGATGCATCGCGGTCGCAAACGATGCGGCGCTGCTCGGCGTGCGCAGCACGAACTCCCAGAGGAACGGTGTCGACGCATGGGCGAGCGAGAGGCCATCGATCGCGGTGAGCAGGCTCGCGAGGTGATGGGCGCGCTGCGCGCTCACCTCGGCGACGGCGCGCATCCCGCCAGCCCCCATGTGCGCCATGTACACGGTGGCGGCGAGTGCGATCAGCGCGTGGTTGGTGCAGATGTTGGACGTCGCGTGCTCACGGCGGATGTGCTGCTCGCGCGCCTGCAGGGTGAGCGTGTACGCGCGCCGCCCGTCGTGGTCGAGGGTCATGCCGGCGAGGCGACCCGGGATGCGTCGCATCTGGGCCTGCGCGACCGCCATGAATCCAACGTGTGGTCCGCCAAAGGATGCCGGGATGCCGAGCGGCTGACCGTCGCCGACGGTGACGTCGAAACCGCTCTCGCCGGGCGGCGTCAGCATTGCGCAGGCGTGCAGGTCGGTTGCGCAGATGGCGAGCGCTCCGGCATCATGGGCCGCCTGTGCGAGGGGCGCCAGGTCCTGAATCGTCCCAGCGAAGCTCGGGTACTGCACGAGCAGCGCCGCATGCTCGGCGGTCAGCGTGGCACGAACCGTCTCGAGCACGAGGACGCCGTCGCCGGTCGCGACCACGTCGACGGCGATGCGCCGTCCTTCGCCGAAGGTTCGCAGCACGGCAATTGTTTCGGGATGCACGGTGTCAGCGACCGCGATCCGCGTGCGGCCGGTTGCCTGAACGGCGATCACCATCGCCTCGGCGGCCGCGGTTGCGCCGTCGTAGAGAGAGGCGTTTGCGACGTCGAGTCCGGTGAGCGCGCAGATCATCGACTGGAATTCGAAGATGGTCTGGAGCGTCCCCTGCGACGCCTCGGCCTGGTAGGGGGTGTAGGCCGTGTAGAACTCCGGGCGGGAGATCGTTCCGCGCACGATCGCGGGGCTGAACCGGCGGTAGACGCCGGCACCGAGGAAGCTGTCGTAGGCGCTCAGCGATCGGTTGCGTGCAGCCAGCCGCTCGAGTTCGGCGACCAGGTCCTGCTCAGAGAGCGGCGGTGGGAGGTCGATCGCGGGGTTGCGCAGAGCGGCCGGAATGGTGGTGAACAGGTCCGCCTCCGACGCCGCCCCGACCGCATCGAGCATCTCGCGACGTTCGGCATCGGAGTTGGGGAGATACGCCATGCTCAAAGTATGCCGGGCCACGCGAGACGCCCGCGAGCGCGTACGCTTTCGCCGTCCGGATCACCGCCCGGAGGTTTGCTCTGCTGCACCGTTGGTAGACTGTTCGTGATGTCCAAGCGCGCTTCGACCGTTTCCATCGAGGATTTGGTCGCGTCGATCGAGACCGCCCGCGACAAGGTGATGGCCGACGAGGTCAAGAGCCTGGTCAAGCTGGGTCTTCCCAAGACGGTCGCCTACAAGATGGTCGCCGACCGCTATCGTCAGCGGGCCGAGGGTGACGACGGAGAAGCAGACTCCGCGAGCCCCTGGCCGGATATGTCCTGACCCGGCCCTAGGCGCCCGAGCTCGACGCCGGCGAGTCCCGTCCTCGTCCGCGCAGGTACCACGCGACCAGCGCGATGACGAGCAGGACCGCGATCACGATCGCCGCAGTCCCGATCGGGCCCGACACCTTCGTGTAGTTGGCCCCGACCTCGTAGCCGAGGACTGCCAGGAAGGTCACCCAGACCGTCGAGCCGACGAGCGAGAGCCCGGCGAACCAGACAGGCTGCATCTTCGCCAGCCCGGCTGGGAACGAGATGTACGTGTGGATCACGGGAAGCATCCGGCCGAAGAAGACCGCAGCCAGCCCGTAGCGATCGATCCAGTGGTCGGCGAGGTCGAGATGTCTCGGTGAGATCCCGATGCGCCTGCCAGGGCCCAGGAGGAGCGGGCGTCCGAACCGCCGTGCGACCGCGTACGCGAGCAGGGCGCCGAGCCAGTTGCCCGCGATGCCGATGACGATGACCACGACGATGTTGAAGTGCCCCGCGGCGGCGAGGACGCCCGCCACCGGCATGATGACCTCGCTCGGGAAGGGCACCCCGCAGCTGTTGATCAGCATCAGCACGAGCACGATGAAGAGGCCCCCGCTCGTCACCCATTGGCCGATCACGCCGCCCATCGCCCGGGATTGTGGCCTACGCTGCCGCGGACATGCGCCGCCCGCTCTCTCCGACCTCGATCCCGCCGTGGCCGGTTCCCTTCGACTCGGCCGCTGAGCTCGACTGGGGACGTCCCGAATACGCGCGACGTTTGCTGCGCGAGCACCTTGACCAAACCCACGACGGCGCGAGCAGGAGACGGTCGGTGATCGCCGGGCAGGTGCGACGCCTGCGCCGGCTTCTCCCGCCGGCGCCGGCGCGGATTCTCGACGCCGGGTGCGGCCCGGGTCTCTATGCCGTGCCCCTCGCGGCCCTCGGCTACGACGTGACCGGGATCGACGTCAGCGCCCCGGCGCTCCGCCACGCTCGGGGACTCGTGCGGGCGGCCGGCCTCACGGGGAAAGCGCGATTCGTCAACGGGGATCTGCGCAGCGTGGCCCTGCCGGACGGACGCTTCGACGCGGGGCTGCTCGTCTACTTCGTCCTCGAGGCGTTCCCGCGGCGGGAGCAGCCGAAGGTGCTGGCGCGCATGGCGAGCTCCCTCGCGGCGGAGGGGACGCTGATCGTGGAGATGCGGCTGCGGCCGGATCAGCCGCCCGGCCGCATCGACTGGTGGGACGTGGTGCCCAACTCGCTCCTCTCCGACCGGCGCCACGTGCTCCTCGGCGACGCCGTGTACGACCAGCGCCGCCACACCTA
>PNBE01000108.1 GCA_003135895.1 Candidatus Dormiibacterota bacterium
AGCGCGTAGCTCTGGAAGACCATGGCGATATCGCGATCGCGCGGCGGCAGATTGTTCACCACCCGATCCCCGATGCGCACCTGACCGCTGCTGATCTCCTCGAGCCCCGCGATCATGCGCAGCGCCGTGGTCTTGCCGCACCCCGACGGTCCGACCAGGCACACGAACTCGCCGTCATGGATGTCGAGGTTGAGCTTGTTGACCGCCAGCGCTCCTCCGTCGTAGCGCTTGGTCAGATCCTCCAGGACTACGCCTGCCATGACACGCTCCTCATTTCACCGCCCCGGCGAGTACGCCTCGGACGAAGTATCGCTGGAAGGCAAAGAACACGATCAACGGAATGATGATCGAGATCATCGCGCCCGTGGAGATGATCCAGTAGTTGGAGGAGAGCGCCCGCGTCTGTCCGTAGAGGAACAGCGTGAGCGTCTGGTGCGTGTTGCCAGACAGGAAGATCAGTGCGACGAGCAGGTCGTTCCAGACCCAGATGAACTGGAAGATGGCGAGTGAGGCGAGCGCGGGAATGCCGATCGGCATCACGACCTTCCGGAAGAGCGTCCACTCCCCCGCTCCGTCGATGCGTCCGGCCTCGAGCAGGTCATGCGGGATGCCCGAGTAGAAATTGCGCATCAGGAAGATCCCGAACGGCAGACCGAACGCCACGTGAAAGATGATCGCGCCCATCACCGAGCCGAACAACTGCAGGCCGGTCGCGTTGTCGAAGATCTTGTACAGGCTGGCCACGGGAATCAGTGCCATCTGCAGCGGCAGGACGAGCATCGCGACGATGAGCAGAAAGACCAGCGTCCGCCCGCGCCATCTGCCGAACACCAGCGAGTACGCGGTGAGGCTCGAGATCACTGTGACGAGGATCGTGACCGGCACGGTGATCGCGATCGACGTGGTCAACGAGTCGAGCACCCCTCCTGCCTTGAATCCCGCCGAGAACAGCTGCTGGTAGTTGTTGAACGTCAACTGCGCAGGGGCGGTGAGCACCGTCCACCAGCCGGACTGTTGGAAGGCGCTGTTGGGGCGCAGCGAGATGATCGCGATCCCAATCGTCGGCACCAGCCAGAAGATCGCGATCGCGGCGAGGACAATGTTGAGGATGATGCGCGACGGGCGCACACGGAATCGCCGCTGCTTCTGCGGCTGGGCGGCGACCGGCAACGACGCAGCCTGCACACTCATCCGCGGATCCTCTTGAGGTTGAACAGCATTGCGGGGACGACCAGGAGGAAGAGCACCACGGCAATCGCGGCTGCGAGTCCCTGGCCGCCGGGGGCTGCGAAGTCGTTGTAGATGTCCACGGCGAGGGTTTTCGCACCTGCCTGCGATGACGGCGCCGCCATATTCAGGATGATGTCGAAGATCTTGAGGACGTTGATGAGCATGGTGACGAACACGACAACAAGCACCGGTAGCAGCATCGGCACCGTCACCCGGCGCAGCGTCTGCCACTCACTCGCGCCGTCGATCTGTGCGGCCTCGAGCACCTCGCGATTCAATGCCGCGAGCCCTGCGCCGATGACCACCATCGCAAAGCCGGCCCATACCCAGAGGTAGGCGATGATCATGGCGATGTCGACGATCGGGAGGCTGAGGATCGCCTGCATCGTCGGGCTCAACGAGCTGGTCGGGGTCAGCGATTGCGTCCCGAGAAAGAAGATGCCGTTGAAACCGGCGCGGAAGTTGTTGGCGGTGATCTGCACGCGGTAACTGCCCGCGCCGGGATTGGCGAATGTGAAGGTCCCGTTCTTCGCTGTCGTCGCCGTTGCGGCCGAAGCACCGCTCGAATTCAGCAGCGAGAGTTGCAACCCCGGGATGCCATCCTCATCGGGGAATACCTGGCCACGCACGGTGGGATGCGCCGGCGAGAAGTCGCGCCACACCAGGCCTGTGATGGCACCCGACGCCGCGGTGGGCGCCACCGCCGTGGCCGCCCCGTTCTGCTGCAACGTCGCCGGACTGATGCCGATGAGCCCGAGCTCAACGGTGCTCCCCGCGCTCACCGTGGTCTTGCTCTCGAGGCTGCCTCCCGGTCCGACCTGTACCCCCGTCGCCACAAGTCCCGACACGGTCTGTCCGGTCGTCGGGTCGATCGGGTACAGACCCGGGGGATTGATGGCGTTGGACGCGCCCTGGACCGCCGCGTTGACCATGCCGGTATGGGGATCGATGAAGAAGATCGATGCCCACGTCAGACCCGCCGCAGTCGCGCTGAAGACGAGTGGCATGAAGACGATGGTCTTGAACGCGGTTGACCAGCGGATTCGCTCGGTGAGGACCGCGAACACGAGCCCGAAGAACGTCACCAGGAATGGAAAGACCACCACCCACACGACGTTGTTCTTCAGCGAGACGAGGATGTCCGTGGTCGAGAAGACGGATTTGTAGTTCCCGAGGGCGATGAAGTTCTGACCGCTGCTGTCAAAGAAGCTTCGTATGACGGTTGCGATCAGCGGATAGACGACGATCAGGGCCAGCCAGAGCGCCCCCGGAAACAGGAACAGCAGCGAGCCCAGGTGGCTGCGGAAACCGCCGCCGCCGGCGGGTTTGCTGGTCGTCGGGAGGATCTCCCCCGCGGGCGCAGCCTGAGCAGAGTCAGAGGTCGGAACGGCAACCGCCACGTCAGGCCCTCACCACAGTTCCGGTGATGCTACGTCTGCCGGCGCCCAACTGCAACCCGATATCACCCATTGGTATGAGGACGGATCTGAAGGAGTTGCGTTTCGAGTGCAGGTGGAGTACACCGATGCCTTACGCCAACTGGATCGCTGGGGCCACCGACGGTTTCGCCCCTGTGAGGAGGACCTTTATGACGCAGGTCAGCACGCTGGGCAAGCTGGCGGTGGTGACGGCTGGAGTCCTGGGAATCGCAACCGCATGCGGTTCGACGTCCACACCATCCACCTCAAGCTCCAGCTCAACGAGCGGGAAGATCGGCGGATCGGTGACGGTGTGGGCTGAATGGACGGCGCAGGAGCAGCACGACTTCCTGGCTGCGCTGGCACCGTTCGAGTCCGCAACGGGCATCACCGTGAACTACCAGGGCAAGGGCAACAACATGGACACCGCGCTGACCGCAGCCGTGTCCGGCGGTTCACCGCCAAATGTGGCCCTCGTCCCCGACCCGGGCACGCTCGTCAGCCTGGCCAAGGGCGGATCAGTCAAGGACCTCACCAGTGTCCTCGGCGGTCTGACCTCCAACTTCGGTACTGCCTGGAACACACTCGCCAGCTACAACGGCAAGCAGTACGGTGTGTGGTTCAAGGGCGCGAACAAGAACACCATCTGGTACAACCCGGCGCTGTTCACACAGGCGGGCATCTCGTCGCCGCCGACTTCCTGGGAGCAGTTGCTCAGCGACGCCGCACAGCTGAAGGCGGCGGGCATCACGCCGTTTTCGCTCTGCACCGACGTGGGATGGCCGGTCGCTGACATGTGGCAGAACGTCTATCTCAAGACGGCGGGCGCCGCGGCTTACAACAAGCTGGCATCGCACGCGCTCAAGTGGACCGACCCCACGGTGACCACTGCGTTCACCACCCTCGGGCAGCTCTTCAGCCAGCCGTCGTATCTGCTTGGTGGCCTGCAGGGCTCGCTTTCCAACGCGTACCCCGCATGCGTCGACAAGGTGTTCCCCAAGCCACCCGCACAGCCCCAGGCGGCGATGGTCTTCGAAGGCGACTTCATGGTGAGCGAGATCACCGGTAACTCCGCCAACTACGCCCCGGGCACCACGGGTACCGGCGGCGCGGCGTGCACTGCGGATGCCTCAAAGACCCCCTGCTACAACTTCTTCGCCTTCCCGGCACCGGCGGCTGACAGCGCCAACAATTCGGCCATCCAGGGTGCTGGAGACGTGGCCATGATGCTGACGCAGACGCCGCAGTCGACTGCGCTCATGAAGTACCTTGCCGGGCCCCAGCCGGGGACAATCTGGGCAACACTTGGCGGGTTCGCGAGCCCGAACAACCAGGTCAAGCCGAGCGCGTACCCAGACCCCGTCACACAGGCGGATGCGCAAGCTCTGGTGGGGGCAACCAGCTTCGTGTTCAGCCTCGACGACCTCCAGGGAACCTGGGAGCCGAAGATGTGGGCCGATCTGCTCCAGTTCCTGCAGAACCCCAGCAGCTCGAACGTCTCGACGATCGAGTCGACCATGGATACCCAGGCCACTGCCGCGCTCGGCCACTGACAGAAATATCGCGCCATCGCGGCCAGTCCGGCTCCGTACGACGAGCCGGGCTGGCTGCGGGCGCAGCGTCCGACCAGGGCTAACCGCGGCGCGCGGCCCGTATGCTGGGCGCAGGTCATGACGTCGACACTCGCTGACGTAAGCCCGACGCCGCGCGGATTGCTCACCCGTTTTCTCAGCGGCACCGGCGTGGAGCTGGGGCCCGGTCACCATCCGATGCCGATCCCGTTCCCGGGCGTCTCGGTGCGCTATGTGGATCGGTGGCAGCCGGAAGAGAATCTCGCGCTGTTCACCAACCTGGAGAGCGGCGCAAGCTTCCCCAAGCCCGACATCGTCGCCAACCTCGATGTCGACCGCCTGTCAGCAATCGCCGGCGAGACTCAGGACTTCGTGATCGCGAGCCACCTGCTCGAGCACCTCGCCGACCCGCTGACTCAGCTCGGAGATATCCACCGCGTCCTCAAGCCGGGCGGGGTGGTACTCGTGTTCCTTCCCGATCGGCGCCACACCTTTGACCGGAAGCGGTCGGCAACGCCGCTCGCGCACCTCATCGCGGAGCATCGAGATCGGGTCACCGTCGTTAGTGACGAGCACATCGAGGATTACCTGCGAAAGACCGACGTGTGGGACCCGTCGTGGACTCCGGAACAGCAGCGCGAACAGTTCGAGTTGAATCGCCAGCGATCCATCCACGTGCATTGCTGGTCGGAGGACGAATTCCTTCCCGTGATCGAGTACACAGCCGCCGAGATGGGGATGCAGTGGGAGCTGCTCGATGCCGTCTTCGTGGAAGACGTTCCCGGCGGCTTCGAATTCGGCTTTGTCCTGCGCCGCTCACCGGTGACGGCCGACCCAACTGTGGTTGCGCAACACCTCCGGCTGTCCTGGCACCTGCTCGCCTCGAAGTCACGGCAGCACGCCGAGGCCGAGCGCCAGATCGCGAGGCTCCGCGCGCTGCCGGGTTTTCCGGTGGTGCAGCGCGCCTGGCGCATGCAACGCCGGGTGCGGCAGACGCTGGCAAAGCGCTAGCTGAGGACGATTCCTACCCGACAACCACCGCCGTGACGGCGCCCACGATGAAGACCAGAGCGAGATAGGCCAGCGAGTAGTGGAACAGCAGCGCCGCGGCGTGCGATGACGCCTTGGCACGCGCCCAGAGAGCCAGCGCGAGGTAGCCGCCACCGAGGACTGCCGCACCGACGGTGTAGCCAATACCGAGCATCAGCCCGGGGAGCAGGCTTGCGGCGATCAGCGCGAGCAGGTAGAGAAGGATGCGCCGGTGGGTCCGGGCGGTCCCGATGATCCCGGGGAGCATGGGCACGCTGGCGTTCCGGTAGTCGCGACGTAGCAGCAGCGCGAGTGACCAGAAGTGTGGCGGCGTCCAGAGAAATACCAGTGCAAAGAGCACGAACGCCGGCCAGCCGACGTTGCCCTGCACAGCGGCCCACCCGACCAGGGGCGGAAACGCGCCGGCAGCTCCGCCGATGACGATGTTGAGAGGTGTTCTGCGTTTCAGCAGCATCGTGTAGATGAAGACGTAGAACACCGCGCCGCCCAGCGCCAGCAGCGCCGCCAGCGTGTTCACTGCGAGACTGAACACCACCACCGAGGCGGCGATCAGCGACACCCCGAAGATCAGCGCCTTCCAGGGAAGGATGCGTCCCGATGGGAGCGGCCGGCTGCACGTCCGCGCCATCACCCGGTCGATGTCGCGATCGTACCAGCAGTTGATCGCGCCAGAGCCACCGGAGGCAAGTACGCCGCCGAGCGCTGCCCAGAAGAGCAGCGCGACTGTTGGAATGCCGCGCGCGGCGATGAACATGGTCGAAAGTTCGGTGATGAGCAGCAGGACGATGATTCGCGGCTTGGCGAGGCTGACGTAGTCGCGAGCGCTCGCGCGGAGTTGCGTCGACAGGGTGCGTACGACACCGTCAGCGGCGCCGGCCGCGGCCAGCGCGTCCGGCGGGCTCATGACGATGTCTGCGCTGGTCTGCATCCTCTCCCCTACACGCTGCCGGTCTTCGCCGAGCCCAGGAGCTTGCTGATCTCCGCGCTGAAATCGGCGGCGCTCATGGTGCCGAGCGCACCCAGCACGACATCGGCCACCTTGCCCTGCGTGTTGAGAAAGACGAGCGCGGGCGCCGACGGAATTCGGTAGTCGACGGCGAGAGTGGCGTTCACGTCCGCGATGCTGGGATACGGCACTTTGAACTCCGATTGAAACGCAATCGCGGGTGTGGTCGTGTCTCGGATGTCGATGCCCACGAACGCAACACCTCGAGACCTCCAAGTCGCGTACGCGGTGTTCAACGCGGGCTGCTCATCATGGCAGGGCCCGCACCAGGAAGCCCAGAAGATCAGCACCACGGGGTGGCCGCGGAACGAGGTGATGCTGACAGCCTTCCCCGTGAGGGTAGGACCGCCGGACGCAGTGACATGCTGGGGCGGAGACGGCGTCACCTGAGCTGCACCGCATGCGGCGACGACCAGCGCGACCGCGCAGCCGAACACCATGCGCCGGTTGCTGGTCACGGCTGCGCAACCACGGCGTTCGACGCGGACCGATCATCAAGCTCGAACCAGCGGATTCCGAGATAGAGCAGGGCGATCAGGAATGGCGTGCCCCCCGGTACCCACATCACACCTGCGGCGATCTCCTGGTCCGCCAGCAGGCTGAGTCCACCTTTCGCGGCGGGGTATGCGTAGAGGGGATGGGTCGCGTATCCGATCACGATCGCGAGGCCCCAGCTCACGAACATGCCGACGAGGATCACCACCGCTCGGCCGAGCAACGAGAGCCGGCCGGTTGCCGTGACCGGGCTGATGACCTGGTCCCAGAACAACAACCCGAGCACGAGAAAGGTCAGGTGCTCGATGTCGTGGATCGAGGCAATCCGGAGAGTGGCGTTGTAGATGGACGGGAGATGCCACATGAGGAGATTGACGCTGAAGGCCAGGACAATCACCGTCGCCGCTCGCGGACCTGCGTGCAGCACTCGCATGACGCGTGCCGGCCACGTCCCATCGACGGTGATCGGCCGTCCCTGGACGGCGAGATATCCGGCCCAGGCGGTGCGGAAGGGGTCAGCGAGCAGGATCAGTGGCGGCGCGACCAGGAGGAGGAGCACGTGCTGCACCATGTGGTCCCACTGCAGCGTCGTGTCGAAGTACGCGATCGGTGACACCAGGGCGAGCAGGAGCGCGCCGATACCGAGCGCGAACGCCGAGTCGCCGCTGTCCCACGTTGATCCCCGGCCCAACGCCGCCGAAGCTGTTCGCCGTCCGCGCCAGTACAGGTACGCTGCCGTCGCGCATCCGACGATTGGTACTGGTTCGAAACTCCAGTCGAGCAGCGGGGACCAGAGCATTCCGGCTTACGTGGCGTACTGGACCAGCAGGTACACCGCGATGGACACGCCGGTGATGTACGTCCACTGCTCCAGGATGGCCCGGGCGTGCGCCGGACTGAGGCGATCAGTGCCGCGCACGTGCCCCATGACGAGGCTGAGCAACCACAGACCCACACCGATGAATTCGCCCAGCAGCACCGCGTACCAGAGGGTCGAGATGTCGGCGTACGTGCCGGCGCTGTCGAGCTCCCAGTTGAACTGATACATGAGCAGGATGCGAACCGCGCCGGTGAGGACGGCGGCGAGCAGCGCCAGCCAGAGCAACCCGTTGACGGCGCTCGATTCGCGCGACCCGCTGACGGCGTTCCAGACTGCCCAGAGTGCAAGGACCCCGATCACCGGGAAGGCGAGTGAGATCAGGGCGAGCACCTGCGGCGGCGTGCCGATGCCGCTTGGATGCCACATCCCGCCGAAGTTGTTTGCTCTCAGATAGAGGAACGCGAACAGCAGACTCAGTTGCAGCGTGGTATTGGCGGCCATAGCCACTCGCGAGCTGAAGACGAGCGTGTGCCCGCCACCTTCAACCTCGTCGATTGCGGTGAGTCCGGTGGGGCTGACGTCACTCATGCTCAGGCTCCAGTCAAGGCGGGCGCGACGGGCCCGAAGTCCGCAGCCGGCTTCCCGGTGTCGTAGTCATAGGGCAGGGACCACGACACGGGCACGCGATCAAAGTTGAAGGTAGGCACGGGCGTGGGTACCTGCCATTCCACTCCCAGGGACTCCCACGGGTTCGCGGCTGCCACCCGCTGCTTGATGACCACCTCCCAGATCAGGATGCCGAGGAAGAGGGCCATCGACAGCCCCAGCGCGAGCGCGAAGATGGACGCGCTGTCGTTCAGCGGCTGCAGGTATGCGGCGTAGCTGATGACGCGACGTGGCATCCCGAGGATCCCCACCGCGATCAGCGAGAGGAAGGTCCCATTGAAGGTCAGGAACACCGCCCAGAACTGGTAGCGCAGCAGTTTGATGTCCATGGTTCGACCGGTCATCTTCGGGAGGTAGTAGACGATCGCCCCCATCAGGGCGAAGACCTCGGCTCCCATGATCGTGTAGTGGAAGTGAGCCTGGACGAAGTAGCTGGCATGGAGCGAGAAGTCACTCGGGACGTCAGAGAGGAAGACGCCCGTGAAGCCGCCGATCAGGAAGTTGAAGAAGAAGGCGAAGATGAACAGCATCGGCGTCGAGAACCGGGTGCGCGCTCGCCACAGTGTCCCCAGTGAGACCAGGTAGATGATGCCGGTCGGGACCGAGATCATCTCCGTGGAGAACATGTAGAAGGGCCGCAGCGACGGTGCGAGACCGCTGACAAACAGGTGGTGCTGCCAAACCACGAAACTGAGCACACCGACACCGACCATGCCGCCGACCCCCACGCGATATCCCCAGAGCGGCTTTCGCGTGAAGACCGGGAGCATCTCCATGATCAACCCGAACGCGGGGATCACAAAGATGTAGACCTCGGGATGGCCGAAGAACCAGAAGAGGTTCTCCCAGAGGTACGGCGAGCCGCCGCCCGCGGGCACGAAGAACGTCGTCTGATAGGTGCGGCTGAACATCTCCATCAGCACCGCCGCGATCAGAGCCGGCGACGCGAGGGCGCCGAGGAACGACGTGACCAGCACCGACCACACGAAGATCGGCATCCGGCTCAGGGGCATCCCGGGCGCACGCTTGGTGAGAATCGTTGCGATCATGTTCAGGCCCGACAGGCCGATCGACAGCCCGATCAGCGCGAAGCCCATGAGGTACGCATCCATGCCCAGCACGTTCTGGTCGGCGAGCGGTGCGTACCCGGTCCAACCGGTGGTGAAGCCGCCGAGAAACACGGTGGAGAGCAGGATCAAACCCGCCGGCGGCAGCAGCCAGAAGGTGAGGGCTTCGAGTCGCGGAAACGCCATGTTCCGGGTACCGATCATGATCGGCACGAAGTAGTTGCCGAACGGACCGATGATCGCGGCTGACGCCATGAAGATCATCAGCGTGCTGTGCAATCCGACCAGGGTCAGGTAGGACTGCGCGTTCGCGATCGTTGGCGAGGGGGTGAGCAACTCGGTCCGGATGAACATCGCTCCCAGTCCACCGATGAAGAGGAAGGCGAGGATCATCACGAGGTACTGCAGCCCGATGACCTTGTGATCGGTGGTCATGCGGAAGTAGCGGCGGAGCCCGCCGGCCTCGCCGTGCATGTACGCGTTGTCTTCCTCGGAGGGTCGCTTGGCGCCGAGCAGGCGGCCGATCGGGTAGTTGAGGAAGCCCAGACCGGCAAGGAACCCGAGCGCGCTGAGCGCATAGCCGAGCAGGATCCCCGGGTCGGAGCCGAGCGAGTGGTCGGTGTTGAAGGAATTGCCGATGGCGATCGTGCCGATCGCAAAGCCGATGATGAAACCGATCACAGCGCCGATGACTCCCAGCAGCAGCCCCCACTCGTTGAGACGGCGTGCCAGTGTCGGCCGAGTCGACATCGGCGACCGCGCGGTGGTTACAGCATCCACATCAGCTTTCCCTTATGTGCTTGAGAGTGTCGAACATCGTCACGTCCCGTAGATGGTTGGCGACGGTTCGTACGTATGGCTGTACGGCACCAGGAACTTCATGATCGGCGCGTCGAGCGTTGTCTGCTGCTGAATCCAGGTCGCGAAATCAGAGGGACTGACCACCATCGCGGTGTTGTCCGACATGTTGCCGTGCCAGAGCCCGCACAGCTCGGAGCATTGGACGCGGTAGGTGCCGGTCTGCGTCGGCGTCGCGGTGACAACGTTGTCGTTGAGCGGGACGGCGTCGCCCTTGACGCCCAGCGCGTAGAACCAGAACGAGTGAGTGACGTCGAGCGAGGTGATGTGGAACTGGATCTTCTGGTTCACGGGCAGCACCAGCTGCGAGGTCTCGATGCCGCCGTAGGTCGGGTAGCGGTAGGTGAACCACCATTGCTGGGCGATCACCTGGACCTCGAGCGGTTGGTCGGTCGAGGTCGGCATCGGCAGCGCAGCCGAAACGGTGGAGATACCGGCCCCCGGCTGGTCGATCGCGAGCGCGACGGTGCCATACACGGCGAGGCTGAGGACGATCACGAGCGTGGCCGCGATCCAGGCCGTCTGAACGCGGGTGTTGCCTCGGAGCGCCTCCGGGCTGACCACCGCTGTAGGGGGAGCCAGCCGGTTCACCACGAGGGTGAAGAACAGCGCGGCCAGCACCCCTGCGAAGACCGGCCACGCGATCTCGGCAAGCAGGAGGATGGTGAGACTCTCGCTCGAAGCCAGGTCCGAGGCCTGTCCGGGCGGTATCGGGCCGAAGGCGAGCGCGACATCGCCGGCGATGGACGCGACGATCCAGACGATGAGGACGATCCGGATTGCGGTGGCCCTATTTCTCATCGGTCAGCCTACCTGAAGCTCGCCGGCCATGTAGCCGAGCGTTTGCATGGGGCCGCCGTTCCCATAGAGCGTTCCGGCTGCGCAGGGGACGAAACACTGCCAGCGGAACAACCCCGGCTTGTCCGGCACTACAAAGTCGAAGGTGATGACCTCCTGGGCGTTCGCCGCAGCATCGCTCGCGACGCCCTCTAGCGGGACGCTGACGCCCAGGTCCGGGACGGTGAAGGTGTGCGCAGCCAGCGAAGGATCCAGGGCGGACAACACTTCGGATTGCTTGTGACCGCTGCCGCTGAGCGTCATCTGGTTGTTGATCGTGCCTCGGACCAGCCCGAAGTACTCGTTGCGGAGGCCTGTCTGGCCGTCCTGTTGGACGATGGTCATATGCACGACCGCCCCGGCCGGCACCTTCAGATAGGTCGTGGGCAGGTATCCGACCCATTGGGGATGCTCACCATTCCCCTGCCCATCAGTGCCGACGGCCGCGACTGTCGTGAGGTTGAAGCTCACGACCGGCCGCCCCTGCAGGGTGGTCGAGGTGGTGGTCGCAGCGATCTGCGGCGGAACGGGGTTCAGGAAGCGCGTCACGAAGAATCCGACCAGCACGCCCGCCACCACCACGCCCGCCACGAGGATCCAGAATCTCGATCGCATGCTTCCTTTACCTCTATGTACGCGCGATTTGGTCGACAGCAGAGACGCATATCTGAGACCGGTGGCGGCCTCGGGAACTTGACGCGGACATGGCGGGCGCGGCGCCGGCCGTGCGACTTCCGAGGGCTATCCGCCTGATCAGCGCGCCACCCCAGACCCGCGATGCCATGGGCCGATTGAATCCGGGCACAAGTTCTCCACTCAACGTGCTGCCGGGTCGGAAGGCGCCATGATCGCCGTGTGATGGGGGTTCCGTCAAGCCCCTTCTTTCGAGCCTCGGTGTGCGCACAAATCGCGGCGGCGGTTTGGGCAGTGTTTGCGCAGACTTGCGCAATTGCGGACTCCGTGGCGCCGGTGTGATGAGTGGCGGACACCGATCTCTGGGGGTGATGATTGAACGGCGCCTGCGAGGAGGCAAGCCACGACGTGGTACCGCGGGCTAGA
>PNBE01000158.1:0-63572 GCA_003135895.1 Candidatus Dormiibacterota bacterium
CCGGGCGTCACCGACGTCACTAGCAACGTTGCGGTACGCCTGCTCATCCTGGTTGACGACCAGCCCATCACCCGTGGTGTGGAGCGTGAGCACCGGGCGGTCGAGGTCGCCGTTGTAGACGATGTATTTCGTCAGGTATTTGACCGCCGCGTGATCGACGGCGATTGGCGCTGACGCCTGGAGCGTCGCGAGGTCAGCGCTCAGGCTGAGACCGGCTGCCGAGTACAGCGCCTGCACTTCGGCGTAGTCAGAGGACTGTGCGAGCTGCGATGTGAAATTGACTCCGTTCGTCCAGGACACGTTGCCGCCGGCTCGAGCCTCGAGCTCGGCCCGCAGCGCGAAGGCAAAGGGTCCGTCGACCTGGGTCTCCCACAGGAACTGATTCGCCTCCTGGGTGACGTAGTCGGTCGGTGCCGGCTCGGCGCTTGCCGGGTCAAACCAGCCGGGGATGTCGCCAAGTGCGCTGGCAAGAGCAATCCGAGCTCTTCCCGGCGGGGTCGCCTGGGCGGTGGCGAACAACGTCTCAGCGATGCCGAGGTTGGTTGTGGGGGCTGTGATGTTGACCACCTGCAGCCCCGAGGTGGGTCCGAGGAGCTGCTGAACCGCCACTGCCGAATCGAGCGCGACGTTCCAGGTGCCCACGCCGCCCGCGAGGACGCCGCACATCGGAAGGGCCGCCGTGAAGCGGTCCGGGGCGACCTGAAGCAGCGCCGCCGTGATCATCCCGCCGAGCGAGTGCCCCCACGCGATTGTCCGGCTCGGCCTGCCGACGCGCCGAGAGAATGTGTTCAGGGTCGAGAGCTGATCGGGGATCGCCTGCTGGAGCGCCCAGCCCGTCGTCGCGTATGACGAGCCTGCGAGCGCGTAGCCGTGGGTCAGCAGCCACTGACCCGTGAGGGGATCGCCGACGTCCGTCGCTGGATTTGGGCTCCCCGGGGTGACGTATCCATGGCTGTAGAGGACGAGAGTGCCGTTCCAGTGGGCGGGGACCTCAATCAGGTAGGTCGCTCCGTCGCGGAGAGTACCCGTGATAGTGCGTGCTGCTCCGGAGGCCAGCGCGGTCGTGGGTCCCGCGCCAAAGGCCGCGGTTCCGGCACCGAGAGCTGCGGCGCAGACGGCTGCCAGACGACGTCTTGTTATTTGCTTGCGATGCATGGCCAACCTCCGCCAGTGGCTCCGACGACCGTCAGAGTACGGACGCTACTCCGCAGGGCCGGAGGCGGTCAAGCGGGGCCGCGGGCTGACTCGTGGGCTCGGGCACAGCGTCGTCATGCGTTCTTACTCGGGACGACTCGATACATCGAGGGGCACCACGACGTGCGCCAGTCGCGCGCTCGAGGGCACGCTCAAGGAGTTCTTTCCAGTTGAGGGGACCCGAGCCGAGTTGCGGCGGGGCAGGAGGCACTCGCCGCTGGCTGCAGGGCGACGGTGCCGCGCGGGTATCCCTGGATCGCGTCGGTCGATAGCGCACGCGGGGCGTTGCGGCGTCGGGTCAGACGGCCGCCACCGCCGGCTCGAAGCTGGCCAGCATCGCCTGCAGCGCCTGCTGATCGGGACCGACGAATGGGTCTGCGCCGGGTGCAAGCGCCAGCATGTCGAAGAGCCGTGCTCCCATCTGGGTTACGGGTGGCAAGTGCGTGCTCAGCATGACCTCGGCGTCGATGGCCTGCATCGCCTGGACCGTCTGCAGATAGCGGCTGGTATCGACGCTGTGCACCCAGGGGCTGTCGATGGTCGCCCACAAGAGCTGCCCGGCAAGGAGGTCGGCAGCCGGTATTTCAGCGGCGTCGCCGGCGCCTGCAAACTCGGCAGTCGCCAATGGCGCACCAAAGCAGTCGGAGCTGAAGCACACACGCGAGTGGTCGTCGTAGAACCCCACAGTCGCCGGGTTGTCGAACAGCGGGGGGCGAAATGCGTGCAGGGTGCGATCACCGACGTCGAGTTTCTGGCCGGGGTTCAGCAGGTAGACGCGATCGAGTGGCAACGGCCTCTCAGTGGACATCAAGCCGGCGCCCAGGAATGTTGTGATGAGACGAGCGTGCGGCGCTGCTTCGAGGAGCGCGAACAGACCACCGGTGTGATCGCGGTCGGGATGGGTGAGCCAGATCCATCGGACCTCCGCGGGATCCATCACCGTGCTCAAAGTCTGCACGAAGTCACGGTCCGGCAAACCGAGTCCGGTGTCGACCACGACTGGCTCGCGCGCGTGGAGCACGAAGGCGTTGACTGGAAGGAACCCGATTCCGGGCACCTCGAGCTGGTCATTGAGGACCGTCACCTGGTCGTTGGTTCGATACGTCTGCATCTCTTGTCTTCCTGTGAGTCGATGACGGTTAGAACGGAACACTGGTGGTGAGGAGTCCGGCGCCGGGTGCGCGACCGGAGAGAATGCGGCAGAAGTCGACGGCATCGAGGTGAAGGTCGGCACCTCCCGTTCCCGTGCTGAAACGATCACCGGCAGGCCCGTCGAGAGTGAGCGTGAACGGCTGCCCGTGTCGACGCGCCCAGTCGGTAACAACGCCGGCGACAATGCGCCCGTCGTGATCCGCGGACAGCTCCATATCGTGCCCGATGGCGCGGCAGATGTCGACACGATGGATCCACGGATCGCGCGTCAGGATGACATCAAAGAGATACCCGAATGTCCACGCGTCTTCGCCGGGGAGCCCGGACGGATACGGTGCGTCACGCTGCTCAGCAGTCGTCGCGATGCGCGCCGCCAGCGCGCGCGGAGCCGCGTCATGCAGCGCCGCACCCAATGCGTCCGAGGACAGCGTGGCATGCTCGCGCACCTGGAGCGCGGTCATCGCATTGATGCGCAGGATCCCGGTTTGCTCGGCGACGCCGGCCGCGATCTTGACCTGTCGCATTCGCTCGGAGCCGTCCGCTTGAAGCTCGAGCATGCCGAGGATGTGCCCGAGCATGTCCCTGACGGTCCAATCCGGACAGTCGGTCGGCAGCAGCCACTCTTGCTCCTGGAGACCGTCGGCGACAGCGAGCAACCGCTCGCTTTCCACGGTCGCGAGGCGCATCGCCTGATCATGGTCGATGGCGGGGATCGATTCCGAAGCGGTGCTGCGAGCGATCATGCTTTCCTCTTCCTTGCTGGGGCGTAGTGCGCGAGAAACATCTCGGTGGCCTCGTCCGCGAGGCGCACCCAGCGATCACCGCCAGGGTCGTTGGACGTCTGCTGTGCCGCGAGACCTGAGTTGATGGCCGTCCACATGTCGATGGCACGAGCGTCGCTGATGCCACAGGCGCGTATGGCGTCTGCGGCACTCTCGAGCGCGTCCATCGCGGGCGCGTAGGCTTCCGGGCTGGGCTCGAATCCAGGAATCGTCCGCTGGAAGAGCAACTGAAAACGGCCAGGTTCTTCGACGCAAAATACGAGGAAGATCCGGGCGCGCTCCCGCAGTGCTTTGATCGGATCACGCACACTGGCCATGCCACTGACCCGGCGCAGCAATTCGCGATTGGACTCAGCGAACATTGCGTCGTAGATAGCGAACTTGGACGGGAAGTACGCGTACAGGGACTGCGCGCGCATCCCGACTCGCGCGCCGAGATCCCTCATGGCCAGGGAGCCGAGCCCATTGGCGCGCACCAGATCCCACGCCGCGTCGAGGATTTCTCTACGAGTTGCTGCGTACCGCTCCGTACGGCGGTCTCTGGGCGCGGGCATGGCTGACACTGTCAGTTATTCTGAACAGTGTCAGTCTCTGGTGTCAAGCCATGCGTCGGGGCGGTCGACGGCATCATCGGCAGTCCCTACGAAGACGCGGACAGCACCGCCTACCTGGCCATGTGCCGGCAGCCGATCACGGTCCTCGAAGGGGATTCAGCGGTACTCGCGTCGTCCCTCCGGAGGGCGCGCGATCGGCTCAATCTCGTCGGCGTTGGCGTGTACGGCGCCGGAAGCGTCGTCGACAAGGCGCTGAAGAGCGCCCGGCTGCATCGCCAGCGTCGCAGCCGGGCCAACGTTTGGCTAGGGGGTCATCCCCATGGCGCTCGTCCCGCTGCCTGCGCTTCCAGGCACCACAAGGCCGGGGACCGCGTGCGGGGCTACCACCACCATGACCGCGAGCACCAACAGGATCGCGGTCGTCGTCCACACCACCGACCGCCGCCAGGGAATGGTCTTTTCAGCTGCAATCAGAGCGGCGACCACCGCCATCCAGACCAGGCTCATCACGCCGAGTGCGAAGAGAGCAGCCATGAGGGCCCAGCAACACCCGACGCACCATGCCGCGTGCCTGGATCCCATCTGCACCGCGCCGGCGGACCCATCGCGCCAGCTGCCGAGCAGGAACCCCAGAGGGCTCCGGCATTTCGCCAGGCAGGCGTTCTTCAGCGGTGTCAGTTCGTAGACAGCTGCCACGGCAAGGACGGCGGCTGCGACCCAACGCCCGCCTGCGTCCCACGACAGCTGCGCTCCAAACCAGACCTTTCCCAGCTCGAAGAGACCGTACGACAGCACTCCAACCGCGGACCAGACCACCAGGTACGCGGCGGCAAAGAGGAGCGGGCGCACCGGGCTGCGCTGACGCGTCATCCGCGAGTACAGCGCAACCGTGGGTGCCACCGACGGGAACATCATCGCCGCCATCATCACCAGCCAGACGCCGACGAACCATCCGAGTGGGCCCAGGTCGGTGCCCGGACCAGCATCCATGCCGGCCATCTGGCTGGCCGTGGCCCACCAGGCGAGACCTGCGAGCACCAACAGGAGCGTGATCAGACCGAGCCGCGCCCGCACTGCTGCGAAGACTTCCGCGAAGCCCTCCCGGCTACCGGAATTCTCGGCGAGTGGAGCAGAGCCGACTGTGTCTAGGCCGACCACGAGAACTGCGCCGTGGAGAAGGCCGCCTTGCCCTCGTATGCGATCCCGAACCCGTTGATGTTCGACCGCGTCGCCCGAGCGACATTCAGCTCTGAGCCGGCGGGATGGAAGATGCCGGTGAGCTTCGCCGGCTGGCCTGTTTCCACTCCGAAGGGCACGATGTCCTCGATCTCGAAGTCCACGGCATCGCCGATCCGAACCGAATGGCGCAGTCCGTCCTCGCGGACCTCGATCGGGGCTCGCTGGACGCCGAGATTCTCCGAAACCAGAGGACCCAATGAGGCCATCGGTCCGCCGAGCGCCCCGGAGAACACGCTGCCGAGCTTCTGAGCCTGCTCGTCGGAGGCGGCCGCGTCGATGAACACCCCCATTCGCCAGTTGCCGTCGGTCATCACCTTGGGTGTATCGACGATGGCAGCAACCGTCAGTCCGCTCACGTCCGTGCCCTCGACGTCCCCGTCGTGCACGTTGAAGACGAGGGTGACCTTGCAGCGATCGAGCGTGGCCCCGAACGACAGCGACGCGGTGCACGGGCAAACCACACTGCACGAGCAGGTCTCGAAGTAGGACCCGGTAAGTTTCCAGGACACTCCAATCCTCCAAGGCTCGGTTGGGTGCGCGTCGAGCGCAGGCCTCGGTGATTCTAGCGCGGCGATCCATGCCACTTCAGAGAGCTCCTCGCCATGACCGATCCAGACGGTCGAGCCCGATTGATCGCTCAGGATCTACAACGCCTGGAAACGCAACCGGACGAGACCCGGGGTGCCGTGGTCTCCCTGCGGCGCCTCCTCCAGCCCGGCCCGGCCTTTACGACAACGAGCTCTTTACTGAGGAGCGTCGCCGACCCGCCGTCTCGAGGAGCCGTCGCGCCCCAGACAGCGGCCGAGAGGACCTAGCGCCGGCGTCACTTGGGGTCGCTGTAACATATCGCCCTCTAGAACGACCGCTTAAAGTAATAGCTAGTGTCCCCAGCTGAGAGGCGAGACATCTCTAGAACCCGTCGCACCGCGGCTCAGCCATGAAGACGCGCTCACTCGGCAACGGACTCGTCGTCTCCGCCGAGGGTCTCGGCTGTATGGGCATGTCGGACGCATATGGCGCCGCCGACCCCGTTGAGGCGGTGGCAACCATCCATCACGCCCTCGACCTCGGGGTGACCTTCCTGGACACCGCCGACGTTTACGGACCGTGGACCAATGAGCGCCTGGTAGGCCGAGCCATCGCCGGCCGGCGCGACGACGTGGTGCTTGCCACCAAATTTGGCAACGTTCGCAATGACAAGGGTCAGTTCGTCGGCGTGCGAGGCGACCCCGACTACGTTCGCGAATGCTGTGACGCATCGCTGCGACGGCTCGGTGTCGACGTCATCGACCTCTACTACCAGCATCGCGTTGACAAGCAGGTCCCGATCGAGGAAACGGTCGGCGCAATGGCAGAACTGGTAACCCAGGGAAAAGTGCGGCATCTCGGCCTCTCAGAGGCGTCCCCACGGACGCTTCGACGAGCCCAGTCGGTGCATCCGATCTCGGCGCTCCAGACGGAATACTCGCTGTGGACACGCGACCCGGAATCCGCCATCCTCCCCACCTGCCGCGAACTTGGCATCGGGTTCGTCGCATACAGCCCGCTAGGCCGAGGTTTTCTCACCGGCCGGTTTCGGGACTCGGACTTCGCAGCCGATGACGGGCGCAACGACTTTCCGCGAATGCAGGGCGAGAACTTCACGCACAACCTGCGCATCGTCGATGCGATCGAAAAGGTCGCTGGTCGCAACGGAGTTACCGCGGGGCAGGTTGCGCTCGCCTGGCTCCTTCATCAAGGCGACGACATCGTGCCCATCCCGGGTACGAAGCGCGTCGCATACGTGGACGAAAACGTCGCTGCTCTCGACCTCCCGCTCAGCGACGATGACATCACTGAGCTCGACCTGGCGATCCCGCTCGGCGCTGCCCGGGGTGACCGCTCCAAGAGAATGGCGTCCATCGACACGTGACCGCGACAGACCGATGAGTTGAAGCTCGCGCTGCCCTCTCGGTTTCGCGACCACCTCGGATCGCTGCCATCTCATGCCAACGTCTCGTGGTTCAGCAACGTTGAGCAGTGCCTGGACGCGGTGGTTGATGCAGACGTCCTGTGGGTTGGGATGGGAACGCCTTCGAGAATGACTCCCGTGGAAATCACGCGAGCCGTTCAAGCCGGCCCTCGTTTGCAATGGATCCATACGCATGGCGCGGGGACGGAACACCATCCACTCGCACTCTATCGTCAGCGCGGGCTGCTCTTCACCAACGGCTCGGGCGTCAGCGCGATCCCCATCGCCGAACACGTGCTGATGATGATGCTCGCCGCCGCCAAAGGACTTCCACTGCTGGTTCGAGCGCAAGAACGATCGCAATGGCTTTCCCAGCGAGTCACGTCCGCCGAACTCTTCAACACCCACGCTCTCATCCTCGGCTACGGCGCGCTCGGCAGAGCAATTGGCGACCGACTTGGATCGTTTGGCGTTCGCGTCACCGGCGTCCGTCGACGGCCCAACGGCGAACCGGGAGTTCTCGGCCTCGACGAATGGCGGTCACAGCTGCCGGAATTCGATTGGGTGATCGTCGCCGTGATCCTGACACGGGAGACGCAGCATCTGATCGGCGCATCTGAGCTCGCTTCGATGCGTTCGAGCGCGTGGCTGGTCAACATCTCGCGAGGTGGAGTCGTCGATCAAGGGGCGCTCCTGGTCTCGTTGCAACGTGGCGTCATCGGAGGCGCATGCCTCGACGTCACAGACCCCGAGCCGCTTCCCGTGGACAGTGGCCTCTGGACCCTTTCCAATGTGATCCTCACGCCGCACTCGTCGTGGTCCTCGACGCACTTCGACAACCGATCAGCTTTGCTGTTTCTCGAATTGCTCGAGCAATTCGAGAACGGTGGACCAGTGCAGAACAGCGTGGATCTTGAAGTCGGCCATCGAGTCACATAGCGACGGGTCGATGACAGAGGCATCCACCACGATCGAGTCTGAGCTGCCGGAGCCGGCCGGAACCCTGTCGCACAAGGTCGGGTACAAATGGATCGCACTGACCAACACGACCATGGGTGCGGTGCTTGCCACCATCGACGCCTCGATCATGCTCATCGCCATGCCCGCCGTGTTTCGAGGCATCGGGTTGGATCCCCTGGAGACGAGCAACAGCTTCTATCTGTTGTGGCTCATCCTCGGATACCTCATCGTCAGCAGCGTTCTGGTGGTCAGCCTCGGGCGCCTGGGCGATATCTTCGGACGTGTACGGATGTACACGCTGGGGTTCGCCATCTACACCGTCGCATCTCTCGTTCTGACGCTCACGTGGATGACGGGTACGGAGGCGGCCATATTCCTTCTGGTCATGAGGATGGTCCAGGGAATCGGTGCAGCATTCATCCTCGCCAACTCCGCCGCAATCCTGACCGACGCCTTCCCCTCGCACCAGCGCGGTCTCGCGCTCGGCATCAACAACGTCGCGGGCATCAGCGGCACCTTCCTCGGCCTCGTCCTGGGTGGTCTCCTCGCGCCCATCAACTGGCGGCTCATCTTTCTCATCTCGGTTCCATTCGGCGTCGCCGGCACTCTGTGGGCCTACTACCGTCTGAAGGAAACCAACCTTCCGCGGCACGCGGGCATTGACTGGTCGGGGAACCTCACGTTCGCGATCGGCCTGGTCCTCGTCATGGTGGGAATCACCTATGGCATTCAGCCCTACGGCGGACAGGCCACCGGCTGGACGAATCCGAGCGTTCTCAGCGAACTGGGCATCGGGCTGCTCTTTCTGGCTCTCTTCGCTGTCATTGAGCTTCGCGTTCAGGACCCGATGTTTCCATTGGCGCTCTTTCGAGTACGCGCGTACACCGCCGGGGTCCTCTCCAGCTTTCTTTCGGCCCTCGCACGAGGCGGCCTGATGTTCATGCTCATCATCTGGCTGCAGGGAATCTGGCTCCCCGAGCATGGCTACGACTATGAGATCACCCCACTGTGGGCGGGGATATATCTCCTTCCACTGAGCATCGGATTCCTTGCTGCCGGGCCTGCGTCGGGGATTCTTTCGGACCGACTGGGCACGCGACCGTTTGCCACAGGCGGCATGATTGGCGCCGCCGTCAGCTTCGCGCTGTTCCAGGTGCTGCCGATCGACTTTCCCTACTGGGCGTTTGCGCTGCTGCTCCTCTTGAACGGGCTGTCGATGGGCGCATTCGCCGCTCCGAATCGCGCCGGTGTCATGAATACCCTTCCGGTCGAGCATCGTGGTGCGGGCGCAGGCATGCAGATGACCTTCCAGAACTCTGCGCAGGTCCTGTCCATAGGTATCTTCTTCACGCTGATGATCATTGGCTTGTCAGCTCTCCTGCCGAGCACGCTCTACCCGGGACTGATACAGCACGGTGTGCCCGCATCCGCGGCCGCGCGAATCGCAGGTCTGCCACCCGTGTCGATTCTCTTCGCTGCGTTTCTCGGCTACAACCCTATCCAGCATCTCCTTGGCGCAACAACGCTGCATCAGCTTGCGCCGGCAAACGCCGCGGTGCTGACCGGACGCGGTTTCTTCCCGAGTCTGCTGGCGACCCCATTCAACTCGGGCCTGCACATCGCGTTCACCTTCTCAGCCGCCGTCTGCATCATCGCGGCCGCGGCGTGCTGGTGGCGGGGGGCTCCAGCGGGCACCGCCGACCGGCATCGCACTGTTGCCTGATTGACTTTCGTGGGCACACATTTAGGCTTGTGCAATCACTATTTGTGACCCCGTCAGACGCTCGCTCGTCGGTGTCCTCAGGCAAATGGTAGAGTTGCAAGCGACATGTTGGGTCTCGGTGGACATCTGCCAGAAGTCATCATCGTGCTGGTGGTGATACTGATCATCTGGGGTCCAGGGAAACTGCCCGACATGGGCGCTGCCCTTGGGAAAGGTATTCGTGAGTTTCGTAAAGCCACTGCTGAGGTGCGTGATTCCGTGGTGACCGCAACCACGACGCCCTCGCCGGGCCCAGCGCCGATGACGCAGGACTCCGCAGCTGTACCAGTCCAGTCAACCGCGCAGCCTTCGGACGCCGCAGCAGACTCCGCCCCACACTAGACCGGCGCTCTCCGCGACCGTCCGCCCCCAAACCGAGGGCCAACCGCGCGCACTCACGTCGCGGCTGATGCGAGGGATGCGTCGTTGATGGGTGGCTCTCCGACCAGAAATCGCCGGATCTCGAGCGCACACATCTCCGCCATCCGGGTGAGCGATTCCGCTGTGGAGCCACCGATGTGCGGCGTCACGATCACGTTGGGCAGTGCTCGGAGGGTATCCCCCACTGGCGGCGGTTCCATCTGCCGGGCATCGAGCGCCGCCCCCGCAACGCGGCCCTCGCGCAGCGCCACTTCAAGTGCGTCCTCGTCGAGGATGCCGCCGCGAGCGAGGTTGAGCAAGAACGCCCCCGCCTTCATTCGACCGAGCGCAGCTGCGTCGACAAGGTTTGCCGTCGAGGGGTCGAGCGGCACGTGGAGCGTGAGCAGGTCGGCTGACTCGAGCACGGCCTCGAAGGGCAGCCATCGGATGCCCCGCGTGGCGAATTGCTCGGGGGTGTACGCCGGGTCGTGCGCTACAACACGCATACCGAACGCGAGGGCGCGCTCTGCCACGAGGCTGCCGATCCGTCCGACCCCGATGATTCCCATGGTCTTCCCCGACAGCTCGGTGCCAGCGCGCCGGGCGTCATTCCACATGCCGTGCCTGGTCGCGGCCGCCGTCGGGATGAGCTGACGGATGAGCATGAGCGCCATCGCGATCGTCAACTCGGCGACCCCAACCGCATTGCCGCCCGGCGCATGGGTCACGGTGATTCCCAGGTCCGCGGTCGCCTGAAAATCGACCTTGTCCACACCGGCAGCGTGCATCGCGATGAACCGTAGGTCGGGGCAGCGGACGAGCAACGATCGGGGCAGGTATCCGGGCCTGACCATCAGGGCGGTCACACCCCGAAGTGCAGCGGCCACCGCCGCCTCCTGATCGCCGGCGAGGCGCTCCGTTGGCATCTCGACCATCCGGATCTTCGCCAGGCCGGCGAGCGCTGCGCGGACGATCCCGTCCTCAACCGGATATGCGTCGTTGTGGGTGATGCCGACGGTCGGTAGCATTTTCCGAAGGGCCTACGTGGGTTGTCGGGGCTGTCGCGCGAAACCCGTGTCGTCGCCGGCGTCGCCCAGGGCCGACCCGTGACTCACATCAAGTTGTTGCAACCGGCGTGGCGAAGGGAAGTGTCCCGTCCGGCACCGGCGCAACCACCGAAATATGGACCGTGGCCTCGGGTCCTTCGTTCCAGTTGCGGTGGGGCACGCCCGCGGGAAAGACGACAAGCGTCCCTGGCCCTGCACGCTGCACTGTTCCTTCGATCTCAACTGTCATCGTGCCCTGGAGGACGTAGAACAGCTGATCAACCTGGTGGGTATGCAGGCCCGCCGGCGAGCCTTCTCCGGGAGGCGTTTTGACACAGGAAACAGCGCAGCTGGTCGCGCCGGTGCGGGCATCGAGCAGCGCCTGCGACACCCTCGCGTCAGTCCCGAGCAGGGTGTCGAAATCGACCGTTCTCAAATATTCCATGCGGATCCCCCGTGCAGCCCTACGTTCATCGTGTCTCGATCACATGAACGAGGGCTCGGCTCACCGGGAGGCGCGCTGACCATCCCGGTCGGTTTGGGCGATTGGCGCGCTCCACCCCCCCGTCCGTTTCGCGGAAAGGCGAAGGTTGTCGCGGCGTCACTCCCTGACAGTCGCCCGAGATCAGACCGGGGTCGGTTCGGCGTCCGTGGCACACATGCTTGCGCCGAACTGGTTGAACGTCGCCGCGGCGGTCGCGTTGTCTGTCTGCTCCTTGGCAAGCGCAGTCGTGTATCCGTTGAGATCACTCGAGCTGGCTGCAGTCTGCGCCGCCTGAAAGTCGGTCATGACCGACTGGTATTGCGTCAGCGCTTGCGACCACTGCGACGCATTGGAAGGAGGCGCTCCGAGGGACTGCAGCTGCGAATACATCCCCTTGTACAAACCGATCAGAGAGGTGAAGTAGGTGGCGATGGTGGGCAGCTCGGCGACCTTGGGATGCGAGAACGACGAGATCGTCGTCGTTGGGGTCGGCTCGGCGGTCGCGTACTGGCTCGCGTTGAGGCACACCATATTGGCGTTGCTGATGAAATCGCTGATCGTCAATGTGGTCGGCGTTGGTATGGCGGTCGGCGACGTGGTGGGCGCCGAGGTCGCTCCCCCACTCGGCCCAGTGCTCGCGCTGCCGCAGGCCGACACCAGGAGCACCACTGACGCGGAGGCTCCGGCGACTACGGACGCCATACTCAGGCGGCGCCGACTGGTCACAAAGGTCATCGTGGAATCCCGCCTGCTTCGGCCATTGTGGACGCGCCCTCCGTGTTTCGGTGGATCGAGCTCAGTGCCCGGAGACTCTAAGCGATGATAACGGCATGTTACAAGTAGCAAGTGTAGCGACCTAGCACTGCGTGGCTGGGCGCTGCCCGGGCCGGTCGAAGGAGCGAAGCCTCGGTTCGGGCGTGAGATTCCACCGCCCAGGCCTTACCGAGGACGTATACTCGACCCCCGGTGTTACAACACATGCTACGAGTAACTCAAGTGACATCCGCCCAGGTCGAAGGCGGGTGCTTGGAGGAGGTGCGACGGTGAGCGTATTCCCGGTCAAGATGACCTCGCCGACGGCGGCGCGGCTGAAGCTTCGCGAATTGATCGCGGCACCCGACATCGTCGTTCTCCCCGGACCGTTCGATGCGAGTTCGGCCATCCTCCTTGCGAACATGGGTTTCCAGGGGTTCTGGGGCGGCGGCTACGTCGGCAGCGCATCCTCGATCGGTGCCGGGGACCTGGCGCTCACCTCCATGACCGAACAGCTTCGTTTCTGCTCCTCGCTGGTCGACGCGACCGGTCTTCCTGTCGTCGCCGACTGCGACGATGGATATGGCGGCGTGCTCCAGGTGGCACGCACCACGCAGCTGTTTGAGCGCGCCGGTGTCGCCGCGATCGTGATCGAGGATCAGGCGGCGCCCAAGCACTGTGCCTTCTACGACGATTTCCCCCTTCGCCTGGTGACCAAGGACGACATGGTCGCCAAGCTCAGGGCCGCACTCGACGTGCGCCAGGACGACGCCACCATGATCTGGGCCCGTACCGATTCACTGGCCGCCGGCATGGGTGTCGCCGAGACGATCGACCGAGCCGGCACCTATGCGGAGACAGGCGCTGACGCCATCTTCGTTCCGTCGACGAAGCTCCAGGACCTGGCGGCGTACTCCAGCCAGTGGGATCGCCCCGAGCCCTTGGTCATCTCGGCGACCGCGTTTGTCGAGCTGACCCTCCAGCAGGCCAAGGACATGGGATTCTCGGCAAGAATCGATGCGTTCACCCCGATCCTCGCTGCGCTCCATGCTGTGGAGGACGTGATGGGGGCCTATCTCCGTACCGGCACCCTCGCAAGCACGCAGGACCGCATCAGCACCTTCAAGGAGTTCGAGGAACTGCTCGGAACCCACGCCTATGCCGAGCTGGAGCAGCGTTACCATGGCGCCGGTGTGGCTGCTGCTGCGGGATCCGGCTCCAATTCAGCGAGCCACTAGAGCCACAACGGGCGCAGGCCTTCCAGCATGAGCGTTTCCGGCGACGTCGTCCTCGAAGCGCACAACGTCAGCAAGATCTACGGCGCCAAGACAACCGGTCCCAAGAAGGGCGAGCAGGCGCTGTGCGACGTCAACGTCACCATTCGATCTGGCGAGACACTCGGCATCGTCGGAGAGAGTGGGAGCGGCAAGACCACCCTGAGCCGCCTGCTCCTTGGCATCGAACGCCCCACGACCGGCGAGATCCGGTTTCGCGGCGTACCCCTGGGAAAGCTCGACAAATCAGGCTTTCGCAGGTTCCGTCACTCCGTCGGGGCCGTCTTCCAGAACCCCTACAGCTCGCTGGATCCGCGGATGCGGATCTGGCAACTCATCACTGAGCAGTTCTTCATCGAGCACCGGCTCACCCGGCAGGAGCGCGGCGCAAAGGCACACGAGCTGCTCGAAAAGGTGGGCCTCGACGCCAAGTGGGAAAATCGCTATCCGCATCAGCTGAGTGGTGGTCAGCGCCAGCGCCTCGCCCTGGCCCGTGCCCTCGCGAGCGACCCCCAGGTCCTGGTGCTCGACGAGGCGTTGTCGTCGCTCGATGTGTCGGTCCGCGCGCAGATCGTCAACCTGCTGCTCGACCTTCAGGATTCCCTCGGGCTCACCTACGTCTTCATCGCTCACGATCTGACGATGGTGCAGCACATCTGTGATTGGACGATCGTCATGTATCGGGGCGAGATCGTCGAGGAGGGTCCGGCGAACAAGGTGTTCGAGCATCCGGAAAACCCGTACACAGTTGCTCTCAAGGAAGCGTCCTATGTTGGGCAGATCGAGCAGTGACGGTCGCCTTCCATAGCCAGGGGATCAAGCTCGCCGGCAGCCTCGATCTCCCGGAGGGGGCCGATTCGCAGTCCGTCTTCCCGGCCGTGGTGATCTGCGCCGGATGGGGCGGGACCAAGGACAGAAGCCTTCCGGAATTCTCGTCAAGGCTGACCCGCCACGGCTTCGCAGTGCTGCGATTTGACTATCGCGGGTACGGGCTCAGCGAGGGAACGCCCAACCGTCTTCATCCACTCGAACAGACGGCGGATATCCGCGCCGCCGTTGCGTTTCTGCGGACTCAACCCAGCATCGACGGCTCGCGCATTGCGGTGCTGAGCGTGCTCACCGGCGCGGCGGCGGCTCTGCAGGCCGCGTCCGAAGACGGTGGGATACGGGCTGTGGTCGGGTTCTTCCCATTCGGCGACGGTGAGCGCTGGCTGCGCTCCCTGCGCAGGACCTGGGAGTGGCGCGCGTTTCTGAGCCGTGTCGAAGCTGACAGGTCTGCGCGGTCGGTCTCGGGTGTCAGCGAACTCGTGGACCCTGACGAGATCCTGATTCGAGATGCTCACGCAACCGAGCGGGAGGCGAAGAGTCGCGAGGGCTCGCAGGCGCGCCGCGACTGGCGGCTCGGTCTCGACAGCGCCGACGCGATCATGGCGTTCAAACCCGAGGATCATCTCCACCGCATCGCGCCTCGCCCGGTCATGTTTATTGCGGTGGAAAGCGATTCGATGGTTGCCCTCGAGGATGTCGAACGACTCTATGAAAAGTTGACCTCGCCGAAGCGCCTTCTCGTCCTGTCCGGCATCAGGCACCACGACATCTACCAGCCCGAGCGACTCACGCGGGTGATCGACGGTGTTGCCGCGTTCCTTGACGAATCCCTGACCCAGCCGGAAGTCTAGAAGGCCAGCTCGTTCATCGCGGCGAGTGCTCCGCGCATCCAGCCAAGCGCGTACGCCATCCCGGAGTGCCACGGCGCATCGCATTGGAGCTCGGGCGTGTGGTCCGGGACGAGGACTCCCTTGTACCCGTTGCGAGCCAGTATCTGCAGGACGGCGACCATATCGGTATCCCCCGCATCCACGAAATCCTCACGGTACTGGGGGACGGTGCCGTTCACGTTTCGAAAGTGCACGTAGCCGATCTTCCCGGTCGCGCTGAGGTGATCCATCGCCTGGTAGATGTCCGAGTCGTCCACCTCCGCGAGGGTCCCGACGCACACCTCCATGCAGTTGCTCGGACTCGCACTCAATGCCAGCACACGGTCATAGAGCTCCGGGCGGTGAACCAGACGAGCGGTGCCCCGCAACGTCGGCACCGGGGGATCGTCCGGATGCAGGGCCAGTTTCACACCGGCTTCTTCTGCAACGGGGAGCACGGCGTCAAGGAATTCGCCGTAGCGGCGCCACAGCTCGTCACTCGATAGATCGCCGATGCTCGCACCGGTGTCGCGGGACGACACGAACAGCTCGCCGTCATAGACGTGATTCCAGACCATTCCACGCGGGATCGGCGGCTGCTGGGGACTGTCGAATTCCCATGTGCGAGCGCCTCCTCTCGCCACGGGGGTCTGGTGACGACCCCAGACTCCGGCGAGGCTGAATTGGTAGCCCAGCATTGGAATCCCGGCAGCCCCGAGATTCCGGATGATGTCCTGCAAACCGGCAATCTGTTGCGTCCGCAAGGGGCCGTCGAGGAGCACGTCATGAAGGTCCGCAGGCTCCAGGCTCTCCACAGCCTCGAGATGGAGATCCTCGGACTCGACCCGACGTCGGAGCTCCGTCAGCGCCTCGCGGCTCCACAAATCGGGCCGGGATCGGGAGACAAGAAACGGCTCCTCCGTTCCAGGTGCATTCGCGGGTGAGCTGTTCAGGAGCGTTGCGACGATGTGTGTTGCGCCGGCCTGCCTCGCGAAGCGGAAATTTTCGCGGGCCAACCGCGCTCGGTGACCGAGCCCGAGACCGACGATCATGGTTTACTCCGCTGAACCGACATTGACGAGCCCAAGTCTGACACGCTCGATGTCCGAGGCGGGTCAACGAGAATCCGCCTCCGCAGACCGGTTGGTGACACCTCCCAATGCCGTGACCGAAGGATCCGCTCGAGCACGGCCACGCACGCTCATCCGGTAGCATTACCGGCACACCGAGCCAGTAGCCAGCGTGGCCCTTCATCTGCATTCCGCGACACCCCGAAAGCGTCGCACCTGGAGAGGATTCGCTTGCCTCGATTCTCCGCAAACCTCGAGTTTCTCTTTCAGGAGCTCCCGTTTCTCGATCGATTCGCAGGGGCGGCTGCGTCCGGCTTCAGCAGCGTCGAATACATGTTCCCGTATACCCAGGATGTCGGGCTGGTGGCGCGAACACTGCAGGCCAACAACCTGAGGCTCGACTTGTTCAACCTGCCCGCCGGAGACTTCGCGGCGGGTGAGCGAGGCATCGCGGTCGATCCCTCACGCGTCAGCGAATTCGACGGCGGCGTCGACGATGCCCTCAGGATTGCCCGCGAACTTCGCTGTTCCAAGGTCAACTGTCTGGTCGGCCGGTCCGTGCCGGGGCACGATTTCGAGCAGCAGTACAACTGCCTTGTCGACAACCTCAGACGTGCGCATGATCGGCTGGCAGCCGACCACCTCTCGCTGCAGGTTGAGTTGCTGAATCCGATCGAGACTCCCGGATTCTTCCTCGACAATCTCGACCTGGTTGAGCGCGTGCTGGGAGATGTGCCCGGGCTCCGATTTCAGTGCGACCTCTACCACGTCCAGAGAACTCGCGGGGAGTTGATTGGCACGCTGCGCAGATTCGCACCCAGGATTGGTCATGTACAGATCGCCGATGCCCCGGAGCGTCATGAGCCCGGCACCGGTGAGATCAACTACCGACGCGTTTTCCAGGAGATCGACGCGATCGGCTACTCCGGCAGGGTTGGGCTCGAGTACAAGCCATCCGGCGCCACCACAGCCTCGTTCGAATGGATCAGCGAGTACGGCTACGACGTCGGTTGACCGGCATTCCCGAAGCAGGTAACACCCAGCGACTGTTCCGCTGCATTCACAACCGCTGACACCAAAGGGGGCTCACGTGGCACAGCCGCCGATCCGCGAAGTCGGTTTCATCGGACTCGGCGTGATGGGATTGCCGATGGCGATCAATCTAGTGCGCGCCGGTGTCCATGTGACGGCGTACTCGCGTTCGCCCTCCCCCGTTGAACTCTTCGTTCGCGCGGGCGGAACGGGCGCGTCCTCCATCGAACAAGCTGCCCGCGACAAGGACTGTGTCGTGATGATGCTGCCGGACACGCCCGACGTCGAGAGGGTCCTGCTCACACCTGGAGGCGTTGTCGAGAGTGCACGCCGGGGGACGGTGGTGCTGGACATGAGCACCATCTCGCCGCTGGCGACCCGCCGGTTCGCCGCGACACTGCGCACGCATGGTCTCGACCTGGTGGACGCGCCCGTGTCCGGAGGCCAGACCGGCGCGGAAAACGCAACCCTGTCGATCATGGTCGGTGGGTCGGACACCGCGTTTGCGCGCGTGCATCCCATCCTCGAGATGCTCGGGAAGACCATCGTCCACATCGGCGATTCCGGCGCCGGCCAGGTTGCCAAAGCCTGCAACCAGCTGATCGTCAGCGTGACCATCGAAGCGGTGGCCGAAGCGCTGACATTGGCGCAGGCTGCAGGCGTCTCACCACGCCGTACGCGCGAGGCGCTCCTGGGCGGATTTGCGGCCAGCCGGGTCCTGGAGGTGCACGGACAGCGGATGCTGGACGCCAACTTCCAGCCGGGGTTTCGCGCCAGGTTGCATCTGAAGGATGCCGAGATTGTCCTGGAGACATCACGCCACTTGACGCTCGATCTTCCAGCCGCCGGAGTGGCGAGAGCCGCCCTTCAGCGCCTGGTTGACGCCGGCGGAGGTGACCAGGACCACTCCGCCCTGGTCACCACCATCGAAAACGCGAGGTTCCCGTTCACCGATCCCGCGTAAGCACGCGAGGGCAGCGCGCCGGCGTTGGTCACGACCTCTTCTGATTCACCTCGACGACGTTGAGCGCGGCATCGTAGAAGTAGATCTGGTAGAAGCCTTCGAGGGCCCACGTTCCTGAATCCTCGAACGGCACGTTCTCGCGACGCAACGCGTCCTTCACCGCTTCGATATCGTCGACGTTGATCGCGAGGTGGCCGGTGAGAGTCGGATGCAGAAACAGGTGATTGTCGTAGCTGAACCGCTGCGTGGGTCGGCTCATGTGCACCTGGCAGCGGCCGTCGTCGAAGAACGCCCGCGTGGCCGAACTCCTGTCAGTGACGATCCCACCGCCCGGCTGGTATGGAAAGGGCTCTTCCTCCATCCCCAGGACGCGCGTATAGAACGCTGCGTTCTCGCGGATGTTCTGCACCGGAATATTGACGTGATGAAGCCGCCAGCCCATGGTTGCACCTCCTTGTTGCGTGAATATCTGCAGCGATGCTGCGCTCTCAGTAATTGATTCCCCGGTACGCGCCGCCATCGACCGTGATCGCCTGTCCCGTGATCGCCCCGTTCACCGGCGACGCGAGCAGGACGACAAGCGGGGCAATATCAGTCGGCTCGACGACCCGTCCGATCGGAAGATACGTGGCCAGATCCGCCTCAGCCTCGGCTTCGGTGGTCCCCATCTCAGCAGCTCGACGCTTGATTCGCGCCGGGTGCCGGTCCGTTCGCGTGATGTGTGGGTGAATCACGTTGACGAGCACGCCATCCTTGATGACCTGTTCGCCGAGCATCTTTGCGAAGTTCGTGATCATGGCATTCCCCAGGCCCGACACCATGGGGTTGCCCTCGGTCGACGGGCGTTCCCGCCCTCGCATCACCATGCGCGCGCTCGTGCCCGCGATGAAGATGATCCTGCCGGAGTGCGCCGACTGCATATAGGGAAGGACCGCGCGCGAGAGGCGTATCGCCGCCAGGGCTTTCCCGCCGACTCGAGACATGATCTGATCGTCGCTGGCGTCCGCCAGCTTTGACGGCGCGCTGTCGACGTTGGCGCCGGCGTTGTTCACCAGGATGTCGATTCCGCCGAATGCGGCGGTCACCTTATCGATGACGCCCTGACATGCGGCGGCATCGGTGAGGTCGGCTGGGAGGATCAGACATTCCGCGCCGAGCGCGCGGATTTCCCCGGCCGTGGTCTGCAGCGCCGCCTCGCCTCGGGAGCAGATGGCGACCCTGGCACCCTCCGCCGCAAACGCAAGTGCAATCTGCCGCCCGATACCGCGGCTCCCGCCGGTCACCAGGACGGACTTCCCCGAGAGTTGCAAATCCATTCGTATTCCTCAGCCTTTTCGATTCATGACCAGTTGGAGCCGGCGACCACCGGTGCGCCACCGTCGAGAGCGCCGGTCACCGCGGCCTTCCCTGCGCTGGTACCCGCTAGCCGTCCGAAGACGGCCCCCGAAGTGAGTCCGGTGCCCCCGGGATAGTTGAAGTAGAAGAGACCGCCCACCAGTTCACCGCACGCGTAGAGGCCCGAGAGAGGTTGCCCCTCGGTGTCGATCACGCGCGCGTCCTGGTCGATGTGCAGTCCGCCAAAGGTGAAGGTGATGCCGCACGTCACCTGGTACGCCGCGTACGGCGGCTCATCGATGAGGTTCGCCCAGTTGGACTTCGGAATCGGCAGATCCGCGCGGCGCCCGTCTTTCACGTTGGGGTCGAACGGAATGTCGGCTCGGATCGACTCGTTGTATTCCTGCACGGTCTTCACGAACTGCCTCGCGTCGACGCCGTCGAGCTTCTCCGCGAGCTGCTCGATGCTGTCGGCGACGACCTTGGTGACCTGGCGGATCCGGTACTCATCGCGGAGCAGGTGGGTGACCTTCTGGTCGAAAATCTGCCAGGCGAACTGGTGCGGCTGGCGAAGGATCACCTGGCCATAGCTGGCATAGGTGTAATTGCGGAAGTCAGCACCCTCGTCGACGAATCGACGGCCCTCGGCATTGACCATGATCCCGAACGGATAGCTGTGTTTCTGAAACCCATCACCCACGGCGAGATCACCGAATTCCGGTGCATTGCGATCCCATCCGACCGCATGGCAGCCGGACCAGTTGCCGAACGGCATGGCTCCGGCGTCGAGCGCGATTCGGATGCCGTCACCGGTGTTGAAGCGCGTTCCGCGAACCTTTGCGAGATCCCACCCGGGACCGAGATAGCGCGTTCGCCATTCTGTGTTCGCCTGGAATCCACCCGAGGCCAGCACAACCGCGGTGGCGGGGAGATCCGTCTCTCGACCACCCTGGCGGATGCGAACACCTTCGATCTGCCCGCTGCTCGACGTGAGCAGGGAAATAGCGCGCGCCTGGTAGCGCACCTCGATGCCGGCCGCGTCGGCGGCGTTGAACAGGGCCTCGATGAGGCCCGGGCCTCCACCGCTGGCTTCAATGGTCAGGCCGCCCCAGAATCTGAAGCGATTGTTGACCTTGAAGGCCTGCCGTCCGTAGATCGGCAGAAAGCGAACGCCCTTGGTGGTCATCCATTTGAGGGTGCGAAAGCTTCTCGTCGCCAGGGTCTCGACAAGATCGGGATCGGCGCGGAACTCGGTCACCCGGGCCATGTCGGCCATGAACGCCGCCTCACCGTATTCGCCGAAGTCGGTGATGCTGCGGTCCTCAGCGGACAGGTCGGGCATCAGCTCCATCAGCTGCTCCACGCCGTCGTAGGCAACCCGCATCGCACCGGCGGTGAACGCGGTGTTGCCCCCCCGCTCGCCGCGTCCGGCGCGCTCGAGGACGATGACCCTCGCTCCCTGCTCGACTGCCGCCAGCGCCGCACACAGCCCCGCATTGCCTGCGCCAACAACGATCACATCAGCGTTCGGGGTACTCGCCACCTTTCTCCTCGAGGGACTGGTTCCGCACGCTCGGCGGGATCGGACGTCAAACGGGCGATCAGCTCAGGGAATGGCCGGGGAGCACGCTTGCAATGCGTACGTATACCGGAGTATACCGGAGCCCGCAATGGTCGACAACTACCGGGCCTCAGCGCGCGATCCGCTACGCTGCTACGAATCTTGGCGGTGGCCAAACCTGGTCGGCGGTCGGGCACTCACCCGCCGTGCGCCCGGTCTTCCCCGGAATTGCTCGACATGACTCTCGGAATGGTGAGGGACCCATTTGTCTGTCTATGAGGCACTGCGCACCCACATTCTCGATGGCGACCTCCCGCCGGGCACGCCGCTCGTCGAAGCCGCGCTGGCCAAGCGATTGGGGGTGAGCCGTACACCCATCCGCGAGGCGCTGCGACGGCTGGAGCAGGACACCCTGGTGGAGCGGGTCCACAGGGGGCTCCAGGTCCGGGCTCGAAGCCCCGCCGAGATTTTGGAGATCTACGAGGTGCGCATCGTGCTCGAGGGAACGGCCGCGCGCGCGGCCAGTCAGCGCTTCACTGAAATCGATCGCATCCGCCTTCGCCAGCTGGCGGCATCGCTCGCGCAGCGGCAATCGGCGCCGTCCCAGGAACTGGCCGCCTTGAATCTCCAGTTCCACAAGGCGATCTGGCAGGCAAGCCACAATCAGACGCTCATCGATGTCCTGGAGCGCCTCCATGTGCATCTGTATCGCTACCCGGATACCACGTATGCGCTGCCGGGACGAGCACAGAGCTCCCTGGA
Organism: Candidatus Dormiibacterota bacterium; assembly: GCA_003135895.1. Lineage (GTDB taxonomy): Bacteria > Chloroflexota > Dormibacteria > Aeolococcales > Aeolococcaceae > Palsa-851. Next base: position 21,933 of record PNBE01000158.1, read on the forward strand.
GGAACACGAGGAGCTGATGGACGCGATCTTCAGCGGGGCCGGCGATCGCGCTGCCACGATTGCCTCGCAGCACATGACGATCGCGCGCGACCTCCGTCTTGACATGTGGGCGAGCGACCCGGCGAGCCTTCCGCTCTGACGCCTGCGGCTGCGCTGTCGTCGATTCAGGTGTCGGCGACGACCCGGGGCAGATCCGCATGCCAGAGACCGCTGGGCCGTGCGCGTCCATACGCCTGGATCTCACCGCCGACGAATTGATCGCCGCTGACCGACATCACGCTGACAACGACCTCCGCCGCTTCGTCGGGAGTCATCCAGAGGTGGCGCTCAGCGGCTGGAATCATCCGCTCGCTGAGCGCGGTGACCACCGGCCCCGGGCTCACCGCGCACATCCGGATGCCGCTGTCGCGGAATTCCTCCATGAGCGCCTTGGTCACCCCGAGAAGTCCCCACTTCGATGCGATGTACGCGCTCCGCAGGGGGCCCGCATGGGTCGACCAGATCGACGTGATGTTGATGATCGACCCGGACCCGTGTTGCAGCATGCCGGGTAACACCGCGCGCATGCAGTTCACGGGGCCATTCAGGTTAACGTCGATGATTCGGCGGAAGTCGTCGGCGGGGAGATCGAGAAAGCGCTCGAACTGGCCGATTCCCGCCGAGTTGATGAGCCCGTCCACCCGGCCGGCTCGCTCCTCGGTCTCCCTGAGCGCGTCTCCAACCTGGGCGGTGTCGGTGATGTCGCAGCGGATATGCGACGCGGTTGCCTCGTCAGATGAGGAACGGTCCCAGGTGACCACGTGCCGCCCGCGGGAGCGCAGCAGGTCGGCGACGCGAGAACCGATCTCGCCCGCGCCGCCGGTGACGATCACGCATCCGGTGGTGGCTGATGTCGGGCTTGCCTCAGGCTCGGCCATCACCTCGACCCTCCGATGGTGGCTCCTCGAGCAGCACGCACTGGGCCCGGTTGCTTGAGAAACGCTGAGCCCTTGAGCAGCCGGCGCGCGGTGCGGACGATGGACGCAGAGATCACAGTCGGTGTCTCAGCGCCGTCGTCGAGTTTGATCGACGCGCAGATCGTTCCGCTGGGATGCGCGATGCAGATCGTGTCATCGCGCGGTGGCGATGACACCGCGTGCGGAATCGTCCCATCGATGCGACACGCCGCCGCGGTGCAGATGGCGACCGTCAGGGCATAGGAATGAATGACCCGCCCCATCGCCACGGTCCGCCCCGTCAACTGGATGGCGTCTGATCCGGGCGGGGGTGGCGACACGATCGCCATCCGCGGCACCACCGGTGAGCGCAGCGCGGCCTCATCGGCGCGCTCCGCCACCTTGAGCAGCACCGCGCAACCGCCCCTGATCTCCTCCAGCAACGACAGCAGCGCACCATCGGCGTTGAGATCGTCAGCCGGCTCGCTGCCGCTCAAACCGAGATCCGACGCTCGGACGAAGACCGTGGGATGGCTGACATCGACAATCGAGATGACGAACGCGCCGCGCGTGGTCTCGATCTCGTCTTGCAGATGCCCGGTCGGCAGGAGACGGCCGAACACGCTCCCTGCCGGGTTGAGGAACTCGAGAACGATGGGTGCTCCGGTCCCTGGTACTCCATCCACCTTGTACTCGCCCTCATACCTCGCGAGACCACCGTGCACGGGGACGTGGGCGAGGATGCGCGCATGTGAGTTGTGGTTCAGCATTCGCACCACGGTGATGGGCTCCGTGACTGCCACCAATCCCTCATCCACCGCGTAGGCACCGACTGCAGCCGAGAGGTTGCCGCAGTTGCCTGAGTAGTCGACGATCGCCACATCCGTGCCAACCTGGACTGCCGTGTATTCGACGTCGGTCTCGGCGGCCTCGCCGGCTTGAATGATCATGACCTTGCTCGTGTTCACGTGGGTGCCGCCCAGGCCGTCGAGTTGCATCGGGTCCGGACTTCCCATGAGGTCGAGCAGCGCCAAGTCCCGTGCAGGTCCCGGGGCCGGGAGGTCGTCGTTGCGGACGAACACCCCCTTGCTCGTCCCGCCTCGCATCATCACCACCGGAACCACCGACTGATCGTCAGCGTGACGAGTCCGGTCAGGCGTGTGATCGTGCATCTATCCTCCGGATGCCTCGCCATGCGCCGCTAGACGCTCCACCTGGTTTGCGATCTTGTTGGCGAGATCCTCTGCGGCAGGCGCCAACATCGGCTCGATCATCGCATCGACCACCGGGCCGATGACACCGCCGCTCTTCATCCGGAGGGTGAATGCCAGCTGTGAGGCCGCCGGCCCGGTCTGGCTGACGATCCGCTCGGTCTGCTGCGGATTGCTTCGCCGGTAGAAGAAGAGGATCACCCTGCTTCGCAGGGATTGCCACCAGCCCTTCCGCGGGGGAACCGGCGCCGGCCCGGCCGCGGCATCGCCCTCGGCCGCCACGGGACCCATCACGAACAGCCCCTCCCCCTCTGTCTGCTCATCGATACCCGACATCGTGAACGCCACTCGCGCGGGGCCGGCCCATTCGGTGATGTGGACGCGGAATTGCACCACCCTCGACAGCACCCCGACATCTCCCTTGAGCGTCCATATCGAGTCGGAGTCGTCGATGACCTCATGCGACTGATAGCCAGTCACATATGGCGCCCAGTTGTCCATGACCTTGACAAAGTCCCAGATGGCCGTCTGGGGCGCATGGACGACGGTGGTGTACGCGACCTCCGGCACCGTCAGCCCACCGGTGCCGCATCGAGTGCGTTGCGCACCGCGATGTACCCGAAGGTCATCCCCTTGGCGTTGGAGATGCCGCCGTTGTACCAGAGACCTTCGGCAAGGTTCGCCGCCACGTTCCCCGCGGCGTACAGGCCGGGAATCGGATCGCCCCGCACGTGCATCACCTGGGCTTCGTGGTTGATGACGAGTCCCGAATTGGTACCGGCAGTGCCAAGCGCCATCCTGACCGCGTAGAGGCGGCCCTGCAGCGGCCGAACGCATGGGTTGGGCTGGACGCTCGGATCCCCGCCGTTACGGCCGTGGTTGGTGCTGCCGCGCCCGAAGGCCGGATCCTCTCCGCGGCTTGCCGGTCCATTGAAGGTTGCGATGGTCTCGGTCAAGCCGTCCTCGTCGACGTCGATCTTGCGAGCCAGCTCGGCCGGCGTGTCCGCGCTGATCATCCAGCCCGGAACGTCACCCGGCATCACCGAGGCCAGGGGATACCTGTCCTTCCATTCCTGGTCGCAGATGAAGTAACTCTCGAGGTTGGGGAACTCCTGGGACAGCGGATCGAAGTGCACCATCTCGTGGCAGAGATCGCGGTAAAAGGTCTCGTCGCCGAAGCGCTTGCCACGGCGGTTGACCACCATGCTGCCGGGGAAACAGAGCTCCCGGATGAACAGACGGTACAGGGGCTGATCGGCTGCGGCCTCTCCAGGGATGTTGTAGGCCGGAACCAGCAGCTGCCCGTCGAACATCGCCATCGCGGCGCCCTGCTCGAGCGCCATCACGAGCCCGCTGCCGTCGACTGTCGGTGCACCGAGCCGCACCGTCATCGGGTGCGGGTCCCAGCGACGTTTCAAGACCTCACTTCCGTCGTAGCCACCGGTGGCGAGGATCACGCCATAGCGTGCTTCGAAGAGCTCATCCCCGGCCGGCGTCGACGCGCGTACGCCGACGACACGTCCTGCGTCGACGACGAGGCTGCGGACATCAGCGTGCGGGCGCACCGCAACGTTCTGACGAATCAGCGACGCGAGCATCCAACCCGCGACGGCCGATCCGAATGCACGATAGTCGTCGCGGATTCGCTGGGCGAGCATGGTCCAGTCCCAGGTCGCAACCGTGCCAAATCCGCCCCACCCCTGGATCTCCTTCCATGACGCCGGAACCATGGCGTAATAAGGTGAGTTCGTCAGCTGGCTGCGCCATTCGTCGGGGAGGTGCTCCTTGGCGGGGAAGATCGGCGAGGACAGATGCCGTCCCGCGACCTTGCCGCCCTCGAGCTCGGAGTAGTAATCCGGAAAGTTGTCCGGCATTTCGAAGGGCACGCCGCAGCGGTCCTCCAGAAATGCAATCGCCGCCGAGGAGTTCGTGACAAACGACCGCAGCAGCGCTTCATCGTGACGGCCCCCGCTCAGCGAACGGATGTGGGCGCAGGCTTCCTCCACGGAGTCGTCGATCCCCGCCGCCTGCATGTGCCGGTTGTTCGGGATCCACGCCAGACCGGTGGAGTATGCGAATGTCCCCCCGATCGTCGGTCCCTTCTCGAGCACAACCGCACTCTTGCCGAGACTGGTCGCAACCAGGGCGGCGGTGAGCCCACCTCCCCCACTGCCCACGATGACGATGTCGTACTTACCCGACAAGGTAGGCCGTGCCTTTAGCCCAGCGCCGGCATGACGAACGTGCCGCCGCCGGTCATCGGGACAAACGTGGCTGGATCGACATCGATATCGACAAGGAACGGGCGCGGCGTCGCGATGCCGCGACGAAGCGCAGGACCGATCTCCTCGACACTGGTGACGCGCTGTGCCTCCATACCCATCGCGCTCGCGATCGCCGCAAAATCGAGGCGATACGAGTCACCACCTTGAGTCTGAAACACGGAGAACAAGTTCCGGCCGGGGCCGTAGCGCGTGTCCTGCGGTCGCTTCACGGCGCCGTACATCGCGTCGTTGACCACGACGTAGGTGATCGGGAGGTTGTACTCGACCACGGTCGGCAGGACGTGCAAGCTCATCGACATACTGCCATCTCCGACCCAGCTCACCACCGGGCGACCCGGAGCCGCGAGCTGCGCTCCGACGGCGCCGCATGGACCGAATCCCATCGCCGCGCCACCCATGGTGCTCAACACCGAACGGGGGCGAATCGCGGCAAATTGCTGGGCGATCCATTTGTGGGCATTCCCGACGTCTGAGATGACGAGCCCGTTCTCGGGGAGCGCGGCACGCAACTCCCCGACGACGCGACCGGTCTGGATTGGGAACGCGTCGCTCGACAGCAATTGCTGACTCTGGGCACGCCAACGCGCCTTCGACTCGCTCAACTGGCCGATCCAGTCCTCGCGCGACCGAGGAGCAGATGCGGAACGGTGCTTGAGACCGGTGACGAGATCCTCGAGGACCGCACGGATATCGCCGACAGCGCCGATCTCCGCTGGGTAGTACTTGGATATCTCACCGGGATCGATGTCGATCTGGATGAGTCTCGTCGGCGGTATCGCGAACGGTTTGCCTTCCTGCCACGCGCTCGTGTCCGTCTCCGCAAACCGCGTGCCCAACGCCAGCAGGACATCGCACTCCCGCAGGGCTGTGTTGGCGGGCTCGGTCCCGATCCATCCCGAGATGCCCATGGCGAGCGGATGGTCCTCGGCGATCGCCCCCTTGCCCATCACGGTCGTGGCGACCGGTGCGCGGAGCGCCTCCGCGAGAGCGGTCAACTGCTCGCTCGCCTCGGCGAGCACCGCGCCGCCGCCAGCGAGGATCGCCGGCCGCTTGGCGTGTTCGAGGAGGTCGAGAATGGCCTCCGTGGCCGGTGCGGATGCGCGGCTGCCGGCGGAGATCAACCCGAGGGTCTCGGCCGAGGGCAGTGCCACCTCGACACGATCAGCCCACGCATCCTGGGTCACGTCCAGGTGCACGGGGCCGGGGCGTCCGGAGGTGGCGAGACGGTAGGCCTTCAGGACCGTTTCGAGCAGACGGTCGGCGCGATGCACCTGCCAGCTTCGCTTGACACTGCCGCGGAACATGTCCGGCGTGCCGGCATCCCGATCGCGTGCGAGTTCCTGGTAGGCGCCACGACCCTGGATGCGGCTCCAGCTCTCCCCCGTGATCACGATCATCGCCGACGAGTCGAGGTAAGCGTTGGTGACACCCGTCAGAAGATTCGCCGACCCCACGCTGATGTGGGCAAAGGCAACCATCGGACGGTGCGAGACGCGATAGAACGCGTCAGAGGCAAATGCGGCGGTCTCTTCATTGCGCGGGAGGACCGCCGTCAGATGGTCCTGTCGATCGTAGACGGCATCGACGAAGTCCAGGACCGTGTGCCCGGGAATGCCCGAAACGTGGGTCACACCGAGGCGAACGAGCATTTCCGCAACGATCTCCGCGCCGCGCATGGTTGTCGTCATTTCTGACCTTTCTCCTGAGGCACGGCTTCTGCGCCTGTCGATGCCGCAATGGTGTTCATGACTTCGCTGGTCCTGGCCGCGAGTGTGTCCTCGAGCGCTTCCCACTCGGGAAGGCCGACCGCGGCCTGGCGATCTGCCCACGAAAGCATCGGTCGCCCGGCTTCACTCGGATGACCCGTCAGGCGGAGACGCTCCAGCGCATCTCGCGCCGCGGCGGATGCGACCCGCATCACCGCATTGGCGTGGAGGGCGATCCGGTAGCCCATGCGCTCGAGCTCTTCATGTGACACAGCAGGCGTGAGCCCGCCCTCGACGATGTTGATGAGCACCGGAGCCGGGATCTCGCCTGGGATGGTGGCGATGGCGTCGAGTGTCGTCGGCGCCTCGATGAACACCACGTCAGCCCCGGCCTCCGCGAACGCCCGTCCGCGACCGATCGCCTCGGCGAGCCCGTCGGTGGCCACCGCATCGGTGCGTCCCACGATGACCATCGCTGGATCACGCCTGGCTTCGCGTGCGGCGACGAGCCGCTCGATCATCTCGCCGAGCGTGACCACCTCCTTGCGCGACAGATGTCCGCACCGCTTGGGATTGACCTGGTCTTCAATCTGCACGCCGGCTGCGCCGGCCGCTTCGAACTCCTGCACGGTGCGAAAGACATTGATCGCGCCGCCATAGCCCGTATCGATATCCGCGAGCACGGGGATGCGGACGGCTCTTGAAATACGCCGAGTTGCCTCGAGTATCTCCCCCATGGTCGCAAGGCCCAGGTCGGGAAGCCCGAGCATCCAGTTGGCGATGCCGGCACCACTCGAGAACACCATCTCGAACCCGGCCTGCTCCGCAAGCCTCGCGACAAACGGGTCGCTCACGCCCGGACAGATGACCAGCTGCGACCCCTCGATCAGCCGGCGGAGTTGGAGGCGAGTCGAGCCTTCGGCCTGGGGAGCGTCGGACTCGGTCACGCCGTCAGCCGTCAGTTGATGCCGATTCGCTCTCGGCGCACGCCTGCCACAGGGCCTGTCCCACGCGCAGATACCCGATCACGCCGAGGAAGAGGAATGCGAGGCTGAGCGCTTCGCGCACTTCGGTCACGGTCAACCCGCTATTGAGGCCGTGCTTGAGGTGGGTCAGCGCTCCCTCCTTGTTGGCGACGGCCATGTTCATGGTGATCATGACCAGCTCCTTGTGTGCCCGCGAGAGCCCGCCCTCGCGTTCCTCATAGATCCACGAGCGCAGGCGGCGATAACTCTCCTCCGCTGTGGGGTTCATGTCGTGGAGGTCCGAGGCGACCTCGGACACACGCCCCAGCATGCGAATCCAATCCGCCTGCCATTCGTCGCCCGAAGGCGCCGCGTCACTCGCCTCCTGGGTCAACCGCGGGTCCCTCGCTCGCGCGTGATCGTGCAAGTCACGATCCGCGCAGCTCCCAGAACGGTCCGGCCTGCCCGTTGCCGTCCTGGAGATTCCACTCGGCGACGTGCGGACCGAACGCATAGAAGGCGTCCAGCGTGAAGAGTCCGTATGCCGGCTGCGTCGCGTAGAGATAGTCGTCATATTCGCGCGCAACCGCGGCACGCTTGGTCGGGTCATAGGTTGTGCTCAGCGCGACCGCGTAGTCGTTGAGCTTGGGATCGTCGGCGGTCACGTTGCCCGACGTCTTCAGGAAGAACTGGTTCGCGAGATAGCCGGGGTCGTAGAGCTGCAGTCCCTCGAGGCCGAAGAGGAACGCGCCGTCAAACACGTGGCTGTCCTGAAGCTCTCCCTGGAGCGCGGGATCCATCGGCTGATACGTCGTGTTGATACCGATGTCATTCCAGTTGCTCGCGATCGCCTGCCCGAGGTCCTGGATGTTGCCGATGGTGTCGTCGGCGTTCTTCGAGACCAGGGTGAAGTTGAACGAGGAATGCCCTGCGTCGCTGAGGAGTTGCTTTGCCTTTGCGGTGTCGAACGCGTACGGCTTGTTCGCCGGATTGTGTCCGAGCGTGCCGCCGACGGCGAAGTCGTCGTCCAGCGTCGCGGCGCCACTGAAGATCGCCTTGATCATCCCCTGGCGATCCATGCCGTAGAGCATCGCCTGACGGACCCGAAGATCGTGCACTGGCGAGGCCTGCTTTGCGGGTGTGGGGCTGTCCGGGTTCAGCGCCGCGAAGATCATCCATACCAAGGTCACGTCGTGGTTGGTGACGACCCGGATGCCCGATGCTCCCTGCAACTGCTGACGTCCTGACGGGGAGATGCTCGCGATGGCGTCGAGCGATCCGCTCTGCAGGCCTGCGAGTCGCGAGGACTCCTCTGGCAGGAGCAGGAGCGTGAGCGTCTTGAAATTCGGCGTGCGAGTCGGGTCCCAGAAGCCGTCGAACCGATCAAAGATCATGTTGACGTTGAGTTGCTGCGACCCGAACTTGTAGGGACCCGCGGCCATGGGATGCAGACGGAACTGCGCATCGCCGACCTGGTGGTAGTACCCGGTCGGGATCGGCACGGGAAGATCGTCGAGCATGGTCACGTATGGGGAGGTCGTCGTGATCGCGATGTGGGTGTCGTCGATGATGTTGACGTTCTTGATCGCCTGGACGACCGGCTCATTGAGGACGAAGTCGCCGGGAAAGGCCTTGACGCGGTTGATGGATGTCTGCACGTCCTGGGCGGTGAAGGTCGAACCGTCATGCATCTTCACACCGGATCGAAGCGTGAACGTCCACGTGAGGCCGTCGGCACTGGTCTCGTACGATGCGGCAAGGGCGTTGGAATGTTGGCCTTTCAGGTCGCGGCGCACCAGCGGCTCACCGAGCGACGTGAAGATCGGTGTGCGCATGGCCCCGTGCGAGTAGGCGAACATCGGGTCCGGAGTCTGAGTCCCGAGGTCCGGCAGCCCGAGGTTGATGTTTGGATATCGGGACACCTTGGGGACGGGCCCGGCTGAGCCGCTCGGTGACGTCGTCTGACATCCCACCAGGGCGGCTGCGAGGCCAAGGCCCCCGGCCACCATGAAATGGCGCCGGCTCAGCTCGGCAGAGAGCAGCTCGGAGAGCATGCGACGAAGGTCCGAATCTGGAATCCTGCCTTGTTCGGGCATTGTAAATGCGCCTCCATGCGTGGTACCAAGAGCGGTGTCGCGATACTCTAGGCTATAGTGACGCGATGTTACAAGTAGCAAGTGTAGCGGCCTGCAATCGGTCGACGATCGCGGCGAGCGCCGCGAGGGCTACCATTGCGACCAAAGTGACAGGGCCTTGGGCTGAGAGCCCGCTCGGATCGACCTTCCCGGCACTGTAGAGCGTTCCGTGCCCCCAGCAGTGTCTGATAGTTCCGCCGTCACGGTCCACGACAAGTGGAGCGGCGAGATACTCGGAGAGCTCGAGCGCGCGACCGAGCCGCTCATTGAGAAGACCATGGCGGGAGCGGTGGACGCCCTTCGCCAACCCTGGAGCGCACTCGATCGAGCCGCAGCTCTGAGAGGTGCGGTCGCCATGCTCCGTGAGCGGCGTGCGGAGCTGACCACGGTCATGCGCCGTGAGACCGGCTTCACAACAACGGACGTCCACGACGAGTTCGAACGCGCCATGGTCACCCTGCAGCTCTGCGCCGAGGAATCGACCCGGTTGGGCGGCGAGGTCATACCGCTCGGAGCAAGCGCCGGATTCGAGCAACGTGTGGCGTTCACCCTGCGCGTCCCGATCGGGGTCGTCCTCGCGATCACGCCGTTCAATGCTCCGCTGAACACCGTCTGTCACAAGATCGGGCCGGCCCTGGCTGCCGGCAACTCGGTGGTGCTGAAGCCGGCGCTGCTGACGCCGCTCACCGCCCAACTGCTGGTCGACACCCTCCATGCCGCGGGTGTGCCGGGAGGCTATCTGCAGATCCTTCACGGGAGTGGCAGCGAGCTCGGCCTCCGGCTGCTTCGCGATCCGAGGATCGCCTTCGCGACCTTTACCGGGTCAACCGAGGTCGGTCTGATCGTCAAACGTGAGACGGGGATCCGTCCGGTGCAGCTCGAGCTCGGGAGCACCTCAACCACCATCGTCTGCGAGGACGGTGATCTCGACCGTGTCGTCGTCGATGTGCGCCGATCGGGGTTCCGCAAGGCCGGCCAGGTCTGCACGTCGGTGCAGAACCTGCTCGTGCAACGACGCGTCGCCGATCAGCTCCGTGAACTGCTGACCGTCGGAGTGACGAGCCTCCGCTCGGGCGACCCAGGCGAGGCGTCCACCGAGGTGGGTCCGGTGATCACCCAACAGGCGGCCGAGTACGCGAACGAGCTGATAGCGGATGCGGTCAGTGCCGGCGCTCAGATCGCCGTGGGTGCCGCACGGGAGCGCAACCTGCTGGCACCGACGCTCATGACCGGGGTCAATCCGAACATGCGGATCGTGCGCGAGGAAGTTTTCGCGCCCGTGGTGAACCTGATCTCCTTCGATGCTCTCCCCGAGGCGTTCGCGATCGCCAATGCTTCTCGCTACGGCCTCCAGGCGGGCTTCTATACGGCCTCGATCGCGAACGCGCTCCACGCTGCCCGCTCACTCGAGGTGGGCGGCGTCATTATTAATGGGACCTCCAGCACGCGTGCGGACGGGATGCCCTACGGCGGCGTCAAGGACAGCGGGTTCGGCCGCGAGGGGCCCGCCTACGCGATCAGCGAGATGACTGTCCCGCGTCTGGTCGTGCTCACGCCGTAGGAGTCCACGCCCCGCCGCGAGCGTCGGCAAATCCGTCCGGGCTGGACGTGACACGAATCTCAGATGTATCATGCGTTCCGCATAACACTTGTATCATCCCGCCGCCGTCCACCACCCGAGGGAATTGCACCTTTGAACATCCTGGTGATCCTTGCCACCTTCCTCGCTGCGGGCGTCGAATGGGTCGAAGCCCTGACCATCGTCCTCGCGGTCGGACTCGTCAGAGGCTGGAAGAGCGCGTTCGTGGGCCTGGCGGCAGCGCTGGTCGCCCTGATCGCCCTGATCGCCGGCTTCGGCATCGCGATCACCTCTCACGTCTCCATCAATGCGGCTCGTACGGTGGTTGGAGTCTTCCTGCTGCTCTTCGGGCTCAAGTGGCTCTACAAGGCGATTCTTCGCTCGAGCGGGCTCCGGTCGCTGCATGACGAGGCGAAGACCTTTCGCGAGACCCGGGAGATGCTCGAGAGTTCACGGGGCCGGGGCGGCATCGACCGCATCGGGATCAGCACTTCGTTCGGCGGCGTCTTCCTCGAAGGGCTCGAGGTGGTCTTCATCGTGGTTGCCCTTGGCGGACTCGAGAACGTCGCCTCGGCGATCGTCGGGGCACTGGTATCACTCGTCGTGGTCGCCGGCGCGGGTATCGCGCTGCGTACTCCGCTGACCCAGGTTCCCGAGAACACCATGAAGTACGTGGTCGGCATCATGCTCACGTCCTTCGGCACGTTCTTCGCCGGTGAGGGAATCGGGGTGCAATGGTGGCAGGCGGACCTGAGCCTCCTGCCCCTCATTGCCGCGTACGCGCTTGCGTCGATCGCATTCGTCCTGTTTCTCAAGCGCCCGGCGCGCCCATCCTCGGGGCGCGAAAATCCGATCCTCCACGGGCTGCAGACGGCTGTGCTCGAGTTGTGGGGGCTGTTCGTCGACGATGGTGCGCTGGCGGTCGTGGCCATCGTCGTGCTCTTCGCCGTCGCCTGGTACGCGGATCACGTGAGCGGACAGCGCGGTGTGGCCGCGGTGCTCCTCGTGGTCGGCGTGCTGGTGTCGGTGGCGATCGGCCTCAGTGGTCCGTATCGGAAGCGCCGCCAGGCCGCGAAGGCGGCCGCCGCGCTGGCGAACGCGGCCGCCGAGCGTGACCCGGCATCGGCGGTCGTCCCGGAAGAGACACTCGTTCCCAGCTAGATCGGCTGGCTCCCTCGGGCCCCTTCGCTCGACGCGGGTCAGGTTGTCACGAGGCTCGGGCTGATGTCCGCGACCGTCGCGCACCCCGTGAGCGCCATGGTGTGATCGATCTCGTTTCGGAAGATCTCCAGAATTCGCCGCACCCCGTCCTCTCCTCCTGCGGCGAGTCCGAACATGTATGGACGGCCGATCAGACATGCGCTCGCCCCGAGCGCCAGTGCTTTGACGACATCCGTGCCGCGTCTGATGCCACCGTCGATGAAGACCTCGGCTCGACCGGCGACCGCGCTCACCACCTCGGGCAGTATCTCGATGGTCGGCCGAATGCAGTCGAGATTGCGGCCGCCATGGTTCGAGACGATGAGCCCGTCCACACCGGCATCGAGCATGCGGGAGCACTCGTCGCCGCGGGTGACACCCTTGACGACGAGTTTCCCACTCCAGTGATCGCGGAGCCAGGCAACATCCTTGAAGGTGATCGGACGCATGTTGCGCACCGTTCTCGCGAAATTCCAGTAGGCGGTGCGAGCGCCCCCGAGGCGCGGCGCCGCCCCACGATGTCCGACCCTGCCGAGGAGAAAATCCTTTGTCCACATCGGGTTGGTGAGCCCGGTGAGCAGGAGTCGCGGTGACATCTCGAGCGGAATGCTCAGGTGGTTGCGATAGTCCCGCTCTCGCTTCGGGTTGACCGCGGTATCGATCAGCACGCAGAGAACGCGATATCCAGCGTCCTCCACGCGGCCGAGCAGCGCCTCGGAAACCTTGCCGTCGCTGGAGAGAGGCGGCTGGTACCAGAGCGGCCCGGACGCCGCGGCGGCGATTGTCTCGAGCGGATAGCTAGCCGATCCGCTCACCGCGAACACCGTCCCGGCGTGTCCAGCCGCCCGGGCGATCGCGAGCTCCGCCTCGCTTCGGGCCATCCGTGCGAAGCCACACGGCCCCAGCATCAGCGGCATGGAGATTCGCTCGCCGAACACCGTGGTGGACAGGTCACGGGTGCTGACGTCCGCGAGTGCGCGCGGCCGGAACCAGATGCGCTGGAATGCTGACTGGTTCGCGCGCAGGGTGATTTCGTCGGACGCACCACCGTCGATGACGTCGAATATTGCCTTGGGCAGTCGCCGCGCCCGAGCTCGCATCTCGCTGGTGTTCAGGACGTCGCTGACGTCCCTGCGAAACAACGTTATGGATGCTCCGGGCGAATCAGCGTGCCGATGATGTCCGATCGCCAGTACTTCGTGTACAGGTGATACGAACGCAGGGCGGCGGCGACAGGGCCGAGGCGCTCCGACAGCTGCGCGCCCGACCACGTCGGGAGCAGCCTCCATGCGGGTGCCTCAAGCATCAGCAGTGCGGCAGGCTTGTCGATGTTGAAGACACCGGTGAACGCACGCGCCTGAATCAGTGGCTCGGTCGCGTTGATCTGCTCGGCGCAGCGCACCAGCGACTCCGCATCGACCTCGCCGAATTCGTATAGCGCCGCGCCGCTCCAGCCAGGCCGTCGTTGCAGGGTCCCCGGGTAAATCTGCTCGAGGTCGAGTCGGGTCCACACCGACCCGACCCGCGCCAGCATCCGCTTGCTCCATGGCGTGAAATGCTGACCCGCCTCAGCCAGGTACTCGCGTCCGGTGATGACGCCAGTGTCGGCGAGGTCGTAGATCGCGACGTATTTCGGCGACCCCTGCAGGCACACGTAGCGCTCACCGCTCACGAAACCGGGAATGGCGAGTCGCTGCGGCAGGTGCTCAAAGTCGTACCACGCGTTGAATTCCTCTTCATCCGGCGCGGTGGGGCCCATGCGAACCACGAGCAACCCGAGGTTGCGCTTGCCGGCCTCGGTCACGCTGCCAGGTCCCGGAGGCTGGCGAGCTCCACGGCCGTCGCCTCGACCGCCGACACCAGGTCTCCCCCGGTTGCGCGCACGTCAGGAAAGATGACGATCTCGGTGAATCCCTGGTCGAGACAGGCGGCAACGTCGGAACGGAAGCCGGCGCGGTCAACACCATCCCAGAACACCTGAGCAGACCAGCGCAGGGTCCCGGGGTCACGGCCCTGACGGTCACATTCCTCGCTGAGGGTCTTCCCGAGTTCGCCGGCTTCCGCGGCGTCCTTGATGCCGGTGAGGTTCCAGACGTCGGCATGACGGGCGATGAGCTTGATGGTCGCCGGACCGCGGCCGCCCATCCAGATCGGTGGGTATGGCTGCTGCACCGGTTTTGGATTCGCAATCGCATCACGCAACTGGAAGTAGTTGCCTTCAAAGTCCGATCGATCCTTGGTCCAGAGCAACTTCATCACCTGCAGGGATTCGCTCAGCCTCCCGATCCGATGATCGAGGCCGGCGATGCCGTACATGCTGTGCTCGGCCTCGGCGTGCGCCGCGCCGATCCCGAACTCCAGGCGCCCGCCGGAGAGATGATCCACCGTCACCGCGGTCTTGGCCAGAACCGCCGGATGCCGGTACGTATTTCCGGTCACGAGGCAGCCGATGCGCACCCGAGTGGTCGCCTCGGCCATTGCCGCAAGCAACGCCCAGGCTTCAAAGATCGAGCTTTCCAAACCTCCGCTCTTGACGCCGGCCATGTGGTCGAAGTTCCAGAGATGGTCGAAGCCCGCATCGTCAGCGATCTGCCAGCAGTCACGCATCGCGTCGATCGTAGAATTCTGGCCGGAAACCTTGAGTCCGAAGCGTATTGGGTATGGCATGGTCTCTCTGGGTGAGGGGTGCTGGTGAACGCGCATCGATCGCGGGTCAGTTGTGAGTGGCGCCGCTGTTACTGCCGGGCTTGGCTGCAACCCCCGGAGCAGCCGGCGTGTTGAGGAGATACCGCGACTCGAGTTCGACCGCTGTGTCGGTTCCGAGCAATTCGGCAAGTTGCTTGGACGTCTTGCTTCGCTTCGCGGCATGCGTCAGAGAGCCGGTCCGGCGATATTCCCCCATCACGTCCTCGACGGCCTGGAGCGCCGCGAGGATGACGGCCGCAGGGTCAAGCCGCGCGGCGAAACCCATTGCTTTGACGTCGTCCAGCGACAGGTCACCGAAGTTGACGCACGACATCACGAGTGGCTCGGGCCGGCCCCACCCGCTCGCGTAGGCCTTCAGATCCGCGAGGCTTGCGGAGGGGACGAAGATGGCTTCGGCTCCTGCCTCGGCATACGTATGTGCGCGATCGAGGGTTTCAGCGACGCCTAGCCCCGCTGCCAGCGCATCCGAACGCGCCCAGATCATCGTTGCGCTGTCGTTGCGGACATCGAGCGCGGTCTTCAATTTGGCGACCATCTCTCGCTTGTCGATCAGCCGCAACGGGAACTCGTCGTAGAACGCACAGTGCTTTGGCGCCGCCTGGTCCTCGAACACCATTGCCGCCACGCCCATTCGCTCGAAGGCCTGCACGGTGCGGGCCACCTGCAGCGGACCACCGTAGCCGTCGTCGCAGTCGGCGACGACCGGTAGGCCGGTGGCGTCAACGATCGATGAGCAGAAGCGCAGCTGCTCCGTCATCGTGGTCAGCGCGAGATCACCGACCCCGAGGCTGGTCGCGCTCCCGAGATAGCCGCCTCCCCAGAATGCTTCGAACCCGATCCGTGCCATCAGAATCGCGGACGTCGCATCGTAGGGCCCAGGCAGCACAAGCACATCACTGGCTGACATCAACTCGCGGAGCCGGAGGCGCGCCGCCGTTGGCGAGGCCCACCTCACTGGGAATTGAGCCATTGTCTTGGTCCTCCCACGCTCGTTACGCTTGGTACCGCTGGTAAATGTAACAGAACGATATAAGCAACGTGTGTTTCAATCCAGAGCTCCGCTCACGGCGCCGGGGCTGACCCGGGGGCGACTTGCACATCCACGATGGACGTGCGCTGGTAGTCGCGTAGCGTCGGGCTCAGAGCAGCGATCGCAGCTATCCCCGCAACGCAGAGGAGCCCGCCGGAAACGACCGAGATCACCGGCGTGAACAGGGCTGCCACGGCCCCCGCTTCCAGATCACCGAGGCGCGGACCAGACATGACGACCATGGTGTTGAAGGCGCTGAGCCTTCCTCGCATCGAGTCCGGAACCGACATCTGCAGAATCGTCTGCCGGAAGACGGCGCTGACCATGTCGCCCGCACCGGCGACGGCAAGTAGAAGCAGTCCCAGCCAGCGGACGCGGCCGGCAAGCCCAAACCCCGCAATCGCGAGCCCCCAGATGGTGATCGCGCCGATGATGAATGCGCCCTGCCGGCGGATACGCGGCACCCATCCGGAGAGGAGTGTGGCCGCGAACGCGCCGACTGCGGGCGCCGAGTACAGCAGTCCCAGTCCTGCCGGCCCAATTCGGAAAACGCTCAATGCCAGCGCCGGAAAGACCGCAGTCGGCATCCCGAAGATGGTCGCGTTGAGGTCGGCGACAAACGTCGCGATCAGGATGGGGCTTCTTCGTACATAGGAGAGGCCTTCCATCGGCGCCCGCCAGCCGCGACGCACAATCCCACCATCCACGGGGCGCTGGGGTGTGAGCGACGCCACCAGCAGCGTCGCGGGGATGCATCCCGTCACATCGATGGCGTACGCCCATGTCAGTCCGAGAAATCCGATGACGAGCCCGCCGGCTGCGGGACCGATGATCGCGCCTCCCTGGATGAGCACCTGGCCGAGGGAAAGGGCGGACGGCAGTATCCGCGGGTCGACGAGGCGCGGAACGGTTGCCGCACGCGCCGACTGATCGAGCGTCCACGCGGCTGTCCCGACGGCAGCCAGGATGAACACCACCCATATCGGAGTCAGGGCCGGATGCAGCGCGCCCACCGCAAGAGCCAGCGACGCCAGTCCGGCGGCGACCTTTCCCGTGATCTGAATGCGCCTTCGATCGAAGCGATCGATGAGGCCCCCTCCGTAGAGGCCCGTCCCGATGATCGCGGCTGCTTGTGTCGCACCCAGCAAGCCGACCGCCAGCGACGATCGGGTTGCGACGTAGACCTGGTACGGCATCGCCACGATGACGACCTGGCGGCACCACACAGTGAAGAACTGCGATGACCAGAGTCGCCGAAAGTCGCGTGACTCACGGAGCGGGGTCACGTCGATGATGAGACGCCGGCCACCCGCGAGCCACGTCCGGCTTGGTACCAGATTACGTCGACGTATCGAATCAGCCTCCGTTCCGCGCTGACGTCACGTTGTGGCCTGCATGCACCTGACGATGCTGGTGACCGCGCTGATCAGCCCGCCGTTACCAGACTCTTGTCGATGTCGTCCACGGTCGCGCACCCCGTCAGCGCCATGCTGTGCTCGATTTCATTCCGGAAGATTTCGAGCACGCGGGCGACACCTGCTTCCCCGCCCACCGCCAGCCCGAACATGTAGGGCCTGCCCACCAGGCACGCGCGAGCGCCAAGCGCAAGCGCCTTGATGACGTCAGTGCCGCGCCGGATGCCGCTGTCCACGTAGACTTCGGCCCGTCCCCCGACGGCTTCGACCACTTCAGGCAGGATCTGAATGCTGGGGCGAACGCAATCGAGGTTACGTCCGCCGTGATTGGACACGACGATCCCGTCGACACCCACGTCCACCATCGCTGGGCACTCGTCGCCGCGCATGACCCCCTTGACAACGATCTTTCCCTTCCATCGGGAGCGAATCCGCTCGAGATCGGACATGGTCACCGGCCGCATGTTCTGCACCGTTTTCGCGAAACTCCAGTACGCGGTTCGCGCACCCCC
Source organism: Candidatus Dormiibacterota bacterium (assembly GCA_003135895.1). Lineage (GTDB taxonomy): Bacteria > Chloroflexota > Dormibacteria > Aeolococcales > Aeolococcaceae > Palsa-851. Next base: position 39,612 of record PNBE01000158.1, read on the forward strand.
GACGACGCCGGGCGCCACGCCTCGTGTCCCCACGTTGCCCATGACAAAGTCCCTGGCCCATACCGGATTGGACAGACCGGCCCAGGCGAGACGCGGCGACATTTTCAACGGCACGGTGAGTTTGTTGCGATAGTCGCGCTCGCGCTTCGGCGTCACCGCGGTATCGATGGTGATGCAGAGGACGTCATATCCCGCACCTTCGACACGGTCGATCAATCCATCAGCATCCGATTGCTTTGGGGGAAGGTAGAGCTGATACCAGAGCGGGCCGGTGGCCGTCTTCGCGATCTCCTCAACCAGGTAGCTCGCCGAGCCGCTCACTGCGAACAGGGTCCCGGCCTTGCCGGCGGCCCGGGCGACGGCAAGCTCCGCCTGGCTGTTGGCCATTCGAGCGAACCCGCAGGGGGCGAGCATGAGCGGCATTGAGATGGGACGACCGAGCACTGTGGTGGACAGATCCCGCTTGCTGACGTCAGCCAGGGCTCTCGGCCTCAACCAGATGCTGTCGAATGCTGTGCGATTGGCACGAAGCGTGATCTCGTCCCCGGCCGCGCCATCGATCGCGTCGAAAACCGCGCGAGGCAGCCAGCGTGCCTGCGCTCGCATCTCCTCAATATTGAGAATCTTGTCAACGCGTTTGCGCAACAGCACTTTCCTCCTCCTCCACCCTGGCGTTCCAGCAGGCGACCTCGACGCCGTCGAGCTCCTTCAACTCCGGCATCGCGCTGCACGCGCTCTCCGCGAGGGGGCAGCGGGGGGCGAACGGGCAGCCACTGCGATCCTGGACAGGTGCCGGAGGCTGTCCCGGAATGGCCCGCAACCTGGCTCGTGGGGTGTCGGTTGGCTGCGGAATGGCTCCGACCAGGGCTCGTGTGTATGGATGGCGCGGACGCCGAATGACTTCCTCGGTTGGCCCCTTCTCGACAACCTCTCCGGCATACATGACGACCACGTACTGGCACAGCATCTGAGCCACAGCCAGATCGTGGGTCACGAAGAGCATGGAGAGGCCGCGCTCCCGGCGCTGAGCGTCGAGGAGCCTGAGGATACTGAGTTGCGTTGTGACGTCGAGTGCCGTGGTCGGCTCATCCGCGATCACCAGCTTGGGTCCCCGGGCGAGCGCGGTCGCGATCGCCACGCGCTGACACATACCACCCGAGAACTCGTGGGGATATGAGCCCAGCCGTGTGGCGGCGTTGCGAACCCCGAGCGATTCGAGCAGCGAGATGATCAGGGCACGACGCTCGGCCTTCGGGATCTTCGACGAAAGAGTCTCGTCAACGTGCCGTCCAATCTTGCACAGTGGATCGAGCGCGGCTGTGGGGTCCTGCGGGATATAGCCGATATCGTTGTGCAGCGTTGTGCGCATTGCCTTGTTGCTCAGCGTCAACAGGTCAACACCGTCAAGCCGGACCTTCCCGCCCTCGATGTCGCCGATCGGAGGCTTGATCAACCGCATCACACTCAACGCGACAGTCGTCTTCCCGCTCCCGGACTCGCCAACCAGTCCCACGGTGACGCCGGTGGGCACATCGAAGCTGACATCCCGCACCGCGATCGATCGACGGTTGTCGTGCAGATACGCGACGCGCAGGTTCTCAATCTGAAGCATTGCTGACCAATTATCTGCGTCCGGTGGGATCGCTGCGTGACCGCAGCCAGTCCCCCATGAGGTTGGACGCAAGCACTGTCAAACTGAGTGCGATACCCGGAAAGAGTGCCAACCACCACGCGGTGGTGAGGTAGTTGCTCCCACCTGCGAGCATGCCACCCCATGACGGCGCGGGCGGTGGCACGCCGATACCAAGGAAGCTCATCGCGCCCTCGCTGAGAATCGCGGCGCCCAGTTGCAAGGTGGCGAGCACGACCAGCGTGCTCATCACGTTGGGTATGAGATGACGCCGGATGATCCAGAGCGGACCGGCTCCCATGACCACAGCCATGACCACGAAGTCCTGCTTTTTCAGTCGTAGCACCTCGCTCCGGATGACACGCGCGTAGCTCGCCCAACCACCGACGGCGAGGATGATGATGACGTTCTGCTCACTTGCTCCGAAGATCGACGCCAGAACGATCGCAAGGAGAATCGTCGGAAAGGCCAGTGTCGCATCCGTGAAGCGCATCAGGATGGCGTCGATACGACCACCCAGATACCCTGAGATCATCGCCACGAAGAGCCCGAAAGCACCGGAGAGCACCACCACCGAGAGACCGACGAGCAGAGAGATACGAGCGCCACCGAGCAAGCGGCTCAGGACATCGCGACCCAGCTCATCAGTGCCCAATGGGTACGCCCACGTGCCGCCGGCAAAGACGGGCGGTCGCAGGAAGAGCGAGAGGCTGACATGCGTCGTGCTATGCGGGGCGATGAGCGGTCCGATGAGTCCGGCCAGGATGAAGAGCGCCAGAATCCCGCCGGAGAAATACGGACGGTGCGCGTGCCGGTTGCGATTGCCGTCGCGAGCCAGGTCGACAGGTCGCGCCGCCGCGTCAGCCGTTGGGGAATCGAGTAAGAGGTCAGCTTGCGGTTGGAGTGCCACGCCCTGTTCCCACCCCTGCTCTGCCGGCGCGTCCTGCAGGCACTCCGATCCATCGGATGCTACGCAAAGACTCTCCTCCGCACCCTGGGGTCGAGCCATCCATACGAGAGATCCACGAGGAGATTCATCAGGACGACGATGATGGTGTCGACCGTGACGACACCCTGGACGACGGTGTAGTCACGAAGATTGATCGCCTGGATAGCCAGGAGTCCCATCCCCGGCCAGCCGAAGAGCGTCTCGATGACCACCGAACCGGAGAGCAGGTCCGCGAGCTGAATCCCGGTCAGCGTGATCACGGGCAGGGACATGTTTCTCAGGAGATGTCGCATCAGCACTGACTGCTTCACTCCCTTGCTGCGCTCGAAGAGGGTGTAGTCGGCGCGCAGCGCCTCGAGTGTCGCGGACCGGCTCAGGCGAGTGATTGATGCCATGGGGCGGAGGCTCAACGCCAGCGCCGGCAGGATGAGGTGGTCCGGACTTCCCGCTCCGAAGGACGGAAGGAGTCGGAGCTTGACCGAGAACACGAGCACGAACACGATGCCCAGCCAGAACACGGGAACGGATTGTCCAATCAACCCGATGAACCTCGCGACGCCGTCAATCCACGTGCCCGACTTGACCGCAGAGATCGTCCCGAGCGAGACGCCGACGATTGAGGCAAACGCGAATGCGACCACCGCAAGCTCCGCGGTGTACGGCAACGCGGTCGTCAGCAGCTGGCCGACCGATGTCTGGAAGCCATACGAGGTGCCGAAGTCGCCGCGAACCAGCTGTGACAGGAAGGTCAGATACTGAACATAGAGAGGGTTTTGCAGTCCGAGGCGATTTGAGATTGCAAGGATGTCAGCGTGCGTCGCCCCAAGCGGCGCTATCACCCGGGCGGGATTGCCACTGAGACGCACGAGCAGGAAGACGACGGTCACCACCGCCAGGATCACGATCAGAGATTGCAACAATCGCTGGAGGGTGTACTTGATCATCCCGCCGACACCGGATCAGGCGCCGCAGCGCGGTGTGTGTCGGGTCGGGGTTCGACGCATCACGGTCACTGCACACCTCCACCCAGCGGCTTGGATCGATCGCCATCCCATCCATATGTGGGTGCAGGCGCATTCAGCGGCGGCAGGTCCCAGGTTCCCGTGGCGGGCGCCGCATACGAGTACTCGTCGACAAGCACCTCGAGCACGGTCGGCCTCCCGGACGCGAGCGCGGCGGCCACCTGCGGTTTGAGGTCGGATGGCTTTTCGACGTGGGCGCCCTCGGCGCCCATGGCGCGAGCCATAGCTGCCATGTCAGGCGTGAACGGCTCACCCGTCGACTCGTCGCGGAAGCGTGTGGCCAGCTCGGAGCCAAAGAATGCGCGCTGCTGAGCGTAGATGGATCCGTATCCCTGGTTGTTCCACACCAGCCAGACAATCGGCAGCCCGTATTCCACCGCCGTGGCAACTGCATTGGAGTGCATGAGGAATCCGCCGTCGCCGCAAACGGCGAGCACCGGCCTGTCGGGAGCGGCGAACTTCGCCCCGAGCGCGCCCCCGACGCCGAACCCCATGGATGCGAATCCCCAGGACTGCAGCAACTGGCCTCGCGCCGGCACCTTGAGCTGTTGCAGCAGCCAGTTGTGATGAATGCCGACGTCGGCCAGGACGATGGAGTCGTCGGGCAGCACCGCTCCCAGGTCGCCGACGAGTCGATCCGGCCTGATGGGAATCGAGTCATCGCGCTGGAAGCCCTCGATGTCGACGGTCCAGCTGCGCTTCCACTCTCCGGTTGCGGCAACCCACCCCCCATTTCGTTGAGCTGCGGCTTCGCCGCGGTCACCGATCACGGCCAGGACCTGGCGCAGAAAGACCTTCCCGTCGGCCACGATCCCGAGTTCGGGCGGGTAGTTGCGGCCGATCTCCTGGGGGTCCACGTCGACGTGGATGAGTTTGGTTGGGGGAATGCTGTAGGTGACCCCCGGGATCCATGAGCTGGTCGCGCGGTCATCGAAGCGCGTGCCGATCGCCAGCAGCACGTCGCAGCTGCGGGCGGCCTGGTTGGCGGCGAAAGTGCCGTTTCGGCCCGTCGGCCCGAGCGCCAACGGATGGTTTTCGTCGATCGCGCCCTTGCCCAGCGGGGTCGTGATCACGGGAATCTGGAGGAGCTCCGCGACGGCGGTGAGGTCATCCCGGCCACCGGCGAGGTGGGCGCCATTCCCGGCGACGATGAGCGGTTTCTCGGCGCTCAGCAGCAGTTCGATCGCCTGCCGCAGGGCGCCTGGCTCAGCCGCCGGCGGGCTGCCGATCGCGCCCCTCCACGTCTCAGCATCCGCAAGCTCAACGTCGGCCTCCTCGACGAAGACGTTCAGCGGGATGTCGACATGGACGGGTCCCGGGCGGCCGGTGAGCATCAACGCGTAGGCCTGACGCATGATCAGCGGCAGCATCTCGGGCCGTGCCGCCTGGTAGCTTCGCTTCACGTATGGCCGCATGACCGATGCGAAGTCGCCCTGGAAGTAGCGGCCGGTCTCCTGGAAGGGACCGCGGTTGAACTGCTGGGTTGGGACGTTGCCGGTGATCGCCATGAATGCCGACGAGTCCTGGAAGGCGGATGCAACCGCCATCGCGAGGTTGAGCGAACCGGGACCGCAGGACGTGTAGGTCGCCACCGGTTTGTGGGCGACCCGGTAGTACGCGTCCGCCATGAACCCGGCGATGCGCTCGTCATGCGTTGTGATCGTCGTGATCTCGTCCCTGCGGTCGTATGCAGCGTCGAGGAGGCCGATGATCCCGTGACCGCAGACGCCGAACAGGTAGGGCACACGCTGCTTGATCAGGTAATCAACAACGATGTGCGCGCCGCGTTGGACGGACAAGAGAGTCAGGGCCTCCGGTCGGTTGGTATACGGCTGTGCACCGTGCATGCTCGCAGCGTCGAGGGCCAAGTGTCAAGCCCGCGAATGAACTGGGAGAGCAAGGCTGACCGGCGGTCCCGGACCCTACGAGTCGGCCGTGGCGGAAACCGCGAGACCGAGTTCCGTCGCCACCCGCTGGAGCGATGACCAGGTCCCGGCGGAGACCTGCACCCCCTCGCGGCGAGCCTCGGCTTCGGAGGCGGAGGCCCGCTCCCCGGGGAGCCGGACCCCCTCGGAGCCCGGCTCCGGCTCGGCGCTCTTGATGACCGACCGCAGCCGATCCGCGCGATCGCGCATCTCGGCCGGGTCGAGGAAGGCCTTCACATCGAGCACGACGAATGCATGGCCGGAATTCCACTGATCACTCGACGTGAGGTCTGCGAAGTACGCACTCCCCGGCTGGCGCGTCTTGCTCTCCGCCTGGTGATCCCAGTCGAGCCCCGAGAGTGCTCCGGCGAGGAGCTCGGTGAAGACCGCGATGCCGAACCCCTTGTGCCCACCGATCGGAACCAGCGCGCCGCCGAGCCGGTAATCGTCCGGATTTGTGGATGGCACGCCGTCGGAGTCGACGATCCACCCTTCCGGAACCGGCTCGCCGCGTTCCCGCGCAATGTTGATCCGATTGCCGGCGACGACACTCATCGACGCGTCGAGGACGAACGGCGCGCCTCGACTCGGCACCGCGTACGCGACCGGGCTGCTGCCAACCACGGCCGTCCTGGAGCCGGGCGCTTTCATGACCCGAGGGGTCGTGCTGAAAACGATGGCGATCATGTCTGCCTCGGCTGCCAGCAGCGCGTAGTGCCCGGGGGCACCAAGGTGCGACGAGTTCCGGGCAAGCACCGTGGCCACGCCGTGGTCCGCTGCCTTCGACATCGCAAGGCGCACAGCTTTTGTCGCCACCACGTGGCCGAGGCCGGCATGTGCTTCCACCGTCGCCGTGCTCGCAGTTTCACGGACCACCTGAAATTCGGCGCGTGGGTCGATCCCTCCGTCAAGAATCGAGCGGACGTACCGCGGGACGTGTCGCACTCCGTGGGTCACGATCCCCCGCATCTCGGTGCGGACGAGCGCGTCCGCTGCCATCGTGGCGTCGTCCGGGCTCATGCCGACGGCACCGAATATCGAGCCGATGAAGTCCTGCAGTTCGCCGGCCCGGACCCTCACAGGATCGTTCGCCTTGCGCACGCCACTGAGCTTAGTGCACTGCGTGCGAAGCTCCGAGGCTCAGCGGACCCTCGTGAGCTCGGTCGCGCCGCCACGATTGCATTCGACTCGAAATCGCCCCTTAAGGGGCGGACACTCCCGTTCTCCTTGACACGCAACGTTCCAAGCGGCTAAGTTCTCTTTGGGTTGTCAATCACTCGTTTCGTGCTGATCGTCTATCGCATGCCCGCGAAGCCGACCTCAGCACGTGTGGCTGTCTGGAGACAGTTGAAGAAGGCAGGAGCCGTCTACCTGCAGCAGTCCGTCTGCATCTTCCCCGACACGGCGCGGATCCGCAGGGAGCTGCAGCCCATCCTCACCAAGATCGACGCGTCCTCGGGCAGCTTTCATCTCCTGCCCCTCCGCAGCCTTCCCGCATCCGAGCAGGAAAAGCTGGTGAGGGAGTTCCAGAGTCAGAGCGGCAAGCAGTACCAGGAGATCATCGAGAACTGCGAGATCAACTTCCAGAAGGAAGTCGAGTTCGAGAGCTTCCGGGGGAACTTCACCTACGAGGAGGCGGAGGAGATACGCATCGAATTCGACAAGATCGTGCGCTGGTTCGCCACCGTCGCAGAACGGGATTGGTTCGGTGCGTCCAATGCGCTGGAAGCCCGGCAGTGGCTGGACCGATGCGAGAAGCTGCTCGAGGGATTTGAGGAAAAGGTCTTCCAGGTGCAGTCGGCGGACGACGAGGTCCGGCCACCGCGTTCCTCCGCGCTGCGCCAGCGCGTGCTCACTGGTTCGGTCAGTCTCCGACGCGAGGAGATCGGCTAAGCCGTTCGCCGACGCGGCCTCGTCCTGAGTGCGGCTTCGGCTTGCATCAGCCAGCACACATCGTGGGTCCAACGCTGGTCGCATTGTTAACGCGCACACGCGCGAGGGCCGGTCGTATTTTTGGCGGCGATGGGTATCATCGGCCGCGTTTCACCGCCCGGCTCAGACCGCATGTGCGAAGCAAGGAGTAACCACGTGGCCCCATCCAGCAATCCGACGCCACTCACATTGACAGCGCTCCCCGGTGCCGCACAAGCGAAGTTCAGCGACACGCTGGCCATCGACAACGAGCGCCACGTTCTCTACCTGGGCGACAACTGGAGCGGCGGAGTCGACCTGTTCGACATCACGACATCGACCCCCGCGTTCCTGAAGACTGTCAAGCTCAGAGGACGCATTTATGGGATCGCGGTTGCGAATAACGCAAACAAGGTATTCGCTGGAATGAGCGGCAGCACGCTCGCGGTGATCGATATCGCATCGGACCATTCCGTCGCGCTCGTCCACACCGGTGGCGCCGGACACGTCGACCTGCTGGACTACGATTCGACCCACAGACGGCTGTTCGCAGCCAACCGGCTCGATCGCCTGCTCACCTGGGTCGACGCCGACAGCAACGAGATCATCGGCCGGGTCGAAGGCCTCGGATCGGGGCTCGAACAGCCGCGCTACAACCCTGCCGACGGACTCGTCTATCTGACCGACAACAAGGACAATGTCCTCTTCCAGATTGACCCGGAGTCCGCACGTCTCGTGGAGACGTTCGCAATCCAGGATGAATGCTTTCCAAACGGCATGGCCATCAATGCCAAGAACAACCAGGCGCTGCTGGTGTCCAGCTACACGGCGCGTCCGCACACCGTGATCTGGGACCTGAATACGCAAAAGATCGCATCGATCACCGAGGAATCGGGGTGCGGCGACGGCGCCGTCTACGTCCCCTCACTGGACCTGATCTTCCAGGCAGCTTCGGAGTTCGGTGACGGCCCGGTGATCGGCGTCTTCGGCGGAGATCCAGTGCGCTTCCTGACCAATGTTGCGGCAACGCCGGGCGCGAGCTGGGTCGATTACGACACGGCGAATGAGCTGGTGTACGCGCCGAGCATCGTCGATGGCAAGCCGGGACTGTTGAGCTTCAAGGTACCCGGCGTCTGAATCACCGAGCAGCGGAACGTCGGTCATCCGGGAGCTCTTCGGGCGGGCGGGCCGCCCGGAAGAGAAAGTAGAGCAGCACGTCGTAGGAGAGCTTCAGCCCGCCACCGATGAAGAATGGAAGACTGGCGAGATCAGCCATGCCGATCAACGGCGTGGCGATCAGGGGAGCAGGCGCCGCTGAGAGGGTGCGCGCGATTCCCGTGACGCCTGCGGCCGCTGAGCGCTCGTTCGGATCGACAACCGCCACCACGTACGACTGGCGAGCAGGGACATCCATCGAGTTGAGGCTGAAACGGGCGAAGAGCACGAGTGCAGCCAGGGGCAGATTGGGCATGAGTGGCAGCGCGATGAGCAGGATGTTCCCGGGCATGTGGGTGAACACCATGGTTCGAATCAGCCCGATGCGGGCCGCGAGGCGCGCCGCCACCAACGAGGAGAGGCCGGCCAGCACATTCGCCACGAAGAACAGCACGCCGAGGAGCGCCGGCTGCGCGCCATAGCGGAGCGTGAACCAGTAGGCGACGAGGCTCTGAGTCACCAGGGCGCCGCCGAACGAATCGAGGCTGAAGAGGCCCGAGAGTCTCAGCACGTTTCCGCGCGAGCGATGCAGGCCGAGGCGGCCGGCAATCGTGGACCGATCGGCCACCGCGAGCTCGATCGACGGCGACAGCAACCCGAAGCCGACCACCAGCACCAACCCGACGAAGGCGTAGCCGAGGATCACGGCTCGGTCACTCATCAGCGTCGAAGCCCCGGCAGCACGCAGGCCGCCGACGAGGAGGCCGGCTGCGAGAGAACCAGTGGCTGCGGCGAAGGATCCGGCGAGGCTGTACCAACCGAAAATTCGCGTCCGTTCGTGGTTCGGCAGGATGTGGCTCAGCGACGCCTGCTCAACCGCCATGAAGGGGCCGACCTCTCCACCACTCACGCTGATAACGCCGATCGTGGCCGCAACCAGCAGCACCCAGAAGTTGCCTGACAGGGTGAAGACGACGCCCGCGGCGGCCATCAGGGCGGCCCCGATGCGCAGAACACGGCGCCGCCCGACCGCGTCCGCGTGAGTCGTGAGCCAGAGGCTGATCGCGGCGTCGCCGATGAGGGTCAGGGTCAGCAGCAATCCAATATGCAGCCCGTCCAGCCCCAGCGCGACGAGGTACAGCACCAGGATCACGGAGAGGAATCCGTACGCGAACATGCGCGCCATACGGGTTGCGAAGAGCAGCCGGCCGTCGCGACTGAGCACGCTAAGCGGCAGGCGAAGCATCAGCCTCCAATGCAACCACGGTTGCACTGTAGTATGTGTGATCCCGCAGCGTCAACTGTGCACACCAAAGCTGCATGCCGCAACCAGATCTCACTCGGTTTCGGCCGGTACCAGCGGCACCGGCAGAGCCAGGTCGAGGTCTTCCGCGGTCGCGCGTGTGTTCAGAGCAGCCGCGTTGTGCATTCCCAGCTTCCTCATGGCAAGGATCCCCAACGCCGCTGCGATGAGGCATGAGAGCCCACCGACCGCGAGGCCAACCCGCGCTCCCGCCACCTGAACGATCCACCCCACCGCTGGGCCGCCGATAGGAGTGGAGCCCATGAATCCCACCGCCCACAGGGCCATCACGCGTCCCCGCATTGACGGTGCGGATTCGAGTTGCAGCGTCGAGTTTCCGGTCGCCATGAACGTGATGGCGGCAAACCCGGTCACTGCCATGGCCACGAACGCGATTGCGAGCGTCGGAGCAATCGCGACGCACAGCATCGTCACCCCGAATCCGGTCGCGGCGAGCGTCATCGGCCGGAGTCCGGTACGGCCGCGCGTCGCGGTGGTCAGGCCGCCGAAGACCGCGCCGAAACCCATGGCGGCAGTGAGAAATCCGTACGTGGCTGCATTGCCACCGAATGTTTGCTTCGCGAGGACAGGCAACGTCACCTGAAATTCATAGGCAAGCGTTCCGACGATGCCCGCCATCACGAGTGGCACCCAGAGTCGTGGCTCTCCTGCCACGTACCGGATTCCCTCGCGCAACTGTCCTTTCGCGCGCGGAGCCGGCGGACTCGGCTTGAGTGCCTTGCTGTCCATCGAGGTGAGGGAATAGACGACAGCGATGAAACTCACGGCGTTGATCAGGAAACAGACGCCGACCCCGACCGTGGCGATGAGCAGTCCTGCGACAGCCGGACCGACGGCACGCGCGGCGTTCACCATCGTCGAGTTGAGACCTATCGCGTTGCGGACGTGCTCGGGGCCCACCATCTCGCGCATGAAGGCCTGGCGAGCGGGCGTCTCGAAGCAGTTGTTGAGGCCGAGCACCACCGCGAGAAGGCAGATCTCCCAGAACGTCACCTTGTGCGTCACCGCAAGGATGCCGAGCACCAGAGCCTGCAGTCCCATCATCGACTGCAAGACGATGAGCAGGCGACGCTTGTTGACGCGGTCGGCGATCACTCCGCCATACGGGGCAAGGGTGAGCACCGGCAGCGTCTGGAGGGCAAGTACGAACCCGATGGCCGTCGCGGAGTGCGTGACTGTGAAGACCAGCCACGATTGAGCGACAGACTGCATCCATGTCCCGATCAGCGATGTGCTCTGCCCGAAGAAAAACCGGCGGAAATTCCGGATCGCCAGCGCTGAGAACGTGCGCCGGCTGATGGCGACCAAACGGCTCATGTCAGCTGCGCCCGCTCGTCGCAGGCGGGCTTGACGGGCGCAATCGCTCGGCCAGCTCCTCCAGGATGGGCAGCGCGCGGGCCAGAGCATCGCGCTCGGACCCTCCGAGGCCGTGGAGGTGTCGTGACAATGCGTCGTTTCGCTCTGAACGAATCCGTTCGAGCAGGCGACTCCCCTTCTGAGTCGCATTGATCCGGCAGACGCGCCGGTCGGCCGTATCGCGAAGGCGGCGGACAAGCCCGGCTGCTTCGAGCTTGGGAATGAGGCGGGAGAGCATCGTCGGGTTCAGACCGGCGAAGCTGGCGAGGTCGGAGAGACGGATCGGGCCCTGGCGTTGCGCAGCGATGAGGATGTCGACCTCGGTCGTGGTCAAGGCACCTGCAGCGGCCGTCGGCCGAAGGCGCCGCGACACGCGGGTGATCGCCGTCCGCAGACGTGCCGCGTTCAGCTCGTCGCCGAGCTCCTGCTCCGGCCGTCCGCCTGTGTTCAGCTCACCGCTCCCGAGAGATACTTGATTGCCGGCAAGTATTATATATGTCGCGCAGATTCGCCCTTGCTGCAGCCTCGCCCGCCTCGAGCAGATCGCGGAGCGTTCGCCCGATGAATTCGCTGTACTGCTTGAGGTCGTTTCTTGTCGACGTCGAGACCTTCCTCGCGAAAGAGTCGCTCGAACTTGCTCACGCCAACAACCGGCATGTCGATGAGCTCCTTGCACCTCGCTTCCGAAACGTCGGTGATTAGCCGACTGCAGTGGAGTCGCCCAGGAGGGCCCCGAGCGTTGTTACCAGCCCGCTTGAGCGCCGCGCAGCAGGAAATCCTCGGGGTCTTCATATGAGCCGCTCGGGGTGATATTGCCGGCCTCGGCGACCTCGGGATGGGTGCGACGTCCGAACGCAAGAACGCCGTCGGAAACCGATCGCGCGTCGTAGGGGCACACGATGGTGGCGGGCGACGATGCGAACGAGAGGTTGATCGCCGACTCATAACGAGCCCACTCCCCCACCTCGGCCTCAGATCGTGCGGCCCACACCGGCTCGCCGATGATCCGGATCCACGGAGCACCACGCTCGAATCGATCTTTCATGAATATGCGGTAGCGGCTCAAGGCGGTAGCGGAGGAGGCATACCACTCCGACGAGTCCGCGAACTCCACGTGCATCGCGTCGTCGCCGAGCGCCTCGCGGAGCAGCCCATTCTGCCGCGTCGCCGTGACCGCCAGGGCGCACTCGGAGCGAGCGAGGCCATCCCTGAGAAACGGGCACGCTGACGCGACGTACTCAGCGTCAGAGCTGTATATGAGGACGCTGTGTCCCAGGAGCTTGGTCGCAGTGATGCCGAGCAGATAGTCGACGCTCACTCCCAGCGCACTGGCGAGCGCCAATAGGCTGCTGACACGCACCTCCTGGCGCCGGCCAGATTCGATTTGGGCGATGCCCGCAAAGCTCAGACCCGAATGACGGGCGAGCGCCTCTCGAGTCCACCCGGCTCGCAATCTCGCGGAGCGGAGAGAACCTCCGATTCGGGACGAGGCCGCCTGTCCAGGCTCAGCTCGAGGGGCGGGGCTGGCCAACTGCATTTCCTGATAGTATGTCATGTGACGTACGTCATTTGACATAGGTCATTTGACACTGCCGCGTCCCGGAGTTCACGACCACAGCCCATGGATCAGACGTCCCAGGTAGCCGAAACGGCCGAGCGCCACGCTCGGTGGCTGGCGACATGGCGGGAGGCCGTCCGTACCAGTCCTCTGGCGATTGGTCTCGTCGAGCTGTCGACCCTCTGCTTCGTTGACTTGTCGCCACGGGCAGCGGAGCTCTTGCGAACAACTCCTGAGCATGGAGTCGGCCTCAGCTACCTTTCGGTCACCGAACGGCCGCAGGAGTCGGCTGAGACCTTCCGGCTGGTGCGCGAAAAGATACTCGACGGCATCCGAGGGCGGCGCCGTTTTCACCGATCCGATGGCTCGGTCGTCGAGCTCCAGGTGACTGGCTGGGCGGTCCGCTCGCGCAACGGGGCCGATCTCGGACTGTGGATAGCCTCCGAGGTCTCAGACGCCGAACACGCTGCGGCGGGTGAGGATGTGGTCGCTCCCCCGCTTTGGGGCCGCGAGGGTTCCGACCTCGAAGGCGCCCAGATGACCCTCGATGACCACTGGCGCATCGCGCATGCCACGACCGCCTCCGGAGTGGTCCTGGGACGAACCCCCTCTGAGTTGCTTGGGACTTCGATCATCGAGCTCACACATGCCGACGACCAGGCTGCCCTCCTCCTGGCCTTCGCTCGGGTAACTACCGACGCAAGCTCGGATGTTCGGGTACGGCTCCGCCATCAGGACGGCAGTTGGCGAACGATCCACGCAAAGCTGACCATGCTGGATGGCAACGGGAGGTCGACTTTCGCCCTCGTGGTGGCTCGCGTTGTCGAACCCGAAACGCCGAACTCGAGCGACGGGGCGACCCAGCTCGCCGGGCACCTCAGGCGCATTGCCGCACAGATCGAGGAAGCCGGCATTCTCGCGCCATTGCTCGAGACGGTTGTCGCCCTCGGTGTCCCAGTCACGGCCGAACTATCGCCACGCCAGGTCGAGATCGCCTCACGTCTCCTTGGGGGAGAGCGCGTGCCGACCATCGCTGCTGACCTCTATCTGAGTCAGGGCACGGTCAGGAATCATCTCAGCGCCATCTTTCAGAAGTTCGGAGTTCACTCCCAGCGGGAACTCCTCGCGCTATGGCGCGGCAGTGGCGGCAGGGGGAGCGTCCGGCACACAAATCATCGCTCCAGTCATGGAGCGTGATCGGGGCGGACCAACGGTCGCGCTACGCTCGCGTCCGTATCAAGGGATGGGCGTGACGATCCGTCCATATCGGCGTGATAACTCGTCTATTCCGCTGAAGCTGGTAGGCACCCACACTGATGTCCGTGGCCATCGCCTCGGGGTCGAATAGGAAGTCCTCCCGAGAGATCGCCGTTCTTGCGATCCGCTGGATGATCTTCTAGGTGTCTCGCGCACCCCTCTGCCAGCCTCCACGTGTACCCATTCGATCCAGCCGGCATTGGTCGATTGACCTTCTCGTACTGTCTCGAGTCGCGCGGAGAAGTCCGTAACCAGTTGCGCGGAATGCCGCAACAGCTGACCGCCGGCATCGAGCCGGCATTCGCCAGTTGAGCTCTCCACGCGGCGTGGATCGCTCGGACCAGCGCGGTCGAGGGATCAACACAAGTCGGCGGCTCAGCCAGAGCCAACGGGCTGCGTACGCTGCGGCTCTACGGGAAGGCACGTATCTGTATCGGACAATATTCGAGCGCACCTCGGTCGGTCAGCTCGTTATCGACGTCCCGTCGTTTCGCATCGACGTCGTCAACAGAGCGTTCTGTTCGATGGTGGGGTTTAGCCTCGACGACCTTGTTGGCAGCGATATGGCCCGGGTGTTCCCGCCCGGGTTGAGCCCTGCCGATGACATCGTCGAGCGCCTGAACGATGGCGCCATCGAAGGATTCGTCGCGCAGAGGCCTCTGCAACGCAAGGACGGCACCATATTTCCAGCACTTGTCACGAGTGCTGTGGTGCGCGACGACGCTGGTCGGCCCACCCAGCTTCTCGACAACGTTCAGGACCTGACGCGGCAGAGGGCCTCCGACGATGTACAGCACCGCAGCCAGGCATTCATTGACGGCGCCATCGCAGCACTCCCAATGACATTCACTGCTTTCGATGCGGATCTACGGTTCACGTACGTCGCAGGCGGGCTTTCACGGAGCGGAACGATTCCAGAGGACCTTCTCGGTCGACACGTGAGCGAATTCACCACGCACCGGCCAACCCTTGTCGCACTCAGAGATGCTCTCCGGGGAGTGGAGTCGACGACGCGAACGCAGGTGAACGGCCAGACATACCTGAGCCTGCACGGGCCGATACGCAACGATGCGACCACCGTGATCGGGGTTATCTCGGTCTCCACCAACGTCTCGGCCGAGGTATCCGCCGAGGCAGCGCGCGGTCAAGCGGAAGAACTGCGGTTGTTCATTGCCCAGCACGACCCTCTGACGGGCCTGCCCGGCCGTTCGGCTCTCGTCGAACACCTCAATGCGCTGGCCTCCACCAAGAAAGGCCCCGGAGCATTGCTGCTCATCAACCTTGACGAGTTCAAACTCATCAACGAAGGGATGGGCCATACAGCAGGCGACGCCGTGCTTCTCGAGGTCGCCAGTCGCTTGTCGAAGGCGTTTCCGGGGGAGATGATTTCCCGAAATGGCGGAGATGAGTTCGCGGTGGTACTGGCGTCGGAGTCCGTTCCAGCGGATGCAACCGTGGCAGCAGAGCGCATCCGCACCGCCCTGGGTGCCGATATGGAGATGGACGGGCGTTTGCTCAGGGTGACGGCAGGCGTGGGCGTGGCTATCAAGCAGACGCGGGGACCGTCGTCGACGCTGATTGGCAGGGCCGACTGGGCACTGTCCCGCGCAAAGGATGCCGGGGTCGACCAATGCCGAGTGTATGACCGCGATATGCGTCTCCAGGCGGAGACCCGACTCGTGATCCAGGGTGGCTTGCGGGTTGCGCTGGCGGCCGGGCAGCTCAGCGTCGCGTACCAGCCCATCGTCAATCTGTCGCGCCGACGGACGGTCGGATCCGAGGCCCTGCTTCGTTGGACTCACCCGGTTCGCGGGGCAATTTCGCCGGCGGATTTCATCCCGATCGCCGAACAAAGCGGGTTGATCATTCAGATAGGCCAGTGGGTGATGAGCACCGCATGTGGAGACGCTCGGACTCTGGAGCGCGATCACGGAATCCAGCTGTCGGTAAACATTTCGGTACGTCAGCTGATGGGTGGAGCGTTTGCGGAATGGCTCGAAGGTGTGCTGATGCAAACCACGCTTCCGCCGACCGCCCTCACGGTGGAGGTGACCGAGACTGCGCTTATGGATGATGTTCTCCAGGTCCGGCAGGCGTTCCAACGACTGCGCACCATCGGAGTCAAGGTGGCCCTCGACGATTTCGGCACAGGGTATTCGTCGTTGGCGCGTCTGAGCAGCGTCCCTGTCGACGTGATCAAACTCGATCGCGCCTTTGTCACCGGCATCGACAAACGAATCGAAGCTCGACGCATGGCATCGGCGATCCTCGGGTTGAGCTCGGCACTTGGCGCGACGATGGTCGCAGAGGGGGTCGAAATCGAGGCTGAGGCGGCAATCCTGATGGAGCTTGGATATATGTACGGGCAAGGGTTTCTCTTCGCCCGCCCAATGTCGATTGATGATCTCACCGCGCGTGTCGGTCTCGAGACCACCAACGAACCGGCCGCCACACGTCCTCAAAAACCGTGATAGTCCGCCTAAGTCGGCGTGATAACTCGTCTATTCCGCTGAAGCTGATTTTGGGCCCACACTACTGGTGAATGTCGCTCGTGAGGAATGGAAGGCGCGCTGTGCGCTGCAGCGGTCGCGCCGTACATCCGTCGCAACGCCCTATCGCCAGCGTCGTTGTGGTCCAAGGATAAGGACTCGATGGTGGCAGACTGAGCGCATCCAGTGATGCCGACGGGCGTCACGGTGAGAACCGGATTCTCACCGCACTCCCCGCCGCCGACCGACTGCAGTTCTTGGAGGCGGCGACCAACGTCACGTTCGACGTGAGAACTGTGCTGTTTGAGCCAGGGGGGCCGATCGAAGCCGTCTACTTCCCGACCGATGGTGTGATTTCATTGGTAACCCCGCTGAATGACGGCGCCGTCGTCGAGGTGGCCACCATCGGAAATGAGGGGATCGTGGGAGTCCCCCTGGTGCCACTCGGGGCCCTCGCGGTGCGCGCCATTACGCAAGTGGCCGGTCGTGGCATTCGGGTGGATGCGGCGGTGTTTGTGGAATGGTTCGAGCGCAGCCAAGCCTTCCAGACGCTGGTCGACCGGTACACGCAGGCGCTGTTCGGACAGATCGCGCAGGCGGCTGCGTGCAATCGCCTCCACTCCAGCGAGGAGCGGCTCAGCCGGTGGCTCTTGATGAGCCAGGATCGCGTCGAGTCCAGCCAGTTCATGATCACCCAGGAATTCCTGGGACAGATGCTGGGTGCACGGCGCTCGACCGTCTCCGTGTCCGCCGGCATACTGCAGCGCGCTGGGCTCATCAGCTACACACGCGGACGCGTCACGATCGTCAACCGCGAAGGGCTCGAGGCTGTGTCCTGTGAGTGCTACGCAGTGATCAAGGCAGAGCTTGACCTGGTGGTTCGCCGACCACCGCGGCCTGGGGATTGACTCCAACTCTTAGACGGGGCAACAACGCGAAGCGGGCGGAAGGCCATATCGACGGGCTAAATGCCTTGGCTGGTGCGTTGAGCACAGTGCCGGTGCCGCCGCGCAGGTCGAAGACCCGGCTTGGCTCGAGTCGTCTTGCTCAACAACTCGTGTTGCTCTACGACGGCGCCGGCATCTCCGCCTGGATGGACCGAGATCCGAGCGCTGCGACCGCGGCACGTGCCGTCGCAACGGGGTTGGTTGATACTGCATTGATGACTTCGGGGACCGAGCGTTCGAGAAGATCGAGCGGAGAAAAGCATGACTGATCACAAGGTGGCAAGCCGGGAGGAGTGGCTGGCTGCTCGCGAGGCGCTGCTCGCGCGCGAGAAGGAGCACACGCGGATGGCCGACGAGCTGTCGCGGCAACGGCGCGAGCTGCCGTGGGTCCGGGTCGAGAAGGAGTATCGCTTCGAGTCCGACGAAGGCATCAGAACGCTCGTCGAGCTGTTCGACGGCAGATCACAGCTCCTCGTGTACCACTTCATGTTCGGCCCGAGCTACGAGGCGGGCTGCCCGACCTGTTCCTCAAGCGCTGATGCCGTCAACGGTGTCGTTCCTCATCTCAACGCCCGTGACGTGACCATGGTGTACGTCTCGCGCGCGCCGCTGGAGAAGCTCCGGGCCTATAAACGACGGATGGGCTGGGGCTTCCGATGGGTCTCATCGGCCGACAGCGACTTCAACTTCGACTTCGGCATGTCACGGACCGAGGACCAGACGCGCGAAGGGATCAAGCCCATGATCGAGGCGGGGATGCCGCCGGTCGTCGACCACCTCGCGAGCGCCTCCGGAACGGACGTCGTCGGCTACCTGTCCGAAGCCCCGGGGTTCAGCGCATTTGTCTGCGACGATGGCGCCGTATTCCACACCTACTCCACCACCTCCCGTGGGCTGGAGTTTCTGATGGGGTACTACCCAATCCTCGATCGTGCCCCCAGGGGTCGCAACGAAGCGGACTCGCCGCAACTCTGGCTTCGCCGGCACGACGAGTACGCGCAGAGGACGTGATACCCAGACTCAGTTACGTCTTGTCTCGCGGGGTGGCCTCCAGGGCGCGGGCGAGTCCGCCTCGGGAGCGGATGCCGAGCTTGCGATAGACGCGCGTGAGGTTGGCCTCGACCGCCTTTGTGGTCAGGAACGCCCGCTCCGCAATCTCCCTGTTCGCGAAGCCCGACGCGGCCAGCTCGGCGACCCGCGTTTCAGTCTGCGTCAGTGTCTCAGGCAACGCGGCGCGCCGGCCCACACGCTCGAGCTCGCCCCGAGTCCGTTTCGCCCACACAGGCACCCCGGCCTGCTCGAACATTGTGAGCGCCTCGGCGAGCGTGGCCCTGGCCTGTCCCCGCATGCCGCAACGACGTTGTACGCGTCCGAGGGACAGCAACGTGCGGGCCCGCTCCAGCGGGCATGGAGCAGCGATCGTGCTGCTCCAAAGCCCTTTGGAGGGCGGCGAGCGCACCGTCGATGTCCCCGCGGGAGGCACAGAGAAGCCCGCGGCAACGCCCCGCGGCTGCCAGCGCCCACGCGCGGTCCACATTCGCACCACATCGTTCGAACCATTCGATCATCGGTTCCGCTCGATCCAGCTGGCCGAGCTCGATGAGCGCCTCGATCTCCTCCGGCATGAAGACCCCGAGAAACGGATCCCCACCTGCCATTGCCATGAGCATGCCGGCGAGCGGGCCAAGCGCAGCGTCGACCGCCGCCGGGTTGCCATTCGACAGCTCGGTGAGCCCGAGTGCCCACAGCGGCCAATTGATTCCGAGTACCCAGCGGAGGTCCTGGAACAGTCGAACTGACTCGAGGGCTTCCTCGCGTGCCAGGTCACTCGATCCATCGTAGGCATGCACCAATGCGCTCGCAGCGAGGGCGATCGCGTGTGCGGCTGGATCGTCCAGCAGGGCTGCCGTCTGGAGCGCCTCCTGGGCAAGGCGACCAGCAGCGACCAGATCGCCGCGCCACAGACACACCCACTCCAAATAGAAGCAGGAGAACGGAATAGGGCTCTCCTCGCCGCGCTCCTGCGTCTCGGTGTGCAGCTTGCCGAGGATGGCGAGCGCCTGCTCCAAGCGGCCGCTGTAGAGCAAAAGCGAACCGTGGATGAACGCCGGGCTCATGTGCCACGCCCGGTTGCGGTGCGGGTCCTCCAACGCGCGTGCCCTGCCGATGCGGTCCTCGTCGAAGCCGAGTCCGCCGATGAACTCGGCCATGGTCACCACGGCGAGCGCATCCGCGAGCACGCTCGACGCCCCTGCGCCCTCCGCGGCGGCAACAGCGCTGCGAGCGTGCTGTCCGGCACCAGCCACATCACCCAAGCTCACGTGGTAGAACGCGAGGTCCAATTCGACCTCCGAACGCAGCTCGGCGTCGTCGGCAGCATCCAACGCTCGGAACGCCACCTCGGTCGCCTCGGTGAAGGAGCTGCGCCGCGAGTGGATCTGGGCTAACAGGCGCAGCGCGCGAGCGCGGAGTTGGGCGTCCATTGATCCGGCGAGCGCCTGCTCGAGCGTGGTCTGCGCGCGCCCCAAATCGCCCGCGTCGAACCAGGAGCCGGCTGCCGCGACCACCCGCGTCGCGCGTTCATCACCCCGACTCGGCGGCGTCAGTCCCACCGCCAGATCGAGGAGTTCCGCGCCCCCGCCGGGAGCTCCGCGAGACCTGGCCAGCGCAGCCGCCGCTTCGAGCTCGCGAGCAATGCCGGCATCGGGCTCGGTTGCGCCCAAAGCCGCGTGCCGCGCGCGTTCCTCTGGCTCGGTCACAGCACTAGCAAGGCGACGGTGCACCGATTGGCGTTCCGAGCGATCAGCGCGGCCGTACATGGCTGACGCCAGCAAGGGGTGGGCGAACTGGATCCGGCTCTCGTCGATGGACACAATGCCGGCGCGCCTGGCGGCGCCGAGCGCCCGCGGATCAACAAGGTCGGTCGTCGGCTGCGAGAGCGCGGCTGCCACGAGCAGCGCCCGGCGGGTTGCTGCCGACAGTTGCCCCACTCTGGCCACGACCAGCGCGCTGAGGCTGTCCGGCACGGGTAGGCGTCCGCCCGCCAGAAGTTGATCCGGAAGCGCGGCGGCGATCTCGAGCGCGTAGAGCGGGTTGCCCCCACAGACGCCCGCCACCTGCACCATCGTCGGTCGTGAGAGCGAGCGCCCTGTCTCGTGCTTGATCAACTCGTGCAACGCCGCGACGCTGAGCGCCCCGACGAGGAGGGTCTCGTGTCGGGTCGGGTCGGCTGCGCGGTCGAACCTCTGCGGCGCCGGCGCGCCAACCCGGGCCGTGACCAAGAAGCCCATTGCCTCGGTGTCCAGCCTGCGGACCGCAAAGCTCAAGACGCGCGCGGATGGCGAGTCGAGCCACTGTGCGTCATCGACCGCCACCACCAGCGGCTCCCGCGCCGACATCAACCTCAACAGCGTCAACACCGCCGCGCACAACGCTCGCTCATCGATGCCACGACGAGGCGCGGGAGCCCGGAGGAGAGCGGCCGAGATCGCCTCCCCCTGCGGCACCGGCAGCTGGCTGACCGTCACGCCGGTCACGGCGTCGAACAGGTCCGCCAGGGCCGCGTAGGACAAAGTCGCTTCTGCCTCACTGGGACGAGTACGCAGTACGCGTGCCCCTCGACCGCCGGCGCGACGCAGGGCCTCGAGCCAGATCGTTGTCTTCCCGATGCCTGCCTCGCCCTCGAGAGTCAGCACGGCGAAGTGGGTTCGAGCCGTCGTCAGGAAGGCGTCCACCACACTCAACTCAGCGTCGCGGCCAACGATCAGATTCCGAGCGTCCGCCATAACCCCTGGATGATGGCGGCGGACGGTCCCGATGGTCCAGCGACACGGACCGCGCGCGCTTTGGAGAACGCGGCTGACACCCGGCAAACGTAGGGTCGAGCCGATCGACGCGTAGGGTTTTCCCGGTTTCAGCACAGCCAGCCGCGGCCTACGTTGTCGGTGTGCAGCATCCGCACAGCACCGAATACCTGGCCGAGTGCTTCTGGCCTGGGGTGCGTGAATCCGACCTCATCGCGCTCGACGAGCGCGCCAAGGCCAGCGCCGCTGAGCTATCCGCTGACGGGGACGTGGTTCGCTACCTCGGATCGCTGCTCATGCGCGAAGACGAGGTCGTCCTCTGCCGTTTCGAGGGTTCCGAGCGTGCGGTCCGTCGCGTTGCCGAACTGGCGGCCATCCCCTTCGAGCGGATCCTCGCGACGGATCACGCGCCGTGGGCCGACGAGCGCACAGCTTCAGGGTTGGAACAGAGCGACTCAGACGGCGGCGTCGCCCCAGTGCAGCGAATCGACCATCATGACCCCGAGGAGTATCAGCGATGAACGACACCAACTTGTATGCTACTGAGACAAGGGGAGGACCTCGGACATGAAGCGAACGATCGTGATGTTCACTGCGACTGCCATGGTGTCGCTGATGGCCGCGTGCGGCGCATCGACCACCACCGGCACGCCGACGCCGGCGAGCACTCCGGTATCGACTCCCGTGCCGACCCCGGTGCCGACAGCGGTGCCAACGAGCGCACCAGCATCGACCCCGTTGCCTCCGGCAGGCGGGCTCTCCGGGGTTTGGTCCGGGAAGTACGACGGCATCTACACGGGCACGTTCGCGCTCACCTGGCAACAGTCGGGGGCGGGCGTGACGGGCACCATCGTCCTCTCGTCGCCCGCCAGGACCCTCAGCATCACCGGCAACGAGGCGGGCACCGCCATCAACTTCGGCGCGGTAGGCGGGGTCAGCTATACGGGGGCAGTGTCCGGCAACAGCATGTCCGGCACCTACACGGTCCCGGGAACCGGCAGCGGCGGCTCCTGGAGCGCCACCAAGTCGTCCTGAGGATCGCCAGGAGACTGGGCACGTTGAGCGGATGCTCAACGCCTTGATTGGGTCCGGCGGTGTACCCGTCGAGCGAAATGGACATGTGGCAGGTAACTGATCCCATGAACCGAGTATCCATTCCCGCTAGCCAAACTCATCGCTAACGAGAGGTCATTCGTCGACGAAGTTGGCGGTTACGAACGTCGACGGTCTCACCTACAGCCTGGACCACTTTTGGGGTGGGGGTCCCCGCGGATCTCGCCGAGCCACCGGCCATGGCGGCCAACGCGGAAGCACCGGGTCGCATGGCGATGAACGGGTCGGGTTTGGTCAGGCGCGGGTGCATTGGTAGGATCGGCGGTATGCGCTTCGGGATCGACATCGCCCAGCAGCGGCTGGCCTTCGACGAGATCGTCGATCGCGTGCGATTCGGGGAGGAGCTAGGTTTCGACGGCGCCTGGGGGTTTGACCACTTCGTCCCGATGTACGGCCAAGGTCCGGGCGAGTGCTTCGAAGGTATGACAACGCTAGCGGCACTGGCCACCGTGACAACCCAGATACGTCTAGGGCTGCTCGTCACCGGCGTGACCTACCGGCACCCCTCCGTCCTGACTGTTGAAGCCATCACCGTGGACCACGCCAGCCATGGGCGCCTGGAGCTTGCTCTCGGCGCCGCGTGGTACGAAGCCGAGCACCGACAGCTCGGGATCGAGTTCCCACCGATCGGCGAGCGCTTCGACCGATTGGAGGACACCCTCGAGATTGTTATTCGGCTCATGACGGGTGAGGTGGTCTCGTACGACGGGCACCATTTCGGGCTCACTGAGGCGCGCACATGGCCGATCCCCGTTCAGCGGCCTCACCCGCCAATCTGGATCGGCGGTTCAGGGCTGCGGCGCACCTTGCCGCTCGCGGCACGTTACGCCGACGTCTGGCACAGCTACGGCAGTCCCGAAGAGTTGGGTGAGTTGTCCGCACGCCTCGATCGGCTAGCGGATGAGGCCGGTAGGGACCCGGCTGCGATTCGCCGAGCCTCGTCGCTGTCGCTTTCAGAGCCCGACGCCGTCGTTCGCGCGAACATCGAAGCGATGGCGGCAGCGGGATTCACCTACCTGGTGTGCGGGTGGCCGAGTGAGGGTAGGAGCAGAGTGGAAGCTTTCGCCGGGGACGTGATGGCGGACTACGCGGGCTGAGTACCCCGATTCCACTGTCACCGTGTTCGGCGACATCACAGAACCAATATCTCAGACAGGTGACTGAGATACTCGTACGCAGAACGGTCGGCTCATGTACTTCCGCGACACCTGCTCGCTGATGTCTGGTAGGAGGCGATGAGACCTTGAGGGGCGACCGACGCACCGGCCGCCCCTCAATTTGGTGACGTCGTCGCTTGCTCCGAGCCTACGGCCTCGGTGTCGGAGTCGCAGTTGGAGTTGGTGTCGGTGTCGGCGTTGGGGTGGGGGTTGGCGTTGGCGTGGGCCCTGACGAGCACCGAACCCAGAACGTCTTGTGCTTCTGCGGATCTTGGACGAACTGCAACTTGAAGTGCAGGCCCTGGCCATTCACCGGCGCATCACCGGCTGCTACCGCATTGGCCACCAATGTCTTGACGTTGACC